>URAN01000015.1 GCA_900545865.1 uncultured Eubacteriales bacterium
TCAGCAACGCACAGCATATTTTTACTCAAAACAAGGGCGAGGGCGTAACGCTTGAGGATGTGAGCGATTATGTCAATCCGATGGCAATGACCGAGAACAAAGATTTGCCCGATTTTAAACAGCGTGTTGCGAATCACGAGTGGCAGTGGGATTCGTTCGCTCCCATACAGGATTATAAGAGATTGCCGAAGGAGTACGAAGATTTAAAGAACGGGCATATGGCATCTCATAAATTTTTAATTGATGATTTTTGCCGTGCGGCGTATAATCATACGCTGCCGACGGTCAATGCATGGCTTGCGGCACGATTCACAATTCCGGGAATAGTCGCGTTTGAATCGGTTAAAAAGGATGGTCAGCCGATAGATATTCCGGATTGCGGTGAACCACCCGTTGAATAAAATATATAATTTCGGTTGAGAAATATATGTGAGCCGAATAACGTTAAAAATGAGGACGATGCAGTATAGGCAAAACTCCTCATTTTTTTGATATATTTTGATTAATGACCTAAAAAATTCAAGCGTACCGACATAATGCGGAGATATGACGGTATCCGTCGGGAATGTAAACTTGACAGTGATAATTTATTTTAAAAGTCTTTGGTGTATGGGATATACAAGTTTGTTTTCCGAGAATATCGTTGTTCGTTGAACAAATTGCGTTAAAACCCTTGACTTTTCGGTATATTTTCGGTATTATAAGTCTATAAATAAAAATTGGTGATTTATATGATAAAAATTCCCGAAAAATTCGGTCTGCCGCAAAAGATTATCAATGAGATTACTTCAGCGGCTAAAGAGAATAAAATTGAAAAAATTTTTTTGTTCGGGTCGCGTGCAAGGGGCGATTTTAACGAAAAGAGTGATATAGACATCGCAATTTCGGGCGGCAATGCTGCCGAGTTTTGTTTGATGATAAACGAAGATGTTTCGACGCTTTTAAAGTTTGATATAGTGTGCCTTGACACACCGATTCAAGACGAATTACGCGGCGAGATAGAAAAGGACGGTGTGGTTATATATGAAAATGAAAAAATATGAGAATTTTTGCCGCGCGTATGCCAACCTTTGCGAGGCATCCGAAACACAGCCGCCGTACAGCACTCTCGAATTGACAGGGCTGGTTGCGTTGTTTGAAATTGCCTTTGAACAGGCGTGGAAGATGATGAAAGAGGTGCTGGAGTTTCACGGATATTCCGAAAGTGCGACAGGTTCACCGCGATTTATAATAAAGACTGCGTTTTCGGCATCAATGATAGATGATGCCGATGTGTGGATTATGGCTTTGCAATCGAGAAATAATGCGTCGCATGCATATAACAAAGTTATCGCCGAAGAAATAGTGCGCCTTACGAAAGAGAAATATATTTCTATGTTCGGAAAATTAAAAGACGCGGTTGAAACAAGATGGCTGCCTAAGGCAGAGTTATAGCGGTTTGAAATTAATTATTTGGTTTTGCAGAATAAAGACAGGTGAGTAGAAATGAACAATGTGGATTTTGAAAGAATTAAAACAAAGAAAATCCGATACGAACAAAGCAAGCATAAAATAAGCAGGGTTGCGCTGTCTTCATATGAAAAGGATTTTGAACTTACTTTTACCCACAATTCGACAGCGATTGAGGGTAATACTCTTACGCTTATTGAAACAAAGGTTGTTCTTGAAGACGGCATCTCGATAGGTGGAAAAACTCTTCGCGAAATATACGAGGTTGTTAATCATAAAAAGGCGTATGATTATGTAAAAAAATGTATTGCTGAAAATAAAAGCTTGAATGAGAACACGGTAAAGGACATACATTCGATACTTATGGATAATATAATGGTTGGCGGCATATACAGAAATGAAGAGGTGCGAATCAGCGGTGCGGGATTTACTCCGCCGAGCGGAAACGAAATGTATGTGCAGATAAAAGAGTTTTATGAGATTTTAAAGGATAAAGAAAAAGAATTAAATCCGATAGAGCTTGCGGCATGGTCACATGCCGAATTTGTAAGGATTCATCCGTTTATTGACGGTAACGGAAGGACAAGCCGACTTATAATGAATTATCAGCTGATGATAAACGGTTATTTGCCTATATCGGTATCAAAAGAGGAGCGGCTTAGTTACTATAATGCTCTTGAAAGCTATGCAACGACAGAGAATTTATCTTGCTTTGTCGATTTTGTTGCCGGGTTGGAAGAACTGCAACTGGATGACTTTTTAAAGATGAAAAAAAATATTTAATACACAAAAGAAACGGGGAATACATATGAAAGCGTATGAAATAAAAGTAACAATTAAAGGCTCAAAGCCGCCGATTTGGAGAAAAATTATCATTCCCGAAGGAATAAATTTTATGCAGCTGCATAACACGATTCAGGTTGCGTTTGAGTGGCTTAACTATCACCTTTATGAATTTTCATTCAAGGAATTTCCGGAAAGAATAACAAATGATAACGAAGCGATTGAGGAGTACGAGTATTTTAATTCAGACGAAGGGAAAAAATGCTTTGGAATGGAGATGTTTCAAAATTTTCCCTCAAAGGTATTGCTTGCCAGAGATGTGAAGATAGACGAATATTTTAAAACAGTAAAGAAATTTAAATATATTTACGACTTTGGGGACTGGTGGGAACACACGATAGAGATTTTGAATTACATAGATGATTATGAATATGATTATCCACAGGTAACAAAATTCAAACAAGCGTCGCCACCGGATGATTGCGGCGGAATAGACGGATATTATGAGTTTTTGGAGCATATAAATGATGAAAGCGATCCCGAACATGATGAGATAATTGAGTGGGGGGAAGGGCAAGGCTATCATAATGATTATGATATGGATGAAATCAATGAGGACCTTGAAGAAATATTGGATTTTGATATAAATGACCTTTTTGATTTTGAATGATAAATATCTCGATAAACAGATAAGTTAAATATTCCCCAAACAGTATGCATAACCGTTTGGGGAATTGAATTAGGGGGTATTCCTAATCGGACGAAATTTGACTTTTATAATATTCACGTTTTTCATCGGGAACCTCTAATATATCCATGGCTCGGTCTATGGTTATGTTAAATGTTGACATCATCTTGCTTATGGAGTTAAGGGTTGATTTATCTATGCCCTTATCCATACCAAGAGCCATACCTTTATCCATGCCCAGGGTTATACCTCTGTCCATACCTTTGTCATAAACACCTCTGCTTACATTGCACATCTCCGATACCTCCTTTTTGTCATCGGGTGACATATCAAAATCAAATTTTTTATCCAATATTTCTATTCTCTCGCTTGAACTCATTGTATCGGATAAAAGAGTATTCAACATACCGAGAGCATTATCCTCAATGTTGTCGGATGAACCTAAACACAGCATTACTATGTTCATCAGGTCATAGTGCTGAATATCTTCTTTTACATTTCCAATCACATTTTCCTCGGATATTTTGTACCGTGTTATTGTATTTTTATGCGTTTTTGGCGGATTGGTGCAAACCCATATCGAATACACTTTCTTAATCTTATTATATTCGGAATTTTCAAATTCCAATCCTTTTTGTGCCGAAATCATTCGGCTGCAATAATACACCGCACGCTTCAACAACGGATAACCCGGGTTGAACTTATTTTGAGCCTCAATATTTATGATTAATTGAATGTACTCGTCATCTGTCCCGGGTGCTAACGCCTCAAACCGCAGGTCGTATGTAATCATACCCTCTCCGATTGCAATATCTTCGTTCTGATTGCCTTTTATCGATTGTGCGGTGAAACCGCGGTCAACGCCGACAGAGCTTATCTCGGGTGTTCCCTCGATAAAATCGACAATCTCGTTAATCGTGCAATCTTTATACTCAACCGCGCTGTATTTCAATATCCAAGCAAGAGTTTTCTTATTGGATAACAACTTCTTGACGTGTTCGTCATATCTCACCTCAAGGTCGCTTTTAATTAAATCGTCTTTTAATTCATTATCCATCAGAATCACCTCGCTTATACCTATATTTTATCACACACTTGCAATAAATGCAAGTGAAAATTTATATTTTCCTTTTCCTCTGCCTTTAACCTCTTCGATTAACTCATACTCTTTCAGCTTAACAATTATCTTACCCGCCGCAGAATATGACAAATTACAAACATCGGAAATATCCTTTCGACCAAAGACCTTTTCGACACCGAATGCATCAAATATCGTTTGAATATTTTTTTGTGATTTTCCGTTAATTTTATCTATATTGTCTTGAATAGCTACTTTTTCTTTTTCAATAGCTACTTTTGTTAAATCTATGCTTGCCTCTTTTAAGGCGCTCTTTATTATTCCGAGCATAAATTCAACAAATTCGGTAGAATCACAATTATTATTGCAATATCTATAATCTGTTTCATTAATATAATTGTATATCAAAAGTCATTTTTCGTCAAGTAAAACTTAAACCGACATAACACATAATTGAGGATATGGTGTACGTACATTATATCCTTACCTTGCTTTATATACTATTAAGTATATATATTAGAAATTTTAATGTACGGATATAGGAGATGTATAGTTATGAATAACAGTCAAAAAAATAAACGTATAGAAATACGCGTTACAGAAGATGAATACAACGCATATAAATATGCGGCTGAAAAGTCAAAATTGTCGCTTTCCGATTGGATGAGAAGCCGTGTAAAATGCGGAAACAATTACAGCGACACTGTCGTGCCGCAAATCATTGAAAGCCTTGCGAATCTTCAAACACATCTGAATAAGGCCCTGCAAGGTATTGATACAATAAATAACATATATTATGCATATAAGGAGAGCGGAAACATATGGCAATGCTTAAAAAGGTAAAAGGAAATTATTCAAATGATAACGTGATTCAAAATCTTGTCGGATACATCCTGAACTTTGATAAAATGCCGCATAGGATATTTGGCGGACAGGGAATATTCATTTATGACGCAGCAAGAAATATCGAAATTGTAAACAGGATGTTTTGCATAAGCGGCAAACAGGCAGAGCATTATGTATTATCATTTACCGAATCGGAAATAAATAATTTATCGGCAAAGACACTATTACATTTAGGATATGAAATATGCGGATACTTTGAAAACAGACAAGCCGTTTTTGCTTGTCACGAAGAAAAAGATAACACCGAATTCTATGGCAACCGCGGTTATGTACATATACACTTTGTTGTGTCAACGTGTAATATTCATACCGGAAAAATGAACGTCTTAAACTATAATGATTTTATGACGTTTGCATTTTGGTTGGATGCCTTGCTCGAAGAACGTAATATTTCATACGAACGGCTTATAAAAGAATTTAATTAACAAGCATTTAATGGGATATTTAAACCGGATTTTAATAATTTTATCCCCTTAACTTATGTTTTCAAACAAAAACAGATAGTTGGTATTCATTTCTTACCCGAATATATACCCGCGAAACAGCGAATTGCTCATTGTCCTCACGCAAAATACTATAAACCTTTATACAGTATCTGTATTTTTTGTCAGCAAGTTTTATTAAATAATTGTTTTCTTGCCATTTTCTGAATATTTTCAATTAAAACATAAGAAAAAGCAGCAGTTTTAGGTGTTTTTAAAAATAAAAATCGATTTTATGGCAAGAAAAAAACATTCAATACGAAAAGTGTTAATCAAATACAAATATTCGTTTGATAAAATGTATTAACATCAAAAATATTGGTTGCTTTTTGGTGAAAATCGTGTTATAATTAGAGTGAGGTGAGGTCAAATGCAACGATTTGCTCTGGACAAGCTAAAAAAATGGAAAGAAAACAAGGCGAGAAAGCCGCTTATTATACGAGGCGCAAGACAAGTCGGTAAAACCTGGCTTATGAAAGAATTCGGCAACAGCTGTTACGAAAATATGATATATATTAATTTTGATAACAATAAGATAATGGCAGAACTTTTCAGCAGAGATTTGGACGTTCCGAGAATTATAAAAGGCTTAGAGCTGGTTTATCACACTAAAATCAACCCTGATAGTACCCTTCTTGTCTTTGATGAAGTTCAAGAGGTGCCGAATGCTCTCTCTTCACTTAAATATTTTTATGAAAATGCTCCTCAATATCAGATTGTCGCAGCCGGCTCACTTTTAGGGGTAGCACTTCACAGCGGAACCTCCTTTCCGGTTGGCAAGGTAGAGTTTATGGATTTATATCCGTTATCCTTTAAGGAATTTTTATGTGCCGTTGGAAAGGAAAAGCTCTCCGAGCTGCTTGAAGAAAAAGATTTTCAAATGGCGGGAATTTTAAAAGACGAATATATTGATTTGCTGAAAGAATATTATTATATTGGCGGAATGCCGGAAGCGGTAAACGACTATATAATTAATTCTGATTTTATCAGAGTACGTGAGATTCAAAAGCAAATACTCGAAGCATATGAACTTGACTTTTCAAAACACGCACCGGCAAATGAAATTCCGCGTATAAGAATGTTATGGAATTGCATACCGTCGCAGTTAGCAAAGGAAAATAAAAAATTTATATACGGACTTATCCGTTCGGGAGCCAGGGCAAAAGAATACGAAACCGCTCTGTTGTGGCTTATTGACTGCGGATTGGTTCATAAATTAAGCTGTGTAACAAAACCATATATGCCTCTTAAAGCGTATGAAGATATGAAGTCATTTAAACTTTTTGTATCGGACATAGGCCTTTTATCGTGCTTGACCGACCTTGATACAGCTACTTTAATCAAGGGAAATGATGTGTTTACCGAATTTAAAGGCTCTCTTACCGAACAATTCGTTATTCAACAGCTTAAACCCCTTGATGCCCTGCCGATATATTATTGGACAAACAAAAACGGCAATGCTGAAATTGATTTTATTCTGCAGATAATGGGTGAGATTGTTCCGATAGAAGCAAAAGCGTCAATAAACTTAAAAGCCAAAAGTTTAAAGACTTATCGGAATATGTGGAATCCGAAACTATCAATCCGAACTTCTATGGCAGATTATGAAGAACAGAACGGTCTGATTAATCTTCCGCTATACGCCATCGAAGAAATCAAATCGATAATAAGCGCATTTCCCGCTCAATAATCAACGACCTGATATATACGAAACCCAATAAACTAAAGTCGGGTATTCAACCCCGTAATCTATGAAACTTTGACGATTAGATTGCCTATTTTACCACATATAAGTGCACTTGCAAATATTTTTTGAAAGGATTGACAAACTATCATTGTAATGATATAATAATATTATAACATTGCAATGATATAGGAGGTATTTATGAATACAATTACATTACTCCACGGAACAGACCACATTATAGAAGTGCCGGATATAAATATAGGAAATGAGCATAATGATTACGGAAAAGGGTTTTACTGCACACGCTCGGAGGAAATGGCAAAGGAATGGGCTTGCAAGCAGAATACAGACGGATTTATCAACCGTTATGAATTAAATACCAAGGGGCTTAAAATCTTAAATTTAACGGACGGGAATCATACTGTTTTGAATTGGATTGCCCTGCTCCTTAAATATCGCACATTCAAGCTGAGTTCCGAAATTGCCGTTGATGCAAGGGATTATATTATAGAGCATTATTCTGTTGATACATCAATTTATGATGTGATTGTCGGTTATCGTGCAGATGATTCATATTTTCGATATGCAGAGAGCTTTGTATCAAACGGACTTCCGCTCCGCAGCTTAAATCAGGCATTAAAGCTCGGCAAACTCGGAGAGCAAACTGTTTTGGTATCACAAAAAGCATTTGACCGAATTAAGTTTACAGACGCATCGCCGGTTGACAAAAGCATATACTATCCAAAATTTCTTGACAGAGATACGACAGCAAGAAAAACATACCGTCAGGAAATCAAAAAGAGCAAATCCTACCGAGATGATATTTTTGTAATGGATATTCTGAGAGAGGAGCTGAAAAATGATGACCCACGCATACAGCGAATTATATTTGAATGATGCAAAGGAATGTCTTGCGGATATGCTTGATTATGCTGTAAATGACTGCGGTTTTGAGTTGGATTGGTTTGCTTCACTCTTTGTTACAACAGGATATGCACAAAAATTTGAAAGTGGAAACCCTGCTGTACTTTCGGGAATGTCGGGTGTTGAGCTTGCCCGTGAAATAATAAGAAAAGCGTATAAGGACAAAAAAACACCCTCTGCAAAAAACATCAAAGGAGCTTCGCCCGAATATTGGGCAGGCTGGGCACTCGCCGAATATCAGTGGGCATCGGGACATCGTTTCAAGGATATTTTTGAGCGTATTCCGCTGTCTGAAATTATAAAAATGTACTCTGTTTATCACGAAATGGATATAACACAGTTTATAGACAGTATGGAGAGCTTTTATAATAAAGCAGAGTTTGAAACAAAGCTGAAACGCATCCGTGAAAGCAGAGGGATATCACAGTCCGAGCTTTCGGAAATGTCGGGCGTTAAGCTCCGTTCAATCCAAATGTATGAGCAAAAGGTCAATGACATTGACAAAGCCCAAGCTCAAACCCTCTATAAAATCTCTCGTGTTCTCGGGTGTAATATTGAAGATATACTTGAAAACCCTATGAGGTAGAAAATCGTAATTCTCACAGCCTGTTATATAAGAAAACCGGCAAACTAAAGGCGCTTATTCAATCCCGTAATCTATGAAACTTTGACGCTTATATTGGCAAAAACAGTGATAATTACACAATCCATTCCGCATTTTTTTCAAGCCAACATCGCTGTGTTTTTATGATATTTAAAAATATCCCCCAACGGTTACGCATACCGTTGAGGGGATTGAATTAAGGGGTATTCCTAACCGGACGAAATTTGGTTTTTATAATATTCGATTTTGTTCTCGCTCAAATCGATATTAGCCTTAATTCAGAACATTATCCCGTTTATATATTTATCCATTCCCATTAACTTTAAGCACAATATTTTGCAAATCGTCATAACCGTCAATCATTCCCGAATATATACACTCGCCTATATTTAAAGACCGCAGTATTTTCATCCATTCCGCATATTCAGCCGCATCTATAGCCTTTGCGGCCGCAGTAATATTTGCATTATCCGGTTTAAAATACACCTTTGTTGCCGCCTGTTCCAAAAGCTCGCCGCTCTCTGCTTTGTCAAAGCCGTTGCCGATAAACTGCGTTGCCATTACCGCACCTATTCCGAATTTTCTGAATTCTCTCAAATGTGACAAAAAGCATTCTCCTCTAAATCTCATATTCTGTATCTCGTCCAAAATAATCAAAAATCCTTTATCATTTTCGCTTTGCTTAACAAAATCCCATAAATCATTCAACAACAGCTCTGTCAAAAACGTTCTTTTGGGTTCATGTGTATATGAAAGCTGAAATACTGTTGCCCTTTTGCTTGAAATAATCTCGCTCCAATCAACAGGGTTACCATTGAACTTAATATCTTTTATTGCCCTCAGTTTTAGAGCAAGTGTCTTTGATGCCGTAAGATTCATTTGTTTTATACGGTTTAAAATCCCCGAAAGCGTCGGCTTCCCGCCGTCAATCTCATTTCTGATACACTCGCCCAATATATCTGTCTGAGTCACACCTTTAATATTGAGTGCAGAACACAAGCTGTTACATATTCTGTCGGCTGTATCGCCGATGGTTTCTTTCTTATCATACCCCTCTATATTTATGGATTTCGGCTTAAATATATCTATCCCCAATCCCTCTCGTTCGATTATGTGATAATCTTTATCACTGATATACGGCACATCTTTATGTAAGCAGCTATTTGAACAATCTATTACAATCACGGATATTTCGTCCTCTGCTGCGGATTTAATAATATTTTTGCAAAACGTACTCTTTCCGCTGCCGCTCATTCCTTGTATAAACCATATGTTGTTCACCGAATTAGGCACGTTTAAGTTTCGAGTTATCTCTCTGCCGTATGAATTACCGAGCAACATTTAATATCATCCCCTCTCTATATTCCTATATATCCTGTCGGAAATATTCTATCATATATAACCGCTATCATTCTTACACATCTGTTATACGCACGCACATAGATATTCTTCTGATATGTCTGTCTGTTATTATCTCTGTCCAATGTATCTGCTCGTAAAAGTGATTCTTTCACTATACCGATGTTAATTTGCGAATCACCGCAAAGCTTTATAAATAATTTAAGGTCATCCTCCTTAAAGCATATTAACCCGCCTTTTTTGCAAATATTCGGTTTTTCCTCCGAAAGCCGAATTTCGTCCGCATTTAAATCGATAATATTCAGCATGTTCTGATTTTTAAGCTTCAGAATATTCTCCCTAAGCCACTCTGTTATCCACTCCCCCGTTGGCTCATTCTCACTCTCGGAAAGCAGATTTTGAACAACTGAGTCCGCACTTTCAATTTCAAGCGGCAGTCCGCAATTCTTAAAATACCTTTTAACCAACGCGTATGTCAGCTCAATCCAATTATCGGCTTGTACCTCACCGACATTAATATCATTCTCACAAATCCAATCGGCGAAATGACGTATATGCTCGCCGCAAACAAACTTATTGACGTATCCTTTTGATACATCATCTTCTTTCAGCGAAATATTAAATGCCGACTCTGAGAAAAAGCCATACATCTTGCAAAGTATGATAACCGTTGTTTCTAAATTAAGTTCGGCATTAATGTAATCAACGTTATCACTTACATTTCGTAAGTTTCCATCGCCGTATTCGGGAATTTCCAAAAATATCATTGTACCTCTTGCCATATACATCTCATTTTCAATTCTTTTTCTCGGAAGTGACAGCGATATTATCTCGTTATCACCGAATATTCCGAGAACCGCATTTATGGCATATGTCAGTTCTGATTCGGAATGTATATAAATCGGTTTTTTCCACCGCAATTCCGTTGGAACAAGACTTTGAATCACGATATAATGCAACAAAATCAGAAAAAACAAACGGTGCTTGGGTTGAGAAAATATATTGAGGTTATTGAGCAGCCCCTCTGCGGCCTCTGTCATATCCATATTTCCGCACCTGACAATATGCTTAAAAAACGGTGTTTCTATGTTGTATTTCTGTCCTACAGTAATATATTTTCCGTTTATCCAGTCGATAAATTCCGGGTATTCAAAATCATCTTTGTCCGCAATATTGATAATATATTTGCGCATCAGTTCGCATTCATCTTTATCTCTTTTATTACGAACAAACGATATTTTCCCTCTCGCCGCCAGAATATCAAGCAGATTCTTGCCGTCAAATTCGTTATGGCTTAATGTCATTTCGTATTTTCGGCAATCACTGCCCAGCGTTTTAATAATATAATAATTCAGATGTTCGCCGTTTGATATATAATGTATAATTTTACACTCTTTTATAATCCCAACACTAATCAACCGCTTTTTCACTTTATTGTTTTTGCCCGATACGGCATACATATTATTTTTAATTATGTCCGATATTATGTATTCCCCTACAATTGTATCAAAAGCAGGTTTTGCAATACCGGTTATTGTTGCTTGAACAGGATATTTCTGTGCGTAATAACCTTGATTTAAATTCAGCTGATATTGATTTGGCATAGGCGCGATGTTCACTCCCTGCACAGGATATTCCTGTGGATAATAACCTTGATTTAAGTTCATCTGATATTGATTTGGCATAGGCGCAATGTTCGCTCCCTGCACAGGATATTCCTGTACAGGGTAACTTTGGTTTGCCGATTGTTGAGTTGAACTCGTCAGATTGCTGTTTTGCTGACACATAATTTCACTTGCGTAGTTTTCACCTACAAACTTTGAAAAATCATATTTGTATCCTTTGTTTTCCATAATTATCACTCCTGTTACGATATATTTGTGTGTAAAATGTTTCAGCCGGAAATGCTTTGCTCCACCTTATTTTATTTAAAAACATCATTTAACTTTGATATTTCTTTACGCTTTTGTTCCTTTAATATATGGGTATAAATATCCCCGGTAACGGTAATCGAACTGTGTCCCAAAAGCTCTTGCATCGCCTTTAGCGAAACTTCGGCCTCCAGCCCGCGCGTTGCAAATGAATGTCTTAATGCGTGCGGACTTATTTGCGCTATTCCTATCTTTTTAACCGTTTTATTCAGTTTGCGATTGAAATTACCCGGGTCAAGATAATCACCTCTGCTGCTTGAAAATATCAGGTCATTGTCGGTATAATAATCTCCGACAAGCTCCATATATCTCTCCTGCTTGTGCTTATGCTCGGCGAGCAGCTCAACCGCCTTATCAATCAGCGGAACGGTTCTTATACTCGTATCGGTTTTCGGTGTTGTTACTGTAAGCATCGTTTTGTTCCCGTTTTTATTATAGGTTCTGACTCTGCTCAAAGCCTTGGTTATCGAAATTGTCTTTTCGTTTTTGTCATAATCACTCCATTTCAGCGCAAGCACTTCACCCCGCCGCATTCCTGTGTACAGCGCAAACAATAAGCCCCTGCCTATGTAGTTATCTTTAAGTGCGGCAATCAATTTTGTTTGCTCGTCCTCGTTTAAAACGCGAATATGTTTCGGCTGCTTTCTCGGAAGAACAACATTTTCACAAACGTTTTCACTGACAAGTTTATTTCTCTGCGCTTGTTTCAGCGCGGCGTGCATCACTATTTTCATAACTTCTATTGTGCGATGCGACAATCCGCTGTCGTGCATTTTGTTAATAATTCTTTGGATATGCATCGTTTTGAGATCGGCTAACCGAATATCACCGAGGTCGGGTATTATATGCGTCCTGAGTATTGTTTCATATTGGTCAAACGTTTTCTGTTTAACAGAATTCCGCTTATATGACCAAAGCCATTCGTGACACCACTGCTCAACCGTCGGATTATCCGACTTGTTAATGAACCTGTTATCACGCAATTCCTCTATTGCCCGATTCAGCTTTTCGGAAGTTTCCTTTCTCGTTTTCCCGTAAAAGTATTTACGAATAAGCCTGCCTCTGTCATCTCTGCCAATCGTTATACTTCCCTGCCAACGTCCATCGGGACGGCGGCAAACCGACCCTTCTCCGTTTCCTCTTTTTGACATATTGCATCACCTCCTTCTATATTACCAGCTGTTCCGCAGACGCATTGTTTAACCATTCCTCAAACAGCTTTTTGGGGATGAGTATCCGTCTGCCGACCTTGATTTGCGGAAAACCTTTGCTGTGCACCAACTCATAGAGTTTATTTTTCCCTACGGGTAATACCTCTTGCAATGCTTTCATATCATAACAACCGTTATCATTTTTTAAATTTGACATTTGTATCATCCTCTCTCGTATTTGCAGTGATATTATACAGCCAATCAAATCGAATGTATATAACAAAAAACTGATGTTTTTATATATTCACCATTATAATATATAACTTAATATTCGTATTCTAACGCAAAAACGGACGCCTATCTCAACGATAAGCGTCCGTTTATATTCCGGTCAATATTAATTTTTCTGTTTTTTAGATTTAACCAAATTCCGTGCATATGCGTGAAGCGCATTGTGCTTTTCTATATATTCGTATATTTTTCTTATATAATCAAATTTTTTCTCTATCTTTTTTTCGTACTCTTTTGTTTCAACGCTCTTTGCCTTTTTATCGGATTCATAATCAACAGTTTCAACCGGAATATGTTCCTTGACAAACGGATATTTCTCTCTCAAAATCTCCGCCGCAAATTTATAGTCATCATCACACAATTTTACATCCGACAAATTACCTTTTACTTTTTTGATATTTTCAAGCTCACTTTCTAATTCTCCTGAAACACTAGCTAAAACTAAATTTTGAACATATTGCAAAATCGTTCTTTTTATACCTATCACCAAATCCTGTTCGGTAGAATTTGATTCTATTGAATCTATTTCAAAATTTTTGTAGTCCAATATATCATAAAAATAAACTACTGCCGCTTTGTTTTTTATTTGTACAGGTATTCCGCATATTTCTTCCATGAATTCTCTGCAACATTCAAAGTCTTTAGTTGACCACAAATCAATTATTTTTTCTATTTTCTTATCATCCAACTTAATTTTGTTGTCCGCTAACTTTTTTGCGGCGCTTTCAATCATTGTAAACATACACCTGCTTTCAAACTTATAAAGTGCCAAACAATTGATAACATATTCTTTATCATCACTGATTGAATTCACCTTTTCATAAGCTCTGTCATATGCCTCATACGCTTTTGAAACAGGCAGATTTTTTCTCACCCCTCGCGCCTTCATTGTGTCTTTTCTGCTTAAAAGCAAATCATATAATTTAAACAAACCAATTATTTCAAGCCTTGCCGTTGCTGAACACACACTGTCAGTCAGTTCTTTATTATTTTGCTTTTGCGGTAACTCTTTATATCCGCGCCCAAATTTTTTTACCGTTTCATTGCTTATTTCAAACCATCCTTTAACCTTATTATAGGCACGACGAAAACATATTTCATAACTGTCTTTGGTATCGGTTCCAAATTTGTAATCTTCGGGTTTTCGATCTTTTTCATAATATTCCTCAGCATACCGATGCACTGTTTTAAATTCGCCTTCCGCACTTGACATTGCACAGTACAAGTATTCTATAAATACAATTGCAGCCGATCTTTCTATGTCACTTTCATCTACGTTCACAATTTGATTTTTAAGTCCATAACGCTCTTTGTGTGCGTTCACAAAGCCACAAGCTAATTTATATAACGCCTCAAACTTACCATAAATTTCATCATAAGTTTCTCTCATCGATTTCATAATCTGCATCTCCCTTTTTCTTTGGTAATTTTTATTTTAATTTTTTCGTATTATCTTATATTCCGTATTATTTCGTCCGCAATTTCTTCGTATAACGGCTCGGTCGGGTGAACGCCGTCATTTGCTAATCCGTCTATATTTTTAGATGTTATATCATACAAGTCTATTACGGAAATCGAATACTTTTCGGCAACCTCTTTTGCAATATTTATCATTGCAAGATTAAAACATCTTCAAAAAATATCATCCGTCAGAAATACGCTTTTTGGCAACTTTACAAAGCAGCAACTTTTGTGTATAATCAAAAGAAAACATAGCATGAAAGTCTATTAATGAATCAAATATTCAAATCCACTATACAGAGTCTTCAGCATTTACTTCGCAGACAGTTTTTAATCAAGATTATTTTCAAGCGTTTCAAACATTTTCTGAATTTCGCAAAGTTCACCTTCTTTATTTTTTTGACGCCACATATCTGAGTAAGCTTTCAACCATTTGCTTGTATCGGTTTTTCGGGTTATATTATATCCCCCTGATTTTAAAAGCAACTCGCCGATTACGGCAGAACCATACGCAGCAATAATCAATTCATTTTTATACTCACTTTTTTCCCATGTATCGGCTGTAACATCGTCTATCAATACAAAACTCTCATGAATGGCATTTTCGAGCTTTTCTCTTGTCGGGTATTCGACTGTTATTTTATCGGATGAAATCATATTAGAATATACGGAAGCAAGTGTTTTCCAGTCGGTTACGTCTTGTATATTTGTTAAGCGTGTTAAATATTCCGACATTCTTTGATTTTTATAGGTTACGTCATTAATTCTTTCGCGATAATTATCATCAGCCGAGGAATTCCATGAACGTTCAGCACCAACAACAAACCCGTGCATTGAAAGCTCAAGGCTACACGGATTCCCCCAGTCACCCCAGTTGGTATTCAGCACTCCAACTGCACCGCACTCCTTACCGTAGTTTGCCATATGGATAATATTCTGTGTTGCATTACGGGTATTCTCACATAATTTCGCCCATGTCCATGTTCCGGGACAAACAATTTGTTTTCTGCCCATTTCGGCAATTTTGCGGACTTTCCAATCTGTAACGTTCGATTCATAGTCCCAGTTTAGCAAAATTGTATCTTCGGGAATACTGTTGATTGTATCGGGATGCTGCAAAAGAATATCTGCCCACATCATAACGGTTTTGCCTTTGCTCTTTACATATTCGATAATTTTGCAGACAAAATCAACATATAATTTTGTGGTATCCATATGCTTGTGTCTGCCGATTTTAAGATCAAATGTTTCGTCACAGCAAATATTAAATTTGTCAGAGCTAAAGCATGGTATGTATTGGTCAATAAGGCTTTTTACCAGCTCAAAACTTTCGATTTTTGTCGGATCAATAGTATGATGTGCCATTCGGTTATCCCACGCTATCACATCAGGCGCTTCTGTCTCACGCAAGTGTTCGTATCGGTCTTTTTCAAGCAATTCAAACAAATGTCCAAATGTTGAGAGTGACGGGATAAACTCAACAAACCGTTCAGAGCAATATCTATCCAGCTCTTTGAGTTCTTCAGATGTCAGATACCCTGTTCGTTGCAGACTATCGTTATATTCTTTGAATTCAAAAGTGTGTTCAACGTATAGTTGTAGTGAATTTAATTTATAGTATGCCATTTGGTCAATCAGTTTTTTTAATGTTTCAACCGTGGGGATTTTACCGCGCGTTACATCATGATAAAATCCGCGCACTGCAAAATCCGGTTCATCTTCAATAACCGCACATACAATTGTTTCATTTTCAAAAATCTGTCGGAGTGTCTGAATAGCATAAAAAGCTCCGACAGCACTTTGCGCATTGATTAAAACAGCGTTTTCTTCCAGCTTTAAAGTATACCCTTCGCCCGAGCCATCTACAATATCAATTCTTAACTCGGCACCATCAGACGAATACGGCAGATTATCGAGGGCTCGTTCAAGCCGTAGATCGTTTATGTATGGTTTTGATTTAACGCTCCTGTAAGAAACAGTTATTCTATCTTCGATGATTTTCTTTGGGTAGGGTACAATATTCATCTCACCATCTCCTTATTATTCTACTTTTTTAATCTTTTACCCTAAATCACATAATATCTTTTCTGCTATTTTTGATACATTGTTTTGTGAAATATTTAAAACACTTTTATTATCTGTTGCACAATTTCATTTCCATTTAAAACTACAATCACGACAAGCTAACCTTTTTTTATATCGTACTTCCCTGCAAATAATTCTCATAAGAGAAATCGTCTATCATATCCCGATTCGCAATTACATTTTGTATAATTCCGTTTCCGCCCTTTTCATCTTCTTTAAGAATGGCATTTTCTGCATCGTTTCCGCGAAAACCTACCGTAAAATTAGAAACAATGCTTCTGAATTTTCCGACCGCTTTTATGCCAATATGCTGTTTTTCGCGTGGCAAATACCAATAACAGAAACAATTTTGCATAACAATGCGGTCCTTGGTAAGAAATCCAATTGCAAACTGATCGCTGTAACAAAAATCAAACCAGTTATCAGATTTTCCCTCATCACTGATAAACCCGCAACTGTTTTCATAATCCTCATAATCAAGTGTATAAAGCGGATGAATATTTCTAAGCATATTTCCGCTGGATTTAAGCCAGACACCTATAAATACATCTGAAATTCTCATATTGGTAAACGTGTTGTCCCAACCTTCAACCAATAAACCTATTGAATCCAACTTTCTGTTTCCAACTATATTTACCCCAAATATATCGGCATCTGCCGAACCGCCATTTGCCCCTCTTTTTATGTGAATACCTATTCTTGTATGCTCTATTGATACATTACGCACCGCTGTTTCTCTTCCGCCGTCTATCGAAATCCCATCGGCAACTCCTGCGCCATCAATGATTCCGCCTTCTAAAAAGTAATTGCTTCCGCAAGTTCGTATATCGTTTGCAAAATCTTTGCCGCCCAATCTTACCAATGCGCCATCACCGTTCCAGTCTTCTGCCGCAATAATTTTAGCATAATTGCTTAATTTCAACGATACACTTTTTTGTGGGTCAGCAGGCGTAAATACCGGTTTTGACAAATAATACTCTCCGTCAGGAAAGAATATTGTTCTGTTCGGATTATTATCAATAATTTTCTGTAGTTCTTCCGAAACATCTCTTTTTCCGTCATTATTTATAAAATCTGTTACTATTACACTTTGCATATTCGTTTTTTATTTCCTTTCTGTAATATATGTATCATTCGGTTATTGCATATTTTTCGTTGCATCATCAAAAATCATATCAAACAGACTTTGAGCAAATAATTCGTGCATCTCTCTCGTTGGATGATTCACTCTGTTTGTAAGCATTAGCGTTGTATCTTGGCTTGCACTTAATTCCTTCCATTTTGAATAGCAATCACAGACCTCAACACTGAATTTTTTTGCGCATTTGCACGCTTCTTTCATAAACAAGTCCATCTTACCGCCATTTTGCCATTCGCATGTCCGTACCGCATATTCTTTATCGCACGGAAGCGTGTCGTCCGCAATATATGTATTAAGCATATTCGGCGTCATATATATCACATCGCTACCACTTTCTTTACATTTTTCAAATATTTCCCCGAGTGATGATATAAATATATCAAGTGCTCCACCCACATCATTTAATCCAAAACAAATTGTTATAAGATCCGGTTTATGAATTAGAACTTGCTCATCAACCCTATCGACTGCGGTTTTGGCTGTTGTTCCTCCAATGCCCGCATTAATAACATTCACGGGAACAAATGATTTTATTTCATAAATCTTCTTTCGCAATCTGTTCCAATACACAGCCTCATAATCAATCTCGGACCCTTTAAACATACCATGTGTAACGCTGTCACCTAATGCAACAATATTAATCGGACCATATTTAATCAATTCATCCGTATCAAAATTAATCTTCTCTCTGATTTTCATTTTGTCACCTTCAAACAACTTTATTTCTTTGAAATACCTCTATCTGCTAAAAATACTCATAATTTCATTTTCCCCTCTCCATTTTATTATGGAGCGGGGAACTCTCATCACTTAACTTTTCTCTATGACTTGTTAGCATATAAAATGCCATCAAGCTTTATCTTTCATCTTGCCATGTAATCCTCTCGAAAAGATTTTCGTCAAAATCCAACGCAACCACGTTGTATTCATCAGCTCAATTTGACTTTATCACAGAAAATGACCTTGTTACGCCTCTTTCAATATCCGCTATAACTTTATAGCCATACATCCATGCCTCTGTCAAGTCGCTTTCATCACCTGCATATACCTCATTGCTCAACGAAGGGTCATAAACCATAACCGGGATATTGGTTGTTACAAGGTTCAGAAACGGTTCTTCGTCTTTATTTAACGACAATCCTACAATTCCATCGCGTGTCTCATATATATAACCACACGCACTCTCTCTTAGATTCGTCCAGCTCGAAAACTTAAACGTATCCTTTTTTCCTTCTCCGAAAATCAAGGTTGAACCAATCATTTCGCCGCAAGGATTGAGATTTATTCGAATGATATTTCCTTGTTTAATATTGCTGTCATTTAACACATCATAATTATCATCACACATATATGATGTTTCAGACACACCCGTAAGTACAGTAACTTCTTTTTTTACACTCTCGGAATCATCATCCCATATATCACCCACACTCTTAACCATTGAAATACGGCTCAAGGGTGACGAATCGTTCATTCCGAGCAAATCACTCTTCATAACCATTGCATCGGTATACCCGACAGTGTTCTCATTTGCATTTCTATATGCCGTCAAAGTATAAGAACTCCAGCTTGAAAAATAGCTGTTTCCGTTTACAAGTTTGTACGCTTTTTCATTCATCCGATAGTTCTCACTTTGAGGAACAATAAACAACTTAGAGGATTGATTAAGTCTTATTTGAGGTCCCAATAGCATCTGTCCGCCAAAAAATGTTTGAGTGCTCTCTTGTGCCGAAACAAATAAACCGTTTTCTTCATTTCCTTTATACACAGTATCTATGTATGTTATCTCACCCTTTGAATTTTTCTTTATCAACACAAGTTGTCCGTCAGCATTTCCGTTTGCGTTTTTCAATGCTTTTATCATCGCATCCGTATTCGAACACTTCACACCGTCTATACTTACCTTTTCGGCGGCGGAATACGACTCAAGCTTTGAATCTTCGGTAAAAAGCATAAGTTTTAACACGTTGTCAAAGCCGTCCTCAACTGCGGTTTTAACAATCCAAGCAAATGTTCCACCCGAATTATTAACAATATCCAAATTCGCAATCTTTCCGTAAGCGTCAATCCATGTCTTTACAGTGCTTCCAACATTCAATGTGGCAACCGAATTATTTATATAATCACTATCGATTTTATATTCCACACCTGAAATACGCACCTTAACGGTGTCATTTTCTTTTGTTATCAAGTCTATATCCCCGCTGACTGAATTTGTCGAAACAACAAGCCGTTTTAAATTATCGGAATTATAAAAACTTATCACACAATCGGTTTGTATATCTTTAATCGTTTTTGTTTCCCCTGTTGACGAAACGATTAAATACGGAATATCATCATCGGATAAGTCAATAACATTTGCGTATTTTCCAAATATTTTTTTGTTTTCGTTATCAACTGTTTTAACTATAACATTTTCGTATGAGTTAATTATCGCTATTTCATACAAACCGTTTTTATCCGAATCAATAAACGAGATTTCTCCGTTTTTTATGCTTGAAAACGCATTCACAATATCAGCGTTATCGTTATCGCCATTTTTTATTATCGTTACACCCTTATCAAGTCTTATTTTTTTTAGCTTGTCACCGCCGTTATCATAATAACCCACTGTATAATCACTCTTGTCAAAAGCGGAAAAGTCATCAGCGCCGATTTTCATTGTGTTGATTTCATTTTTCATTATAAAAATATCAATCAATTCTTTTTCGCCGTCTTTTTCTTTATAATACACACCGGCGTAACACCCGAGATATTCATATGGGTTTATCAAATTATTATTGATTACGGTTTGTCCAATCATAATTTTGCCGTTACCGACAGCGGCACTGCCGAAAAGACTTGTTTTATTGACGGAATTAATGCGTCCCTCGATATATCGATAGCTGTACATCGCCTCTATAAGAGTTTTGTCTCCTTGTTTATATCCATCCTTACCTGTATAATCAAAAGTATTTGTGTTGAGCGCTTTAAAAAACAATTCAATCGCATCACTGTACAAAAGCTTAACGCCTCTCGCACCGCTTATCACATCATATTTAACGGCGATGTCAAAATACAAATTATAATCTATATTTCGTACCCCTAAAATCTTCATAATGATACAAGCGGCTTCATCTGATGTTATAATATCATCAGGTCTGAAAAGCTTATCTTCTCCGACCGTAAGTATACCGGCTTTAACTAACGTGTTTGCCACATTCCACGCACGGTCATCAGAGGTCATATCTCTATAGTACCTGTCATCATCAACATCATGCATGTTTATGTTAATCAGTTTTCCCGCAGAAATTACAAAGTCACGTCTTGTAATTTCTTTGTCAAGCTTTTCATCAACGTTTTCGATAATTTCCAAATCCGACAAAACTTTTTGTTTTTCCGCAATATCAAGATATTCCGGCTCTGCCGATACGAATGTTGAAAACGGCAAGGTAAACAGAACAAGTATTAAGCACAATAATTTTTTCATTGAATGAATCTCCCTTTCTATTTATTTAAGCAAAAGTCTGTAAATCATCACAGCTGCCTCTGCTCTTGTCGCATTGTTTTGAGGTTCAAAGTGTATCGAATCGGTACCGTTCACAATTCCTATAGATTTCAATGAATACACCGCCTCTTTAGCATAATCGGAAATATCCGCATCATCCGCAAAAACCAAAGCATTATCCACGCCGTCTGTTTTTACCTCTTTATATTTTGCCGCATTATATATAATCACCGACATATCCTGTCGAGTAATCATATCTTCCGCTCCGAACAGACTCTCACTGTATCCGTTGATGATTCCTGCCGCCTTTGCCTTTGATATATAGGGATAAGCCCAGCTGTCCTCATCCACATCCGAGAAAGCTATCTCTGTCGGTTCGACATCGGTTACCAAAGCCGCAACAACAAGCTTTGTGAATTCCTGTCTTGTAATAAAATCATCGGGCGCAAATATACTTTCCGTTTTTCCGTTCACAACACCTTTAACCGCAAGATTTATAATTGCCTCACTCGCCCACGGAACAGAATCCAAATCGTCAAATATATTTTTATTTATTGTTTCGGCTTCCTGATTGCTTTCAACATTTGGCACAATCGATGCCGAATGTTTGCCGCCGGACGAGCCACCCGACGAACCGCCGCCGGATGAGTTGTTCGATGATACCTCTTTTAAAGCCGCATTATATGCATTTATCAGCTCTGAAATATCGTTAAAGCTTTTACCGGAAAGTTTGGTATAAACTTCATTATTTGAAGTAGGAGATGAGATATTGGTTATATCTTTAAAGTTTTCAAAAGCCTTTTTAATATTTTCGTATCCGTTCGGGCTTTTGACAATCTCTAAAAGAGCAATCTCTTTAATATCGTCTGTCAATTCCGATATATTAGCAATGCTCTTATTTTTAAGATAGTCAATTATACGCTTTTCGGATTCAGCGCTGTATTTATCAAAGAAATCGAATATGGCATCATTTTTTGCTTTAGCATAATCCAAATATGACAAATCAACGTCTTTTCCCTTATTTAACGCATCAATTGCCGCACACGCCTTATAAAGCTTAACATTTATATCAAAATCATTTGATAATTCATCTTTTGCCTTGCTTGAATACAAGATTTCCGCCGTATTCTTGGCATCCGCCCCGTTACACAATTTATCCGAAAGGCCAAGCATTTTAAGCGTTTGTTCATCAGCCAAATCGGTGATAAAAACATCTTTACCCGCATTTTTTAGTTCAATAATCTTTTTTTCATAATCATCCGATGAGGTAAACGTAATATCCGATAAAGTCTTTAAATCATTTGAGTTTGAATAAAGATATATATTATATACGCCTGTTTCTTTAAGCTCAACGGAATGAGAAAAGTTACCGTTGGCATCAGTATAAAAATCATTGAAATAATAAACCACGCCCTTAGGGTCGGCAACAACTGTGTCAAAATTTTTGCCATTTCCAACTGCGATATCATTTTTTATATTTTCTGTTGGAATTTTGCTCCAATAATTTTCAAGCGTTGTTCCGTCCTCTAAAATCATAATCGTCATTTGTTCCGATGCGGTGCTCTTTCCTTTAATTGTCAGGGTATTAGATGAAAAATTCGGTTCAACCGTATATTCATCATTATTCGCCCATGCGAACGAACTTAATAAAAGTATTGATAAAGCGATTATCATACTCCGCTTAATTTTTTTCATAATGCTCACTCTCCGTTGTTTTTTCAACTCGGAAGAGCAGGTAATATGCCTGCTCTTCCTTAAAATTCTAAAATCTAATCAACCGTATAGCTGTTTGACATCGGCTTAAGATTCGATAATGAATCCCAAGAGAATACTTTTATTTTTGTAATGCCCGTTAAATCCGAAACAGTGTGATTGTATGTGTATTTCATGGTTTCGATGTCAGCCGAAATATTTTCCGTCTTTACAAGCTCCGCTTTTTCAAGTGCGCCATTATTGTAATACGCAATGAGAATATTAACGGTTGACGGCTCGCTTGTGGAATTTGCATACGAAACGTTTATTGCAAGTGAATCGTCCTTGCTTATCTGATTTAACTTATTAACCTTATCAGAACCCTTGTATACGCCTGTCACAACCGCCGTTCTCACACTTTCGCCGGTTGTGAAAACCAACGGATTGGTATATCCTTCTACCTTATCTCCTCTTACGTTTTTAACGGCATCAGATATCACGAGTTTGTAATTCGTCTTTGCCGAAAGCTTTTTTGTCAGATTCAGTTTTAATACTCCATCCGAATACTCAAACACAACCGGAACTTTTTCACCTGTGGTGACATTCTCGAGATAAATATTATCGTCTGTCAATGTTGATGTATCCATAACCGTCTTAAAGTCAATCTGAACCGCTTTTGTAAGCAGACTGATATTTGTCCAGTTATCCTGAACATCGCCTGACGGATTTATAACATCGATGGAATTCTCATCTATAATCGGTTTGTCATAAACATATTGAACTTGAATATTATCCCAATACACCGAACCGACATAGTCCCTCGCATTAATATCAAGCTGTACAAGACTCATTACTGTGTCATTAAAATCATTTACGCTGATAATCGGCGTTCCGTCATCTCTGTTTGTTACCGTTCCGCTGATTTTACCGTTTTTAATATCAAACACGTGTTCAACGTGATACCATTGTCCGATAGCCGGAACCGCTGACGAACCTGCTGTACCGCCCAAGCCGTTGTGCAAAGACTTCCAATTAGATGCCATAAATAACAAAGGTCCCCAATTTTTCTTAGCGCCCGTATAGTACAAATCAGTTCTGAATGTTCTATTATCATTATCTGTCATTACATCATATTTTAAAATAACTTTAACCTTTTTTGATTCCTCCGAGTTAAGCGGTATTTTGATTCGGTCACGTCCGTTATCATCATTCACAAGCTTAATAACCTTACTTCCGTCTTTTTCGATGATTTGAGGCATATCCGAATCTGTATGATCTACAAACAGGAAATACGGCTTGCCCACAGGTTTATCTTCCGTGGTAGTCGGAATGTTCTCAATCTGAATATTCTCAAAATCAATATTCAAATCTTCTGCCACTGTTTCCGACGGAAGCGACGATGTACCGGCAACGGTAAACTCAACAGGTGTATAAAATTCCATTGTACTGCCGCTTGCACCCTTGACATTTGCAATATTTAAAACATATGTCGAGCCTTTTTCAAGTCTCTCGCCGAATATAAGTTTTGCCACACCTGATGTACATTCCGAAATTCTTGACGCAACTCGTTTGCTTGTGGTCTTATTCGTCACATACACATTTTCATCGGTAACTGTTTCGGTATTCATATCCATGCCGAAATCTATTGTCATTGAATTGGTGAGCTGTGATACCTGTGTTTTGTCTGTCTGTTCCGCATCATCGGCAAAAAGCTTAACCGAATCGGAGGTCACCACCGGTTTAGCGTCAACATACGATATTTCTATATTGTCATAATACACCGTTTCCACAACACTTGTTGGGTTTAGATTTAACCATTTCAGACTTTGTATTGTATCATTATATCCGTCAGCGCTTAATATTGTTGAACCATCTGATTTTTTTGTTATCTTACCTAAAAACTTTCCGTTTTTAATGTCAAATTCATGCTCAACATGATACCACTCGCCATCTTTCGGAATTGCTGAACTGCCGGCTGTTCCCACTTTTGTATTATGCAATGACTTCCAGTTGGATCTCAAAAACAGCAAAGGAGACCATCCATTTCCTCCTGAATAAGTAAGCTCCGTTCGCACCAAGCCATCGTTAGTCATAATGTCATATTTAAAGATGACTTTTTTCTCTTTTGACGCATTTTCATCAAATTTAACCATAAGATTTCTATAATTACCACTATCAATATTTTCTAATCTAAGGCACTTATTTTGGTCTATTGTTTCTATCGATGCCGAGGCGTTACCTTTTACATTCAAATAATACGCTTCGGTGTATTGTGTCGGAATATCCGATATGTCGTTCATGTCCTCAAAATCAAGACTTATATTTTGGGGTACAGGTTCCGCACTCGCAAAACTTGAAAAACCGACAACACCCAAAGAATAAACCGCCGTTGTTACAACAAGAATTTTACTGATTAACTTTTTTAACATTTTTAAATCTCCTCCTAATAAAATTATTTATAAAATCTGTCCACAAGCTAAAACTAATATACCCAATTTTTCTGTTAGTTGATTTTAGCCGCGATCCTTACTTTAAATTCTCAATGAGAGACTTTCCCAACATATAAAACGAATTATATTGTGATGTATTGGCTCCGCCCCAACCCATACCGCTTCCGAATTCGAGAAAGCCCTCTCTCACAGAGCCGTCATTGTCATTGACCAAAAGCGTTATCGCAAGCTCACCGTTCTTTTCCGCCGTATATCCGTCCGGAAAGATAACCGACCACGGTATTTTCGCTTCATATATTGTTGATTTCCCTTCATTGGAAATTTTAAGTACATATTTATCTTTCGAAAGCTCGCCCATCAAAGACGCATCGGGCGTTCTCTCTATTGTTATTCTGTCTTCGCCATTGATTTTGGCAATGTCGAACTGTGAAACAGCCGAGATACCTCTGTATTTCGCAAACGCTATCTGAATACCGTCCGACCGCCAAAAGACTCCGCCGTACATGTTATCCTGTGCATACACATCATCGGTAATATCCGCCGCAAGATAGAAATAATCCTTATCCCACGCCGTATATATCCTCCCCGTTAAATCCTCGGCACCGCCATATTGATTTCCGTCAAGATGCACATATGTTCCTCTTGATAAATCAATCGCGGCGGCTTCGTTCCACTCGCCTTTATCAAGCTTTCCGTCTATCACGGGCTGCTTTTCGGCATATATGCACGATTCCAAGTTAATATCCTGTTGTACAGGCAGGATCTCGCCGCTGTCCAGAATAATTTCACCGTTTAAAGACAAGACTTTTGTCTTTAAAATCGAGTCGGGTACGTTTATCGTCAGCTTATTCGTCTGACCCGCCTTGATTTCGAAATCAATGTCTTTAACAAGCTGTTTTATTTGTTCAGGTGTATTTATTTTAAGCTTACCCTTAACATCCGTTTTAAGGCATTTGTTTTGCAGATTAAACTCTATCTTCCAATATTCGGGGTTTTTATAACTCTCGGGTTTAACCGAGACATTAATTTCAATCGGTTCAATATATTTAATCGGCATATTTTTTACAAACACAAGTTTATCGCCGTTATACGCCTTTATCGTCACGCTGTCCTTTCCCGAACCTTCACATATGTTTTCAAAACCAATGAGTGCAACGTCACCGTCAAACCCCGACATTTCAGCAACTTTTACATCGGAATTTTCCTCAGCCTCAATTCTGACTTTGTCGCCCTTGAACTGATAAAGCTGCACCTCGGCACTTTCGCCGACGGGAATATTAAGCGTTTGAGTATTCAGCCCAAATATCTTTTCCGCTCTTTCGAGCTTATTAAAGATACCTATAAGATACTGTGGCATTTGGGTATACGCAACAGTGAACACACCGTTTTGAGAATGAATTTCCTGCTCATTTCCGTATGCATCCATAAGTATTGCGCTTTCCGTTCCCAAATCGACTGACACCGTTTCGGCACCGTTGGGGTCTTTAACCCAAGCAACAACACAATCTCGCCCGTCTCTTAATTTGTATTTGTATGATTGAACATCGTCGCCGATTTGAACATTCTTTTCATACACAGAGTTCGTCATAAGCTTGTTATAGTTACAAGCGGTAAGATAGGAGGGCTTTACACCATACGGAATCTTTCCGTTCATAAATCTTATAAGACCAAAACTCTGTTCTTGCTCAGGCTGGTCGCCGCCATCATTGATTGTATACCAATCAACCTGTTCAAACAAATCATAACGGTCATTTAAAACCATCATTCTTATAAACGCCGACGCCTGTTCCGCCTCGTTCAGATATCCGTTTACTCCTGCGCTCGGCCAGCCCCATTCGGTTGCACGCAATGGCATCGTCTTATCATCGTATCCATACTCTTTAATAATCTCTTTGAGTTTTAACGTTTTATTAATAGCGTCGCCAATATCCGGCATAAGAGTAAAGGTATATGGGTGGATGGATATTCCATCCATATACTCGCCGCCGCCCAAGTCAAGAACCTGTTTTATCCAGTTACTATCAACACCTATAGTGGACATACCCCACATTCTCACACTCGGGTACTTTTCTTTGACCGCAGGATAAGTCTCTTTTATCAATTCATAATACATTGATGCCGGTTGGTTATCATGGTTAAACCAAGAACCATAGTTGTTATACTCATTCCAAAGTTCTAATTCAAGTTCGTTGCCGCCGACCTCTTTTAACAAGTCACCCGTAATCGCAACAGCATAGTTTTTATACCCCTCTATAGATTGAGGCGTTGATGGCGGCGAATCCTTACCGTAAAGCGAATTACCGTAAACCAAAATATCCAAATGACCCATATTTTGGCTTCTTTTATACTCAAAAAGCCGCTTATACATATCACTTAACCGGTATACACTTTTTTCTCCTTCGTACTCTGACCAGTCATGTTCGGAACGCGTTGTGGCAAAACCGGCTTTTGATGCAAATGTTGCATTTATAACCGGGTCACCCATTCGCGCATTTGCCGGTCTTGCATGGTCGATAACTCCGACTTTTTGGTTTCTGAGTCCTTCTGGAACAATATTGACCAGGGCATACTCATATACGTCTTTGGCAATAAGCCTGTTATCCTCTTTTGAATATATCTCAATGTATAAATCGCTGTATCCGTATTTGTTCATTCCGGGAAGGTTAAAATTAACCTCTGTTGTTGACTCGGGATTTACCTCTTTTTCAAATTCGTTTGTTACTATATCAACGCCCTCTCGGGTTTTTGCCTTTGTCTTTATGACAAGATTTTGAGATATTGACAGCTTGTTAAATACAGAAATCTTTGCCGGTATCTCTTTATCTTTTTCATAAACCGCATTTCCGAGATTACCTATTTGTGCGCTAATCGTAACCTTTTCCATCAGCTTTTCCGGAACAGTAACTCCATTTTCGGAAAGTTCATCAAAATATGTTCTGTCAATCGCCGCAACCTTAATGTTATCTATATATACCTTTGAGGTTGCGCTGCTCTGGCTAAACAAAATTCCGCAAAAGTCCGAAAGTTCGGACGATTTTGATGAAGTCTCACCTATATATTCGTTATCAAATGCATAATATATCTGGCCAACATCAAGGTCAAGCCACATTGTTACATTCATCCATTTGTGCAATTCGACTTTCTTTTTGGCATTCACACTCCAGCCGGTTGAATTTGTATAAAAGCCCGCTCCTGCGCTGCTTGCCGCAAAGGTTTCGGTCATATTCGGGTCGTCCGCCGCCGTGTTCGCCTTCCACTTTGAATTTAAAAGTCTTACATAAAAAAGGCCCGGTTCATCCCTCATAAAATCAAAGTTAATAAAAATTATTCCTTTTGATTCCGGTGCAGACAGCTTTTTATAACCGATAGATTCTCCGTTGCCGGGATAAGAATAACTTATTCCGTGTTTCTCATCTATATACGCCTGTTTATCTTTTGACTTTGTAACATTTTCAAAATAGTCATCTTTTTTGTCAAAGTCCATATCGATAAGAGTTCTCACCCTCGAATCATTTAAAAACTTTTCATAATCCAAATCAGATGTTGCCTTTTCCGATTCTGCCGATACAAGCACCGATGATGTCGATGGCATCAAAAGCGTCATCATCAATAAAAATAAAAATATTTTTTTCAGCATAAATTATCACGCTCCTTTTTAGTTCAGTTTGTTCATCGGAATAATAGGTTTCATACTTGCCATATTATCCCAGAGATACGCAATGTATGATACCGCATTGGGATGCTTTTTTTCACTAAAAGCAACTTTTACATCATTCATCTTAACCTCCTTTGCACTGATTTTTACAAGTCTTCCGTCGTTATCGAATTGTCCGATAATCATAACAGATGATTCGCTCGGATTTAACGACAGTTCGAATCGGATTTCATCCGAACTCTCCGAAAAGTCAAGCACGTAAACATATTTGCCGTTTTCGGAATTACCGAAGAAATATGATTCTTTCTCCGAATATTCTGTTCTCAGATACAGCTTGTATTTCTTTGAATTTGAATTTTTTACTTTAAACTTAGCTTCAAAATTTCCGTTATTGACGGTTACATCATCCATATAAACAATATCCTCTGCATTTATTGATTGGATATTATCTTCATCATTGAGCACCAATACATTTAATATTCCGTTTGCCGATTCACCGCTTGAATTTACAAGCTTACCGCATAATGATACCTCTGATGTTCCGTTGTCATACGCCGCAGAAATACCGTATTCTATATTTTCGGGTTTGTTATCGACTCTGCGTTTCGGTGCAAAATTGCGTTCTCCAACAAACGTGCTGTTCAAATTGTCAAGTTCCGCCTTGCCTGCTCGGATTTTATAAACGCCGTCTTTGATAACGGAAAATTTTATCTTATATTCGCCGTTTTCTATTTTTGCCTTCTCACTTTGAACCGCTCTCTCATTTTCAAAAAGGGAAACGGTCAGCTCTCCGTCCGCAAGGTTCGTCTTCCCCGATATTGTGCAAACATTCTTACCTGCGTCATAATTCAATTTGTCTATACTCGTCTTATATGTCATACAATGAATAAATTTCGGCTCTTCACCTAACTCAACGGTTACGGTTTGATTCGTATTATTATATGTTTTTAAGACGTTGCCTTGATAATCATACAGATATGCAATGTTCCCCGAGAGTTTAACGTTCGCTTGAGCATCGGTACACGACTTTCCTTTGTACAGAATATATGTATAATCACCGGTTTTTTCGTCTATATACTTGGCTTCATTTTTAAACGTGTCTGTCGAATAGCTGCCGTTGGATATAAGTTCATAAAATTTTCGGTCTTTAAGCAATGTATTATAGAGCTTAACCGAATTAAACGAGAGCTTGGGGTTATATGCATAATCAATCAAACCAAAGTTTTTTTCTCTGTTGCTTGCGTCAGTGCCGTCATTTCTTAAATCATACCAAAAAAATTTTCCTTCTCGATTATTTTTATTTAAGAAATTATCCCACAAAATCTTTGTTCTTATCGACCATGCCGCCTGTTCTTTTTGCGTCGAATAATTATCGGCGGTCGAATACCCTGTTTCAGTAACCCAAAGCTCGCCAGCGAATCCGTTATCTTCCATAACCTTTTCGGTGCGATTATAAGCATAGGTTTCCATTTTCTTTTCCGGATACAGTTTGTGTGTATAAACGTGAATCGAAAAGGCATCAATATAGTTGCCTATTCCGGACTCAAACAACCCCTCTATCCAGTCTTTATCTTTCGTTCCACCAAAGAGATGCGCTCCGCCGACAATCTTCGGCCGTTCTTCATCGTCTGAATATTCGCTTTTTATAACATTGCTTACCGCAGCCACAAGCTTGACATAATCCGATGGGTTATAATCGATTCCGTTTGCAATCTGATAATTAAACGGTCCATGATTCGGCTCGTTCCATATTTCATATGCAGAAACTTTACCTTTACAGTTTTTTACAACAAATCTTACATAATCCAAATATTTATTTAAATAATTTTCGTTTTCAACGGTCGGTACCTCTCCTTCATCATCGGCAAAAACAGAGTTTCCCAAGCCTAAAATAACCAAAGAATCTACGTCCCGGTTTTTTGCCTCATCAACCCAACCGCCGGTGGTGGGCATTTGAAGTTCTGTGGTTTTACTCGCTTGCATCCCCCAGCCCCAGCGAAGCTCATCTCTTATATATTCACAGTTAAGCTCTTCAGCCTTGTCCAATACTCGAGAAATTACGTTTCCGTTGTGAGCATGCGCCATATGTGTACACACGCCTATATTTTCGGCATTAACCGTTGCAGAAAGAAAAATCGAAAATCCAATCACTGCGATCAACACTCTTTTTGTTTGAGGCTTAACCAAATAAAACTTCACCATATTATCCTCGCTTTCTCAAATACTACGAATATATTTTAATTATACACATTTGTATAATTACTGTCTATATTTAAAATCGACCAAGATGTTTTGTTTTTTATGAAAAATCGATATATTTTATTTTTAGGATAAAAATATCCTTTTTACAACCTAAAAACAGTTTAAAGTATGACACTATTACAAATTATTAACAGCAATTTTTCATTGTTTGATATATAGAATTTAGCGAATTTATATCCCGAAACATCAGCAAAAATGCATACCGATTATTTTTTGACAAATTCCGATTATTATGATATAATATTATGAGAAAACGACCGATGCCCTAACGTTGGGACAGCAATGGCACAGCTGTTTTCACTTTTGAATAATGAACGGAGATGTATTAATATGAGCAACGCTTTTTCAATTTCCAGTCATCTGCAAGACCATTTGTTTCACACAAACCCTCTGATGCCGGATGAATATCCTTTTTGGATTCCCGCATACGGAATTCTCGATTATCGTCTCATTCCGCCGCATCACGAAATAACCGTAAACACAGATGTAACCCGAATACAATATGTTATCTCGGGAAGTGATATAATAAACACACGAAACTATTCTTATATTGCCAATGCCGGTGATACATATATCCTGCATCAAGGTGACACTCACAATTATTACAGTAATCCTGCAAATCCGTCTCATATAATGTGGTTTCACGTCAAGGGTAAGCTCTCGACCGAAGTTATGAAAATTTATAAGATGGATGACGTTGTCATTTTAAAGGACTATGACACACGCAAGTGGATTCTGAAAGTACATGAAATATGCAAATCAACCAAAGACCCATATGTCATACAAGAAGAGGGTGCGGCACTTTTTGTTAAATTTATAAATCACATATCTAGGGATTATATAAAAATGCAACAGAATCTAACCCATATTGATAATATAAAAACATATATCGATTTGCATATTTTAGAAGACTTATCGGTAGAAAAGCTTGCTCAAATATCCAATTTTTCTGTTGACTATACGATACGTATGTTTAAAAAAAATTTCGGTTTTACGCCTTATCAATATATTTTAGACAGCAGAATCGATTTAGCAAAAAAATTTCTTCAGTCAAGTAATTTCAGTATTGAGGAAATCGCTGAAAAATTGCATTTTTGTAATGTCGGATATTTTTCAAACGCATTTTATAAAAAGCTCGGCATTCGCCCATCTACCTTTCGAAAGCAAATGCAGATGTTTCAAATAAAAAAAATACGGCACTGTATTTAAATAACGGAAAAGAATTTGCATATCCAAGATTGTCGATGCAATATTTTTTGCATTTTCTCTCACCTGTTCACCAAGAACTAATTTACACTTTTCCCGGTTAAAACCATTGTGACGAACTTGTATATCACAATGGTTTTAACAATGTCTTTCATAAAATCTCGAGTTGACACTCTTTCGATTTTATTCACCGGATATGTTCGGTTTAACTAAACTTCAGCATCTTAATAAACAGCGCACCTTGAACGCTTCTGTTTTGGAACATCAGCTGAATCGCATTATCTGTGTGATACCAATCGGAAAACGGTGCTCTGATCGGTGCGTCTGAAAGCATTCTTACCATTGCGGATATAATTCTGTCTGAATATTCCTTATCGTCACAAAACTCGGTTGACCAGAGTTGCCAGTCACTTTTTGTATAAGTGCTTCTGCAATCGAGAGGAAGTCCGTATTTATTGATTTTGGTTTTATAATATTCAATCTCTGTTTTGAACACTTTTTTATCGAACATATTCAAACCGAGCAATTTGTCCCATACAAGATTATACTTTATACTCCAGCTGTTTTCTGCATCAAATGCCAAACGATAATGGTCGTTTTCAAAAGCATCGTTTGCCCATTTTTCAGCATATTCTTTTGCCTTTGCTTTATAAAACTCCGCTTCATCCTCTTTGCCCAACAATTCAAGTATCATCCCCCATGCGGCAACAGCAACTATGGCTTTGACGGATAAGTTGCAATTATGCGCCAAATGTCCTGCGAAATCGTCCGTACAAAATTGATTTTCCGGGTTATATCCGTGCTTTACCAAATAGTCTGCCCATTGCTTTAAAAGCATATAATGAGCCTTTGCATACGATAAATCATTTTGGGCACGACAGGCGGCGGCAACACACAAAATAATGTTTCCGCACTCTTCTATCGGCATCTGATAACTTTGTTGAAGCTCATCTGCAATATACCCGTAAGACTGTCCGTTTAAAAGCGGGTATACACCTGCATCGTGCGGAGCGAACTCGAAATGCCACTTGCCGAGAGATAGCATTTTGAAAATCGGATTCAGCATATATTCAACCAAATCGGGGTTAAATATCAAGAAAAGCGGAATTGACGGATATGTTACATCAACCGTTGCCGCACAGCCGTTGGAAGAACATTCTTTGGATACAAATATAGGCTCGTCACCATTCCAAGCAAGTTTATGTGCCGCAATTGTCTGACGGTATGATATTGCGATTAGTTTAGCATAATCCTCTGATATTTCTCGCGCTCTGTTCAAAAGGCCTGAATCAAACTCATCCGCTCTTTTCATAACACTGTCAAATTCATCTATTGCATGTTTTATAACCGAGCTGAAAGGCTCGCCGTCTTTCTTATAATAAGCACAAATTTTCTTTCCGAAATACTCAAACGAACATATATCATCATAACCTATGCACATAAAGTCGGAACATTCTGCTTTATAAACAGAATGTTCATTCGTATAGTAAAGTACCGGATACGATTCATTAATAATCATCTTACTTCCACAGGCAACAGGAGTATTAAACTTCATTCTTTTTAAAGCAAACTCTTTTTGGTTATCATTGGCAAAACCTGTCTTACCGTTTGGTGCGGCAAGGTGCAGATATCCCCAGTTTATCCGATGATCATCACCGCAAGTTTTTAGCATATCATCGCTTGTGCTGCAGCAAAAGATTGAATAATCCGTTTCGCCGACAACAACACTTTCATCGGGTTCATTAACCGCCAGCAACGCCGAAAAATCAAAATATATCGAGCAGTTATGCTCCTTTTCATCAATGGAACGAATTTTATAGTTTATGTATGAAACAGGGCGGCTTAAAAGTTTTAAGTCGTCAAGCAACAGCGGTGTTATAAAATTTACAGTAAGTTCAACTTTATCATCGCAAAAAACATACTTTGTTTTAAGAGGTGTAACCTCAACAGATGTTTGTTTTATTGTATAGGGATTCAAAAACCTCTTTGACGGGTTATGAAGCATCTTACCCATAAACATTTTGGTTTCTCCGTCGACTGTGATTATTCCCGTTAACGGATGAGCTGTTCCCGTCCAGTGTCTTGTATAATCATCTGTTAATTCATCACTCATCGACCATACGCTGAAAAACGGGTCAACGGTAATCAGCGGGTACGCAGGGTATCTTATGTTTGATAAAGTCATAGCTTGTCTCCTTTTACATCTTATCCTTGACATTTATATTATATCATTATATAATATAAATACAATACGAGATATTTGCAAAAAGGTGAGGTATATTGATATGTATGAAGATATAATTGCATTCTCAAACGATGAAAGAAACATACCGTATTATGTTTCTATGTGCGGAATATCGTACTGTGACGGAACTTATTTAATTAATCGTCCAAATTCAAAAGTAAGTGTAATTGAGTATATAATTTCCGGTACGGGAACTGTTAAAGAGGACGATAATATATTTTATCCGCATGAAGGTGAAATATATTATTTAAAAAGCGGACACAATCATTTTTATTATTCGGATGACAAAAATCCATGGACAAAGGTATGGGTAAATTTTGAAGGCAATCTCGCAGACGATATAGCAAAAAGTTATAACCTTGTAAAATCGCATTTTTATGCACCCGAATTAAAACAGTATTTTATGAGAATGTATGACATCTCCAGAAACGCTGAGGGGACAAGGAGCATATCCGATAAAATAATTCTCATATTTACGGAAATAATGCAAATGCTTGCAAGTAAGTATTTTGAACAAAATAATAATATATCTCAGATTGCAAAGGATACAAAAGAAAAGTTAGATTATATTTCAGATTATAGAATCACCCTTGATGAAGCGATAAAATCTCTTGCGTATTCAAAGTGCCATATCATACGCGAATTCAAAGGGGCATACGGTATAACGCCGTATGAATATTTGCTCAAAAAGAGATTTAACAATGCAAAAGCAATGCTCGAAAACACAAATATGTCTGTTTCGAGCATTGCTGAAAAGCTTGGTTTTTGTGATGCTCACTATTTTTCCGGATGTTTTTCCAAACGTTTTGGTGTATCACCTTCAGCATACAAGAAACAAATAATTAAAGAAATGCAAAACATATGAAATAGAAAAGCGGCAATATATTAAGAAAACCGAATTACGACATTATTGATTTACCTAAAAATCCTTGCTTAAAATAAGTCGGCAATATGCATGGTTTTGATTTCCTCATAATTTCCGCCCACAAATGTGTCGGTTGCGGTCGATGTATCGGCAGACACGAATTTTATCTGTTTCGATATGACGTAAAGCAAATCCATGAGAATTTCCATCGCTCCGCCTTGACGATTAAACAGATATAAATGCCCTATTACAAAAGCGCCCTTTATACGCCGACAATTTTCGCTATATTATACGTAAGGACTGAAAGTCGGATTTCGGCTTTCAGCCCTTAATCTGTGTCTTAAAACGTGAAAATAAATTCCAAATACTACCGTGGAAACAAATTATCAGTGGTTTATTCTGTAAGATAAATTATTTGTATACCCTGAATCCGTTCCCAACAATCTGGGAGGATTCAGAGAAGATTATAAACGCCGCCGAATCCTTTTCCAGCACACGTTTCTGAAAGCACTCTGCCTCATTTTCTTTCAGAGCACACATCAAAACCGTTTTATTTTCCATAGTATATCCGCCGGTTGCCCTTACAATGGTAACTCCGCGCGGCGAGTTTGATACAAGGTACTGTGGGATTTCCTCGCCGCAGTCGGTAATTACAAATGCAAGTTTTGATATATTCAGCTTATGTATAAGCCAATTCACGGCATATGAGGATATTGCAAGTGCCATTATTCCGTACAGGGCAAGCTCCGTCTTCCCAAATATCGCAAGCGACACTGCAATAACCACGCCGTCTACCGCAAGCAACAGATTTCCGATTTTTATATGAGGAAAAAAGTGCTGTAAAAGCCTGCTTAATATGTCAGTTCCACCCGTTGACGCACCTTCGACCAGCGTCAACCCTATTCCGATGCCGTACAGAATTGCCCCGAATACCGAGCCTAAGAATACATCATTGCAAATACTCGGAAGATACGAAAATATTTGCACAAAAACGGTCAGGAGTGTTGCTCCTATAAGCGAGTTTATCACAAATGACTTACCGAGAAATCGGAATGCCGCCGCCAATAAAACTACATTGATTGCCGCAAATGACAGTCCCGGCGCTATACTGAGCGTATGAAACAGGATTGTTGATAAGCCCGAAACGCCGCCACTTACAATTTTGTTTGGTATGTAAAATTCACCGACAGCAAAGCCAACCATTGCTGTTCCCAAGGTTATAACTAAATATTTTCTTAATGTATCTCTTATATTACAATTAATTTGTGAAAATATTTTCATTTAATTAATGCTCGCTTTTTTGCAGCGTTCAATAATTCCTTCAACCTGCTCGTCCGGCATATCCGGATTGAGGGAAATATAAACCGTATTACTCAAAATTTCCAATGTTTTAGGACACATATTAACATTGTAATCCGGAACTATTCCCTTATTAGCTTTCATTTTAAACGGATCGGACATCGGATTGTATGCGCCACGCTTTTCCAATATCGGAGTCCAGTGGTCATATATATGCTTGCCGGTATTAATCGGTCTGTAACCGCCTGCAAACTCTGCAAATTTTTCTGCTTCTTCCGCACTGTCAAATGCAAAAGCAACTGTTGTTGCCAAATCTCCGTTTATATCATTTGATTTAATAAATTTACATTCTCCCGCCAGACGGTCCATTATCCTCTTCTTAATTCTGCGCAAATCATCAATTATACCATCCATCTTTTTCAGTTGCTCTCTCAAAATCGCCGATTGAACCTCATTTGTACGATATTCCACACCGCAGAATTCTCGTTCTTCAATTCCTTCAAGCTGATTTCCGAAAAATTTCACCGCATTGCTGTCATGGTAGATAAGCGCTCTTTCGTATACTTTATCATCATTTGTAAGCAAAGCTCCGCCTTCACCGCAGGTTATAAGCTTAAATTGATTAAAGCTCAGCGCTCCGGCATCACCTATTGTGCCCAACCGTCTGTCATGATATTTTCCTCCGTCTGCCTGACACGCATCTTCCACTATTTTCAAATTGTATTCTTTTGCGATACGGCATATTTCATCCATATTACACGGAAAACCCTGAATGTGTACAGGAATAATTGCTTTTGTTACTGATGTGATTTTTCTTTCGACATCTTGCGGATCAATAGTTAGCGAATCATCAATCTCGGCTATAACCGGGATTGCGCCTACTGCCACTACTGCCATCGCCGTAGCTATATATGTATATGCAGGAACTATAACCTGGTCTCCGGGTCCTACTCCAAGCGCTGTCAAAGCGGAAACCAACGCCCCCATACCGGAAGTCATAATCAGCGCATTTTTTACATCAAATATCCTGCGCATATCCTGCTCTGCCTTTTCCGTTTCACGATACTTCTCATTAACCTTAAATAATTCTCCGCCCATTATAACTCTTGCAGCGGCATCTGCTTCTTCTTTACCCATTCTGTACATAATCAAAACTCCTTTTCTTTATAATTTTTTTAAAAATTCAATACTGCTTTTTATACATTCAATCGGTTCTTTGCTGCACTCATCCTGCTCAACAATATAATGCTCCACATTATGTTTATACGCTTCATCAAGAATACCTCTCCACCAAAGATTTCCTTCACCTACGGGGGCGTAGGTAATTCCGTCCGGTGTCCGTATCATATCTTTTAAATGTAGCGTCACAATTCTGTCTCCCAATATATCTATCCAACGCCTTATATCTGCTCCTCCGTGCTGAAACCAGTAAACATCAGGTACAAAACCTATTCCGTCACATTCATTTACAAGCATTTCGTATGCTGTTTTACCATTTTCCATACGAATAAACTCATGGCTGTGATTGTGATAAGATAGTTTTATACCAAAGCTTGAAAATTTATCCGCAAGAACATTAACCTGACGTATAAACATATCGACCTCCGATAAACCCTCAAACGGCGATGCAGAAATTCCTAAATTTCTTATACCAAAGCTTTTACAAAATTCGACCGTTTTATCAATGTCAGAGTATGCTTTAATATTGGATATTGTTCCTGCAATCGGCATATTGGCTTTTTGAGCTGCTTCTGCCTGCGGCTCCATAACATCTATGTTGCCGAAAAGCTCTGCCTCCTCATATCCGATTTTTTTCAACTCTTCAAATAATTTTCCGGTATCTTCCGAGTTTTCAAAATATTTTCGTACCGTGTACAATTGTAATCCTATTCCATCCATATTGCTGCCTCCTTTTACAATTATTTTATCTTTTTTTGTTTTAAAAATCAAGACCGCCAATTCTTAAACAATACACAAAAATTCTTAATATACAAAAACATCTTTGACAAACAGTAATCTATATGATATACTTAGAGATGTGCAAAACACATGAAATAAAAAGAAAAGAAAATATCAACAGATCCAAATGAAGCAACAAAAGCGAATAATATTAAAAAAGGGTATGGCAAACAAACCTTACGGCGAAAATCAAAAATTTTCAGCCAAAAAGGTCAGGCAAGTCGTTTTAAAGTTTTTACGTTGCGATAAGAAACATCTTTTTTAGTGATAACGGCAGCAATTGCAATTGATAAAAGCGATATATGCGCAATTGTATTAAGATTTTTAACAGAATTGTCGCTGCGGACAAAAACCCTTTCGCATCCTGCAATCCTTATCAGCTTTTGGAGGAGAGGATTTAGAAAACTTATCTTTTTAAAGGACTTAGGATTGTTGTTTGAAACATTAGCCTTAACGGGAGTAGCATTCAAAGCGATAAAAGATGAATCAATCAAAGATAAATCGATGGCTTTCAATACCTGCAATTGCATAACTGTTTGAAGCATATCGTTATCAACTTCGCGGATAAAACGGTTGAATTTTGCACAAGAGGGTAACTTTTTTGTAATATCAAAACAGCAGTAATGAGCAATAATTAAGTTATTTGACAGATAATCGTGTAAGTCAGAAATTTGAGAGAAGCCCTTGCATTTCATAACAATAAAGGCACAAATCATAGAATAATAGTTCATCGTAAAATTTAGTTTTTTCGGAGAACGAGTTTGAAAGCGCTGCTGGGACGGAATAATTGCGGCGGCAGAGAAAGTCGGAGCAAAGCACTTTGTTGTGGAGCAGGATGTGTGCGACAGAGATTCGTTGGAGTATGCCGGAGAGAGCGCAGCATTTTTAACAAGAATATATCAATCAATAACAGAAATGTGTAAAACGCACAAATAGACAAGCCCGATATGCAGTCTACAAGAATTATAAGCCTTTGAAAGAAAAAGCTTGGTTTGAAATATATAGTTGTCGAATTTGTGAATAAAGCGGGTGAAATTTTTATAAGGAAGGAAAAGTATAATATTTATCTTACAAAGGTATTATGCGAGGAAATAACTTTATGAGAATCAGACCTGAATGGAAAATACAACATAACAACGAAGAGTTGATACCGGCAAATGTGCCCGGCAATGTGCAAAGCGATTATGCGGAGTTTTACGGTTGGGGCGATGTGAACTATGCCGATAACTGTATACCAAATACAACAATCTTGAAGAAGATACATGGTATTATCGTGCTAAATTTCGTACAGAACATGCAGCAGATGAACGGGTGTTTTTTTACAGCGGCGGCATCGACTATATGTATGATATAGCTGTAAATGGGAAAACAATTTATATGCACGAAGGAATGTTTACCGATGTAAATAAGGATATAACTGATTATTTAAATGACGGAATTAACGAAATTGAAATTAAAATATATCCTCATCCAAAAAGTCAAGATGAACCGAAAAATACTAAACAAGCTGATCAAAGCTGCAAGCCTACAGTGGAGTATGGTTATGATTGGCATCCTCGGCTACTTACATCCGGCATATGGAACGATGCCTATATAGAGGTGCGTGGGAAGGATTACATAGCCCAATGTGATGTTTCATATGAGTTTATGGATGACTATGTGGAGGTGTTTTTCAATATTGACGATGCTTGCATGATAGAGTTGTATTCTCCGGACGGTGAGCTTATATACAAAGGAACAGACAAAAAATAAATATCAAAGCCCCTCTTTTATGGTGGTGTAACGGTAGTGGTAAAGCAAATCTATATTCGTATCGGGTTACAAAAGGAAAATCAGACAGGTGCGGAAATATAGGTTTTAGGACATTGGAGCTTGTTGTGGAAGACGACAGTATATGGGCAATGCAGAAAGCGTTTCCGATGACAAGAAATATGCCTCCTGCACAGATACGCCTTAACGGCAAGAATATATTTGCGAAAGGATCAAACTTTGTAAAAACCGACATATTTATGGGCAAAGTTACAAGAGAAATATATGAACCGCTTGTAAGGCTTGCGGCCGAGGCAAACATGAACATTTTCCGCAAATGGGGCGGTGCAGGCATAGAAAAGGAGGAGTTCTATAATCTATGCGATGAGTATGGAATAATGGTATGGCAGGAGTTTCCGCTCGACGGAAATAACTATCCAAACGATTCTCGCTATTTGAAAATTCTTGAACAGGAGGCGAGAGCAATTGTAAGAAAGCTCCGCCGCCACCCGTGTATTATACTGTGGAGCGGTGGAAACGAGCTTTTTAATAACTGGTCAAAAATGACAGATCAGTCACACGCACTCAGACTTTTAAATAAAGTGTGCTACGAGGAAGACAGAAACACACCTTTCCTCCCCACCTCGCCCATTATGGGGATGTCGCATGGACCATATTTTTTTGTAACGGCGATGCTGAGGTTTATAGCTTTTTTGATAATGCTCAAAGTACGGCGTACAACGAGTTTGGAGTGCCGGCAATGCCGAATCCGGACTACATAAAGACGTTTATACCGAGTGATATACTTATGCCGAATCCGGAAAACCCAATTTGGCGTCTGCATCATGCTTTTGGGGCGTTTGGAGAAGAAAAGTGGCTGTGCCTTGATATAATCGAGAAATATTTTGGAAAGCAAAAAAATCTTGATAACATAGCAAGATACAGTGCGTGGCTGCAGTGTGAGGGATACAAGGCGCTTTTTGAGGAGGCGCGCAGACAAAAGCCGATTTGTTCAATGGCGCTGAACTGGTGTTTTAACGAGCCTTGGAAAACCGCTGCGAATAACTCATTGATTTCGTATCCCTCAAAGCCCAAAACAGCATATTACAATGTTAAAAATTCGCTTTCACCCGTGGTTGCAAGCGCAAAGCTAAAAAAGTTTTCGTATATCGATAGCGAGAAATTTACGGCAGAACTTTGGCTTTTAAACGATACGGATGAAAGCGTTAAAGATGAGATTTATGCCTATATAGTTATATGTGGAGATAAAATTCATTTAATCGATTGGAAAACGCCAACAAGCAAGCCGGGCGGAAATATTAAAGGAACTGAAATCTGCGTTGTACTGTCCCCTGCAGCCGATGTCTGTTATTTTGAAGTTGTGCTCGAATCAAAAGGATATGCAGGAAATAGTTACAAATTAAAATATGAGAAAGCGATTACTTAATGCTATGCTATTCAATACATAGGCGATTGCAAAATCAGCGAAGGTAACAAAAAGGATTTGCCACGTCCGTAAAACCGCATAAACTCTATGTCTTTTGAGTTTTGCATGTGGCTATGATATACTTTTTCTGGAGGTGAGTTTTATGATATATCAGCCGTTATTAAGTAACAGTAATCCGTATATAGTTCGGAAAAGCTGCATTTCTTCTTGTGCTGCGCATCTGCATCATGAAATTGAAATATTGTATTGTATCGAAGGTCATATTGACTTGATTTTAAACGGAATAAAATATGAACTGTTTCCCGGCGATGCCGCAATTATCGGAAGTATGGTTGCGCATGAGATTATACATAAAAAAAAGAGCGGCGTTTTTCTTGTTATAGAATTCGGGCCATTGTTTTTGAAGGAAAATTTTAAATATATATCACTTATCAACATTGAACATCCAATTATACACACAACCAACCGAGAAAGTACGTTTTGCCGCGATTTTGCCACAGTGCTGGAAAAATTGGTTGAATTATGTGATACCGCCGATATAGCTTCAAATCTAAGCACAACCGGGAATTTATATCAATTATCTTCCTATATGATATCACATTATGGGAACTCAGAGGATTTAAAACAAAGCAGTTATAAGTTCAGAATAGAAAATGTGCTTGAATTAATTTATTATCAGTATCAAACGCCGATAACAATAGAAGATGCTGCGAAAATATCCGGGTATTCAAAAAGTAATTTCTGCCGTAATTTTAAGCTTGCCACCGGGATGAGCTTTCATTGCTATCTCACCCAATACCGTATAAGCAGTTCATTTTACCTTTTACGCAATACTGACTATCCGATAACGGTAATCGCCGAAAATGTAGGATTTAACGATACACGTTCTTTTTGCAGAGCATTCAAAAGTATTACCGGCATTACCGCTACACAATACAGAACTGAACATAGCTGAACATAACTACACGTGACTGCCACCGGACTTTGTTCTTGCGCGGTAGTCACTCGGTGAAATCCCTTTCTTTTTTGAAAAAAATTTTGAAAACCCCTGCACATCAAAATATCCCAGACTTTCTGCTATACGGCTGACAGACAATGTTGTGTCTTTTAACATTTTTTGTGCCAATTTAAGCTTGTATTCGTCTATACATTGCTTAGGACTTATGCCCGTACCAGACTTGAAAATTTTAAACAAATACGGCTGTGATACTCCGAGGTAATCAATAACGTCTTTCACTGATACACCGTTGTATATATTTAGTTCAATGTAATTTTTTGCTAAATTAATATACATATCTGCATTTGATATAGTCTTTAAAGTATTATTTTTCGTATGTTGGTTGAAAATTTTCAAATACATTTCAAGCACTTCGGATGAACGAAATGTTTTACCGTTATTTTCAATAATATATTCTGCTGTTTTTCTAACTTCATCAATACAATCATAGTTGAACACCGATGTTTTTATATCAGCATCATAAAAATCAAAAACCGAATCCATCACAACATCATCAACTATAACCCACAAAAATTCCCATGGCTCATCTGAATCAGATTCATAAACATCGGTTTTCCCCGGACGAATCAGAAATCCCTGTCCTTTTTTTACGGTATTTGAATTGATTGTACCCTTTCCCGAAATAACATAGTGTATGATATAATATCCATGTATTGCAGGTCCGAAATGAGTCACCTTCGGATCCTTTGCATATCCGATTTGAGTAATATCAAGCATCGGTAAATATCTGTCCGAATATATAATATAACGCATATTATTCACTCTCCAATTTATTATTATTTTAACACATCAAGTTATGTTATGTCAATTGCAATATTAAAAAAATGTTGTATAATATCATCATAGTTAATTAAGATAAACGAGGGAGGGAGTGTGCTGAAATCAAACAGATGCAATGTTTTTATCCATAAACTTATTATGAAACTTTTGAAATTGTAAGAAAAACAGAGATAATAAAAGAAAAACTAAGATTATATAGGGAGATGAATTACTATGATTTGTGATGAATTTAGAGATATACATGAATATGCCGCAGTCGGCGCCTTTGAAGAACCTGACAGAAGCCTATTTTACAGAAAAGCTCTCGGAATTCGCAGGTATTATGAAAATTGTACATTATTCTGTTATGACCAAAAACCGCTTTATCCTTCCGGACAAATAAAGTATGACATGAACGTATTCCCATATTACTACAATGGATTGGGATGCAGATTTGACAATTTGGAAAAGCTGAATAAACAGCTTGCGCAAAAATTTGCAAATGATTTTTGCAGATATTCTTCAAAAATTCCGCCTGCACACAGCGTTGCTGCCGGAATGTGGTGTCACTCCATTCCAAATTATGAACGTATATTAAAAGAGGGGTTAAACTCCTATGCTGTCAGAATAAATAGAATCAAAGACATTGATATGCGTGAAGGGTTAATGCATATTTACGAGGGAATCAAGTGTTATATACACAGATGTATCGAATATCTTATATCTGTTAATGCCGATAAAAAACTCATTAACGCATTAAAAAAGGTTCCTCTTAACAAAGCCGATAATATCTACGAAGCGTTTGTTTCCTGGAATTTTATAATGTATTTGGACAATTGTGACAATCTCGGCTGTATTGCAAAAGGTCTTTACGAATTTTACCACGGCGAAGATGTAACAGAACTTCTTGATAATATCTATGATAATTTGGATATGAACGAAGGTTATTCGATGGCATTAGACACTGATTACAACGATTTAACAATTCAATGTCTTAAAGCCGCCAAAGGCAAAAGACGACCGATGATTGAATTATTTGTCAACAAAAATACACCCAATGAGATTTGGGACGCTGCCTTTGAACTTATGCGCTCGCATGGCGGTCAACCGGCATTCTATAATCCTGATGTTTTATTGGGAGAATTGCGCAGCAGATTAAACGTAAGCAGCGAAGATATTAAACGCTTTTGCGGCGGCGGTTGTACAGAGAGCATGTTAGCAGGGCTTTCCAATGTTGGTTCCCTAGATGCCGGAATTAATCTTTTGCTCATACTGGAAAAAACCATATATGAATATCTCCCCCAATCTCAAAGCTTTGACGATTTTTATACTGCTTATATCGCCGAAGTAAAAGCTGTTGTTGATGATATAACGGGAAAAATAAGCCTTTCCCAAAAAGAGCGTGCTTTATACAATCCTGTCCCCATGCGCACTCTCCTTATTGATGACCGTATAGATACAGAAACAGAATACTACCACGGAGGCGCAAGATATAAATGGAGTATCATTAATTATGCCGGTATGATCAACGTTATAGATTCCATGCTTGTTATAAAAGATTTTGTTTTTATTGACAAATCCATAAGTGCCGATGATTTATGCAGAAAGTTAAAATTCAATAATACGGAATTTTTAATACGCTGTCGCAATCATAATGATGTATTCGGGATAAATTATGCTCCCGCAGACGAGTTTACCTATAGAATAACAACCGACATTTACTCAATGACAGATAACAAAAAGCCTTTTATAGGAACTGCTTTTTTGCCGGCATCTATACAATTTGACAGCCAATCTTCCGCCGGAAAACATATAGGAGCAACACCTGACGGCAGACAGAGCGGCGCGCCTTTATGCGACTCGCTTGGTGCTATTTTCGGAAAAGATAAAAACGGTCCTACCTCACTTTTAAAAAGTGTTTCATCGATTAATCTGAAAAAAGCCCTTGGAGTTCCTGTTTTCAATTTTAATATTGATGAGAATTGGAATAATGATGTTTTAAAAGCATTAATTCTTACATATATGCAATTGGGCGGTATACAAATGCAAATCACCTGTGCTTCTGCGGCTCTTCTACATGACGCATACAAACATCCGGATAATTATAAAAATCTTGTTGTACGTGTTGGAGGATATTCTGAATATTTTTGCAATTTGTCTGATGAACAACGATTAATGATTTTGAACAGAACAATCCAAAACAGCGCACTGTAGTCACACTGTATATATTTATTACCAAAGGAGTATACGCATGAACGGAGAAATTTTTAATATACAACGGTTTTGTATAAGTGACGGACCCGGCATACGAACCAATGTTTTTCTTAAAGGCTGTCCGTTAAACTGTGTATGGTGTCACAATCCTGAATCGCAGTCAAAAGATTCCGAGGTTATGTTCTATAAAAACAATTGTTTAGCCTGCGGAAAATGTATATACCTATGTAAAAACAACTGTCATATGTTCGAAGACGGCGTTCATGTATTTAACCGTAAAAACTGTGTCAAATGCTTTAAGTGTACCAGCACCGATTGTCCGGCTTTAAAAAAAGTCGGACAATCGGTATCTGTTGCATATGTAATTACCGAAGTACTAAAAGATAAGCATTTTTACATTAACTCGGGAGGTGGGATTACCCTTTCGGGCGGAGAACCTCTTTTCCAGTTTGATTTTTCACTTGACATTTTAAAAAAAGCAAAAAAACACGGTTTGCACACAGCTATTGAGACAAGTGGTTTTGCGCCCACAAAACATATAAAACAAATTGCCGAATATACAGATTTATTCTTATATGATTATAAAGAGACCTCACCGCATCTACATAAAACCTTTACCGGTGTTGATAACTTAATTATTCTGGAAAATCTCACATACTTGAATGATATTAAAAAAGACATAATTCTGCGCTGTCCCATTATCCCCGGTTACAATGACAGAAAGGATCATTTTGAAGGAATATGTAACATTTCGAACAAACTAAACAATATTCTTCGTGTTGAACTTGAACCATATCATTCCTTTGGCATAAATAAATATGCCGCTTTGTCACGCACGGAAAAAGAAATATCTCTACCTGATGATAAAGAAAAACAATTCTACATATTTGAAATAAGCAAAAACACAAATAAACCCGTTAAATTAGTTTTTTAAATAATGTGCGGCTATTTTTCAATCCGAAAATATATCCGCACATTATTTGTTAATAACTATCTATATTTCGCTGTTATTAAATCCGCAATTTTCATACTCTCTGCCTTGGGACGATAATTTTCTTAAAATCCGAGCTGTATTTGTAAGCAAAACACATTCGTTTGTAACTTCGCTTCCACTCCATGCTTCCGCAGCTGTCTGCGGAATAATCCTAAAATGTTCTTTAAGATACTGCCATGTTGTTCCCAAAACACCATAAAATTTCTTTGCATTAAGAGTTAATGCAGCAATGTTTTCTTTTTCATGCCACGGTGATAATAAAACATCAAATCCTTTTCCGTGCAAATATTCACTTGAAAGTATTGGTTTATTTTTATCTTTGACATAATACTGCCAATCCGCTATAATTAATTTTTTGCTGAGTTTATGTAATTTTTTATGTGTTTCATTACACGAATCAGACGAACCGAAATACGGAAATTTATATTCGGCAGAATCTAAAAATTGATCTCCCCACACTATTCCTCTTATTCCATATCCCGCCAATTCATTTGCCAAAGAATTTAAATATTCAATCAACAAATCCGATTTATTATACTTACTGCATCTGCGACACGTAGCAAAAGAATATGCTTCATCACATCCCAAATGAAAGTAACCGCAGTTCCCAAATAAGTTTATCAATTCTTCACGTATTTTACGGAGCAGATTTCGAGTATCCGGATTACTGATACACCACGTCCAACCGTCAGGTTCAAAAAGACCTTGCAGTTTGGGATTCTGATCCAACACAACATGACGTCCGTACATTAACCGCGACTGTGTAGCATGTCCAAGATGATTGAACATAGGAATAATTTTAATCCCCATTTTTTCGGCAACTTGAACCAGCGGTTTGATTTGCTTCTTTGAAAGTCCACTTTTCCACGACAATTCTTCCAACACGTCGTATTTTAAAGTTCCCCAAAATTCCAATACAATATGTGAAATCTTAAAAAAAGCGGATAATTTAATTATTTTTTCTATATATTCGAGTTCTGTTTCGGGAAATACACATATATGAATTCCCCGAAATTCGGTCGCCGACTTATCGTATATGTCGCAATTTTGTATTACAAAACGATTATCCGTTTCCCATTCAATAAGCTGTAATACCGTATAGAACGCATACAACAGTGATAATCGGTCGGAATAGTCAATGAAAACTCCGTTATCTTTTACTGCTATATGATAAACATAATCATCGATAGAATTTTCTTCATCTGCTATTATATCCACAACCGATGTCGAAATTATCGCCATTTGTTTTTCTGTTTTTATTTTATTTATTTTTAGTTTTCCAAATCCGAATGTAAAATTCTTCCATAATTCCTCTAATATATCAATATCATCAATGCTATTACTTACTGTAAGAATAACCTCTCTGCCAAATGCAAATAATCCATTCCGATATTCTATACTACTTGGAGCAGGAATCAACATACCAATACCTCCTCTTATAATTTAATAACATTTCCGCTGGATATGCTCTCATATACGGCATTCATTGCCTCGATGGTTCTCTTATGCCATTTCAAATTTATCAGCGGAGTCTTATGGTTTCTGATGTTATCCACAAACTCATCTATCAATCCGATCCATTCGTCAAAATAAGTGTATTGTACGGTATATCTGTCATTCGGACATCCGTTATGATATACGTTTGGGCCGAAACAATCGCTCATTATCGTTCCTTTTTCTCCGTTTATAGTTATATTTACTTCCATTCGTTTTGGGAACACTTCCCAACCCGGTGCGGGAACCTTCAGTCTTTCCTCCATTTTTGACCATGACGGGTCAAGTGAGAATATCGTTCCGTCTTTCATTCGTCCTATAACCGAAAGCATATCCTCTTCCTCAATGTCGGGACGGATATTCGGCGCAACCTCAGCATAAATGCTGTCAAAATCACTTCCGGTTATATGACGTATCATATCAAAAATATGCGGATGGTCACAAAGCGCGCCGCCGCGGAAACGATTATCGCCGTCTTTTATCGGAACTCTCTTTCCGTAACTCTTTTCAGGCACACCCTGCCACGGAAAAGCCCATACGGGCGAAAGGGTTATATTGGTTGCGTTAAACGATTTAATCTTTCCGACCGTTTCATTTTTTATAAGCTCTTTCATTCTTGATATAACCGGATTATAGTGCATTTCAAGCTCAATTTGACATATAAGATTGTTATCATCAACCAGCTTTATCATTTCATCATACTCGTCCATGTCAAATGTAGGAATCTTCATCGACAGAATATGTATTCCTCGCTGTGCGCAAAGCTTCATCTGGCGCAAGTGTTCACTGTTTTCACTTGCCAGCACAACAGCCTCGATTTCGGGATGAGCGTCAAGCATTTCCGTTTCGCTGTCATAACACGGAATCCCCTTTACGCTGTTCAAAAACACCTGCTTAACCTCATCGTTCGCCGTAGACACCGCCACCCAATCAAGCTTGGGATTATCCATAAGCGTCTGATAATACTTTCTTGTATGTCCGTGAGTCATACTCATCATTGCAATTTTTATAGGTTTCATAATTAAAGAGCCTCCCTTTCGCCGCTTTTTGCCGATTTTTTCGCAAGTTGAACCAAAGCACAAAGATTTTTGTCATTTTCTTTGAGTTCATCAAAATTTTTATTCTGTGCCGCCGCAAACGCCGCTCTTACAACAGCCGTTTCCGCTATGCTCAAACCGAACAGTTCAAAGTCAACATCGGTATATTTTTGTTTTTTATCGCCGAACACATATATTGAATCCTGTTTAAGCTGTGCATCAACAACTATATCACACGCAATACCACGCTGTGATATTATTTCGTGTTTGTCCTTAGGCTCATCATCCTCGGAAAGGGTTGCCGAAATCTCAAACGTACAAACAATTCCGTCTTCTGTTCTTGCAATAGCGTTCAATACGTTATCGTTTTCCATAACTGCCACGGAAACAATCTTTCGTTGAAGCACATATTGGCAAATTCCGAATTCACGATATAATTCGCTATATATATCCGCCCCCGTTGATACCGTTCTTGCAATCCTCATAACCGATATTCCGACAAGAGTTCCGCCGTTTACAATATTTTTAAGTTCCAAAAACCTTCTCTCGTACATCGGCGGAAAAATAGGAATTTCAATTCCGTCCGCTATGACGGTGTTATCATTTTTTAAAACAACCTTGCTTTCTACCGAATATTTATCGAGAAGAAAGTCCAGCTTTTCCTGTAAATTATTCATTATCTGATATACTCCTTTTCATCATTGCTTAAAGCATTTTTATTCTCGGCTTATATTTTTCAAGATATGCCGCGTTTTTCTCATCGCCGCCCGGGGTGTTGGCACTTGACCAAACAGGCGGCGTTATTCCTCTGTCTATACACTGTTTTACCGTTTCGATTTCCAAAAGATGTGCAATATAAAAATCTATTATATTCGATACCGGAGCAATCGGCGTATCCAGTCCCGGAACATTTACCACTGCGTCACCGACCGGGTTAAAGTCATCAATGCACACGTCCGCATAATCAAACAAATTCTTTTTGTTCGGATGTCGTATAAAATGGTCCTCGGGCATCTCTGTCTGCCATGCCGTACTTGAAACGGCAATTATCTTTACGCCTCGTTTTTTCGCTTCTTCCGCTGCGTCAATAGTCGCCGGGTTTATTCCTATATTATGAAATATAATTAAAACATCATCCTCTTTTAGGTCATAATACTTTAAAATCGCACAGCCGTAATTTACCGTTCTTTCAAGTTCGAGATATTTAAGAGCCTGATTAAACACCGACAGCCCCGTTTCCATTATCGGGTTTATACACGCTAAACCGCCGGCGCGAAAGAACATCTCTCCCATACAGAGCGTGGTGTGACCGCCACCGCCGTAAACGCTGATTAGCCTATCATTTGCTATTGCGTCACTCATCAGCTTTGCTGCTTTTTGTATGTTTTCGCCTTGTGTTTCATTTACCTGTTTAAAATTTTCCAACAATGATTCGTAATATCCAAAATCATTTATTGCCATATTTTTATCTTCCTCTCATTTTGTTTTCTATCTCACTGCGCCGAGGTATTGCATTTAAAACATACTTTTTCCCAACGCTTATCCCTGACGCCGTCACAGCATATTCACACGCAGTTTTAATATCCATTCCCTCGGCAATGCACACGGCGAGAACGCCGTTAAATGTGTCGCCCGCTCCGGTTGTGTCAATCGGTTTTACCGAAATCGGCGGGATTTTTATCTTTTCGTTAATCATACAACCGTCATCGCCGAGTGTTGTTACACTGTTTTGAAACCGCTGTGAATCAATCGCCTGTTTTTCTTGTTCGTTCGGCGTAACCAAAAATACCGATTGTGCCGTTTTGTCCGATATTTCCCGTATCGGAGCGGGGTTTAAAATTACCCTGACACCATACTTTTTCGCAATCTCAATTGCGGTATTATTTACCTCGGGCAAAACCTCCTGTTGCAAAAGCAATATATCGCTTTTTGAAATTTCTTTTTCAAATGACAACACATCATCTTTGCACAGCTCCGCACCTTTGTATTCGGTAACACGATTTTCACCGTGTTTATCCGTCAAAATAAACGCAATCGGCGTTGTTTGGTTATCTTTGATTTTAAAACATCCGTACACTCCGTCCGTTTGGGCGGCGGCAATACACTTTTTACCGTCGGAATCATTTCCTACCGCAGCAAGAAAGCTGACCTCAGCACCCATTCTCGCCGCTGCAATTGCTTGATTTATTCCCTTTCCGCCGACTTCTTCAAACACGGAATCCGCAACGAGTGTTTCTCCGTTTTCGTGAAAGTGATCAACATACATAAATGTTGATTTTCCGCATATTCCGATTACCGCAACTTTTGCCATTTCCTCACCGCCTATAAATGTTTTATTCTCGGCAAATATTTTTTGATTAATGTACGATTAAACTCCGCACCGCCGTCAACGTTGCCGCTTTTATAAACCGAAACATCACATCCGTCATCCGATGCAATCTTTGCCGCCTCGGCAAGCACGCTTTGCATAATAAATGAACTTGCTGCCGTTGATACACTACCCATTTTTGCATTTGCCTTCGGAATATCGATAACGGCATCGCCGTGCGGAACGCAGTTATCGATATAAATATCACTGCATTCATAAAGCTTTTTGCCGTCGGTTATATCTTTAAAATATTCAGAAGATACAACCGACACGCATCTTACATTATTTTGTTTTGCCTCCTGTGCCATCTCTACGGGAACAGCATTTTTTCCCGAAGTGGATATCACAAAAATCATATCATGCCCGCTTATACAGTATCTTTCAAATATGTTTTCGGCAATACCGTGCATTTTTTCCATCTTGCTGCTCTTTGCTGCGCCGTTATGTAACATTAAATCGGCATCAAGCATTGCGCTGACATTCGCAAGACCGCCCGAGCGATAAAAACAATCGAGCGCAATAAGATGTGAATGTCCGCAGCCGAATATGTAAATAATACCATCATTTTTGATAACGTTCGCCGCACATTCCGCCGCTGTTATCATTTTTTCGCGTTGTGTTTCTCTTATTTCGGTTAAAATTGATAGTATTTTTTCAAAGTATATATCCGCTGTCATTTTTTCAAAACTCTCTTATAGTTTCTGCCTATGTTATCCCACAGCTCAATCGGGTCTTTTGCCGCAACGGAGGTTCCGTAACCGCCTCTGTATGTCCATGTTGCAAGTCGGTCAACGCCCAAGCTTTCGTACATATCAACAACTTTGTCAATCTGTTTAAAGTCCTCGGGACGTTTGTTATAGCCCATAAGCCATCTTTCGGATTCCTTACCGTACTTTTTAGCCATCGCAACCGTTCTCTCGGTTATTTCACGGAAAAAGCTCTCGGGCAGAGTCCAATTGATGATTGTTGTTGAAAATACATCAAAATACGGACAGCTTGCAACCATTTCCCAGTTATCGTAACCTCTGAGTTCCGTAACATAATACGAATTTAAGGTTGCGTGAACGCAACAAGTGATTTCCAGATTCGGATTCAACTCTTTAAGCGCCCTTGATGTATCCGAGAGGGTAAACAAAGCCTCTCTCCAACGGAATTGTTTAACATCGTCATTCATAAACTTCGGCATTTCATAGCCGTAATATTCCTCAAACTTTTTCATACATTCGGGACAACGGCAAGCCCAGTCGTCACCTGCTCCGCCCGTTATAGACGCATACGATTTTGGGTATGCATAATGCGGCTCGTCCCAGAAAAATCCATCCACTTCCGTTTCTCTCGCAAGTTTTAAACAGATATTTTTAAAATAATCTCTGAACGAGTTTGTGTTAAAGCACGCCGCGTTCAGCACTTCGCCCGTATATGCCGATACCTGTCTGTGATGAATATTATTTTGCAGGAACAAGCTCACCTGTTCACCGCCGAAATACTTGCCTATTCCCCATGTATCCGCTATTACTCTGAGTCCGAGTTTATGCGCCGTTTTAACAATATTATTTATGTTCGGGAACCAAAAATCCATATCGAATTCCGTTATTGCGAGAATAACGGTATCACAGCCGTGGTCAATCATCTCCTTAAAATCTTTTTCCGCGTGTTCGGCATAATTCAAGCCGTAATAGCTTATCGCCGTATGTTTAATTGCCATTTTCGTCTTCCTTTCCGATTTGTATCATAATTTATCTTTTCAACCTACATTATATCATTTGCTTAAATCTTGTAAACCCGCAAAACGCTTATAAAGGTTCATATTTCGCAACTTGACAGAAAAAATTTTTGTGATATAATAAAATTAATACATTTTCAGAAAGGAGCGCTATATCACGCTTTCGCACAAGCTTACACCGCGAACAGCCGATATACCAAATATTATACTATGAGCTTTTTAACAGAACCTCGACCAATCAAAATTTTATCCGTACATGAATTACAGTGGAAAAAGTGCGAAAACCGTGACTCAGCCGTTCGGCGTTTTCACGCTCTGTCATACAGAATAAAAGGTAATGCCGAATTTAAAACTGAGCGTCAAACTATTCATACGGAAACAGGTGAAATAGTATATGTCCCCAAAAACATCTCATATTCAATGAAGCACGATAAAGAACATCTTTACGTTGTTCATTTTGATATGGACAGTTCAAAAGACTTAAGGGATATTGAAAAATTTATTCCGCTTAATAACATTGTATTTCAAAACTTTTTTAAAAATATGTATAATATATGGACACAGTCACAGTTCGGATATAAATTTGATGCAACCGCAATTTTTTATAAAATTTTATCTGAATTAAACTATGACCATTATAAAACTAAGCTTAATAAATCCGAAAAACTTACAAATATTATTTCTTATATTCAAATGAATTACACCGAACCGGATTTGACTGTTGAATCCGTTGCGGATACATTCGGAATAAGCAGCAGCTATCTGCGCCGCATTTTTACGGAAAACATAGGTATGCCACCTATAAAATACATCAATAAATTACGTTTTGAACGCGCTGTAGAGCTTTTAAACTCAGGTTATTACGGCATAGCGGATATTGCCAACCTTTCGGGTTTCCAAAACACAAAATACTTTTCGACAACCATAAAACGAATTTACGGAAAGACCCCGTCCGAAATACGAAACATATAGCCGTCTCAAGTCTATAAGTTTCTAAACTGTACATCTGGGCCAAATTAACACCTCGCAAATCCGCCCATTTTCAATCATATATTATACCTTTGAAGCCGCACAGAAATGTGCGGTTAATT
>URAN01000016.1 GCA_900545865.1 uncultured Eubacteriales bacterium
TAAATTTTAAATTTTTTCAAAAAAATTTAAAAATAAGTCTTGACTTTTACCCATTACCTGTGGTATAATAGCGAATGTTGATTGACACAACGGATAGAAATAATAACCTTGTAATATTCTTTGTGCTTTCGGCATATTATATAATACGGCGCCATAGCCAAGTGGTAAGGCAGAGCTCTGCAAAAGCTTTATTCCCCAGTTCAAATCTGGGTGGCGCCTCCAAAAAGCCTGCTCATACGAGCAGGCTTTTGTTTTACACATTTTTAATTTTATTTTTCGGACAAATACCAATAATATAATATAAAACAAAAATATTACGGAGAGATATTTATGGAAAACAAACCGAATAAAAAAGAAGCTGAAACCAGGATAAAAGAACTGAAAGATATTTTAAATAAAAGCGGTTATGAATACTATGTCTTGGATAACCCGACAATGTCCGATTTTGAATATGACCGCCTAATGCAGGAGCTAATCAAATTAGAGGGCGAATTTCCCGAATTTGCAACCGCCGATTCACCGACTCAGCGTGTCGGCGGCGAGGTCGCCGACGGTTTTGCGGAAGTTGTTCACACCGTCCAGATGCAAAGTCTTGCCGATGTCTTTTCAAAGGATGAATTATATGAATTTGATTCAAGAGTTCGGGCGGCACTCGGTGATGAATCCGTTGAATATGTAACCGAGATGAAAATTGACGGTCTTTCTGTTTCGCTCGAATACGAAAACGGATTATTCACAAGAGGTTCGACCCGAGGCAACGGGTTTGTTGGCGAGGACATTACTCAAAATCTAAAAACAATTCCCGGAATTCCTCTGAAACTCAATGAACCTCTGCCTTTTATCGAGGTTCGCGGCGAGGTATATATGCCTGAAAAAAGCTTCTTACGTTTGAACGAACAGCGCGAGGCTTCGGGCGAACCCGTTTTTGCAAATCCGCGAAATGCCGCCGCAGGCTCACTGCGTCAACTCGACAGCAGAATTGCCGCCGAACGAAAACTGGATATTTTTGTTTTCAACCTACAGAGAATTGAAGGCAAGGAACTTTCTTCACACAGCCAATCCATCGAGTATTTAGCATCGCTCGGTTTTAAGGTGATACCCGAACGAGATGTATATACAAACATAGACGACGCATATAAAGAAGTTTTGAGAATAGGCGAAAGCCGCGGCGAACTTGCGTTTGATATTGACGGAGCGGTGGTTAAAGTCAATTCGTTTGCCCAGCGTGAATTTTTGGGTTCTACCTCTAAAACGCCCAAATGGGCGGCGGCATACAAATTCCCCGCCGAACAAAAACAAACCGAATTATTGGATATTATCCTTCAGGTCGGCCGAACGGGTGCGGTTACACCGAACGCTGTTTTGGAACCCGTCAGGATTGCCGGCTCAACCGTCAGCCGCGCCACGTTGCACAACATAGACAATATAAAAGATAAAGATATTCGTATCGGAGATACTGTTATAATCGAAAAGGCAGGCGATATAATTCCTGCGGTTGTCGGTGTTGTTAAAGAAAAACGTCCCGCAAATTCCGCGCCGTTCGAAATGCCGAAAGTATGTCCGATTTGCGGTGAGCCGCTTGTTCGCGAAGAAGGCGAAGCCGCCGTGCGATGCATAAATCCGAATTGTTCGGCGCAACAGCTCAGAGCCGTAATTCATTTCGTCTCAAAAGCGGCAATGAATATAGATGGTCTGGGTGCGTCAATCGTAGAACAGCTCCTTGACAAAAAACTCATAAATGACTGTTCCGATATATATTATCTGAATTTCGATAACGTTATATCACTTGACGGATTTGCGGAAAAATCAGCCAACAACTTGATTGCGGCAATTTCCGAATCAAAAAAATCAGGACTTGACCGAGTTTTATTCGGTTTGGGAATCAGGATGATTGGAAGCCGTGCGGCACAAATTTTGGCGGCACATTTCGGGAATATAGACTCTCTTATGTCTGCGTCCGTCGATGAGTTATCCTCAATTTCGGAAATCGGAACTAAGATGGCACAGAGCATCGTTGAATATTTTAAGCAAGATAAGTCGCTTTATATTATCGAAAGGCTGAGAGCCGCAGGCGTTGACCTAACCTATACTTCAACGCAAAAAGGCAACAATTTTAACGGAAAAATATTTGTTTTAACGGGCACTCTCCCCACCTTAAAAAGAAATGATGCAAAAAAACTTATCGAATCATACGGGGGCAAGGTCAGCGGAAGCGTTTCAAAAAATACCGATTTTGTTGTTGCGGGCGAAGAAGCGGGCAGCAAACTTGACAAGGCTTTATCTCTGGGAATAAAAGTTTTAAGCGAGGCTGAATTAACCGAAATGTTAAAAAATTAATTTTATTGAATAAAAAAATTAATTTGTGACAATATAAATATATAACCGATAAAAAAATTAATTTATGAATATGTTCTTGAATTGAATTTTTATCGGAAAAATATATTGGAGGTTTTTTGTTATGGAAAATTCAGTAAATCCGGGAATTTTTTGCAGTGTTCAACAGTGTCAATATAATGAAAGCGGCTCAAAATGTACAGCAAACAGAATCGAAGTAGGTTCGGGTAAGTCATGCTGCAGCTCTTGTGACACAGAGTGTGTAACCTTTAAAGCACGCTAACTTAAAAACACCTTTGTTTAATGTCAAAAGGAGATTTTCGATGTGAAAATCTCCTTTTGAATTTATGTGATTCTTATTTAATTTTCAGCGCCTTGCAAACAAGCTCGGGCATTTCTTCTTTGGCGATTACGCCTTCGAATCTCTTCTCTTTATCCTTTAATTCGGCAAGAGATTTTGGCGGAGTCGTTTTACTCTTTTCTTTGAGCAAATCTATTAATTCGAAATCGCCCTTATCCTCAACCGTTTCGCCGAGAGCCGATAAAACATCTCTGTTAAACTTATACGGGCTTGCGGTAGAAGCGATGATTGTCTTTGTTTTATCCCCCGTCTCGGTTACATATTGCTCATATACATCAACTGCAACAGCCGTATGAGTGTCGAGAGTGTATCCGGTGTCGGTAAAAGTTTTCCAAATCTGAACCTTTGTGAAATAATCATCACAAAATCCGCCCCAGAATTTATTTTCAATCTTTTTATGCAAAGCTTTGGTAAGCTTATACTTTCCGTCTTTTGAAAGTTTGGACATCATAGACGAAACTTTCTTTGCGTCATTCCCCGTAATATCGAACAACAATCTTTCGAGATTGCTCGAAACAAGAATATCCATAGACGGAGAAACACTCTGATAAAACGGTCGATTCTTGTCGTATTCACCGGTTTTGATAAAGTCGGTTAATACGTTATTGCTGTTTGATGCACAAATAAATTTTGCAACGGGCAATCCCATCTTTTCAGCATAATACGCCGCAAGAATATTTCCGAAATTTCCGGTCGGAACGCAAACGTTAATCTTTTCGCCTATACTTATCTCTCCCGCCGCAACCATATCACAATAAGCGGATATATAATAGACTATCTGCGGAACAAGTCGTCCCCAGTTGATTGAATTTGCCGATGACAAAACAAAGCCCGATTTTTCAAGTTTATCGCCAAACTTTTCGTCCGTAAAAATCTTTTTAACACCTGTTTGAGCGTCATCAAAATTTCCGTCAATACCTGAAACAAAAACATTTGCGCCCTCTTGCGTTATCATCTGAAGCTTTTGGATATTGCTTACTCCGTCACCGGGATAGAATACGATTATTTCAGTACCATCAACATCTTTAAAGCCCTCTAACGCCGCTTTTCCGGTATCACCCGAGGTTGCAACGAGGATAACAATTTTTTTGTTTTCGCCCGTTTTCTTCATTGCAACAGTCATAAATCTCGGAAGAATTTGCAAAGCCATATCTTTAAATGCGCAAGTCGGACCGTGCCAAAGTTCAAGAATATACTTGCCATCGGCAAGTTTTACAACAGGCGCAACTTTATCGGAATCAAATCCCGTTCCGTATGCTCCCTCAACGCATTTTGAAATTTCAGCCGCAGTAAAATCGGTCAAAAACTTTTTCAAAACCAATTTTGCACGGTCAATATAGTTCATATTGACCATTTTTTTGATTTCCGCGGTTGAAACGGTCGGGAACTCACTCGGGACAAACAATCCGCCGTCATCCGACAAGCCTTTCTTAATAGCCTCAGCCGACTTAAGTTTAAGCTCGGTATTTCTTGTGCTCATATAATACATTGGAATCACCTCATCAAATTTATGTAAGAAATTATGTTGCCGAATCGGTTCTTAAACAATATACTTTTTAACATTTGAACCGGCATCTGCCTCGTCCGCGCTTACCATCATTGTGAACGAAACGTTAAACTTGTTTTCAAGTCTTTCAAGAACTGTGATAAAGTCCTCCAAATCAGCAACGGTTGCAGACGGAACACTCTTGAATATGCTGTCGATAAAGATATGCGTTACATCATAATCCTGAGCAATGATTCCGCACAGCATTCCCGTGAATACGTCAAGGTTCTTTATATTAAAGCTGTCCGTTGTAACAAGTCTTGCTTTGCGGCTTATATCGTGAATAAGACGCTCGCCCTCGGTAATGCAAACAACGTTGCCCTTTTCCTCATCAACAGCCTTATTAACGGCCGCAATCATCTTCGGAGTTTTTCCGCTTCCTTTTAATCCAATATGTACATTTATCATAATAAATACCACCTTTCAGGTTCTTTAATTTTGGTTGCTTTTATTTTACCACAAACAAACAATTTAAACAATACTTTTTATAAAAATTTTTATAAATCTTTATATTTCCGTCATTTTTAATGTAAAATAAGCCGCATTTTATACAAATGTGACGATTTTTTATCATTAAACCGAGTGAATTCGGCTCTGAAATCTTGATAATTCGAATAAAAAATCGTGTTCAAATGCATTTGCGGCTTATTTTAAAATTTATTCTGCCAAACGTCTCTCAAGCTCCGCTTTTTGGTCCTCATATCCTGGTTTGCCCAAAAGTGCAAACATATTCTTTTTATAGCTTTCAACGCCGGGCTGGTTAAACGGATTAACGCCAAGCATATATCCGCTTATCGCACAAGCCTTTTCAAAGAAGTAGACAATCTGACCGAAAGTATATTCGTCGAGTTCTTTGAGTTCAACTATAAGGTTCGGGACACCGCCGTCATTATGCGCAAGATAAGTTCCCTCGAAAGCTTTTTTGTTTACAAAGTCCATTCCTTTTCCGGCGAGGAAGTTAAGACCGTCAACATTTTCGGGGTCTTTATCTATTACGAGGTCGCGCTTTGGCTGTTCAACATACAAAACAGTCTCAAACAATTCACGTCTGCCGTCCTGAATATACTGACCCATAGAATGCAAATCCGTTGAAAAGCTTGCACCGGCAGGGAATATTCCTTTTCCGTCTTTACCTTCGCTTTCGCCGTAGAGTTGTTTCCACCATTCAATAAAGTATTGCAGCTCAGGCTCGTAATTTACAAGCATCTCGATGTTTTTACCTTTTCTGTGCAAGATGTTTCTTGCCGCCGCATACTGATAACACTCATTTGTTTCAAGGTTATCATCTTTATATAACTCAACAGCGTCAGCCGCACCCTGCATCATAGCTTTAATATCCGCGCCGCAAACAGCAATCGGCAAAAGTCCGACAGCGGTCAGCACGGAAAATCTTCCGCCAACATCATCGGGAACAACAAATGTTTCGTACCCCTCTGTATCCGCAAGATTTTTAAGCGCACCCTTCGCTTTATCGGTCGTTGCATAAATTCTGCCTCTTGCTTCTTCTTTTCCGTATTTATCCTCCAAGTATTTTTTAAGCACACGGAAAGCAATTGCCGGTTCGGTTGTTGTTCCCGACTTGGAAATAACGTTTACCGAAACGTCTTTTCCGTCAAGGCAATCAATAACCGAGTTAAGATAGTTGGGGCTTATGTTGTTACCGGCAAAAATAACTTGCGGCTTTTGGTTATAGTTATAAAACGGACCGGTCAAAAAGTCAATGGCTGCCTTTGCACCGAGATAAGAGCCGCCGATTCCGATAACAACCAAAACATCAGAATCCTTGCGTATTTTCTCTGCCGCTTTTTCTATTCTTGCGAACTCATCCTTATCATAATTCAAAGGAAGGTCTGTCCAACCCAAAAAATCCGAACCCGCACCCGTCTTATCAACAAGAGTCTTATGTGCGGCGCTGATTTGAGGTGCAATGTTTTTAAACTCATTTTCACCGATGAAGTCAACAGCCTTTGAATAACGGAAAGTAATGTTCTTTTTCATTAAAACCACTCCTAATAATTCATAATCAAACAATTTAATATAAATAATTGCATATTTATATTTTAACATAATAAATATTTACTTTCAAGCCAAAAATATATAAAAATTTCATCACAAAGATAATAATATTTTATCCAAAACAGGGCAATATATTAACAGAAGCATCAAAAACGGTCAGTTTTAGAAGTATTATATTGAGATTATATATTGTCAAATTCTAAAAACCGTAAATTGATTTCCACAAATTCACAGTATAAAATGTTTGACGATGCTTCAAAATATCAGTGTAACAAAAACCTAATTTTCAAGGAGTGAAAAAAATGTCTAACAACAAAAGCAATAATAATTATGTAGTACCCCAAGCAAAAGCTGCTATGGAGCAATTCAAAATGGAAGCTGCCAACGAAGTTGGTGTAACGCTTAACAAGGGTTACAACGGTGACCTCACATCAAGACAGGCCGGTTCAATCGGTGGTCAGATGGTTAAAAAGATGATTGAAAAGTATGAACAGGATCTTCAGAACAAATAACAACCTGTAAAACTTTATATCATCAAACGCTCTCCGAAGCCTGATAAATAGGCATCGGAGAGCGTTTGTTTTTGCCGAATATGGTATGTTACATTTTTGTGCCATTCTAACCTAAACATAACGGGAATTGCACTTGCAATAGGCTATAATGACTCAAATTATTTTTCGAATGTATTTAAATCAAACATCGGCGTACCACCGGGAATGTCGGCGTGTACGGCTCGAGAGACAGCACTTCGCCAACCGAATCGCCCGAAAGCAGATTTTCGCCCGTCAAAACTTTGCCATCGGCAACAACTTTCACTTTCTTTGCCGTACCCCACTCATAGTTCAGCATATTAACTATTACGCCGCCGTCGCTTTCGATCGCAAGCCACTCTGTATTTTTCACTTTCTCACCCGTATCGGCATTGATAAGTCTGTAACTCGGCTTTAAAACCTCATCGTATCTGTCGCCGAGTATCTCAAACAACTGTGCCGCAATCGCCGTCTTTTTCTCGCCCGGCTGTGTCCCCGTCGGGATTACCTCTGACACCGAATACAGCTCATCAATAAGCTCACGCGGATGCTCAATATTGTTCAAATCATAAATGAACATATACACAAAAATTTCTTCACGACAATACCTCCCGTACATTAAGGTCAGCCGATGCCGAGTCGGATTCGGTCGTGGTTGACACTGAACAGAGAAATGATTTCATCCGAGCGCGAAATGAAATACACAGGACTTTCTCATATGACTGGACGGTAAAAAAGATGTCCGAGCTTGTGAATTTGAGCGAATCCCGTTTTTATTCTCTTTATAAAAAGGTTTTCGGCATCACACCTCAACACGATTTGTTTATGCTTAGGATTCAGCGCGCCCAGAATTACCTGATAAACACAACTTATTCGGTCGAAACAATAGCGGCTCTTGTCGGATATAAAAACCAATACCATTTTATAAGACAGTTCAAACAATATACTGGTTTTCCGCCGGGACAGTATAGAAAAATGCATACTCAATAATCGTTTGTGTCTGCGTTCAATTTCGGATTCGGCGTGATTGTGTCAATATAAAAATTCGGAATCGAACGCATACAAACACCTACATATTTATCGGATTATGATATAATTATAGGCATTAACAAATATAAAATCAATACAGAAATTTAATCATATATGTATATAAATTTAATATTTTAAGACAAAAATACTTAAACAAAACTCATTAAACAAACCGATAATTTTCAATTAAAAAATTTTGACGCACATACAACAGCACGACCGCGAAAATCGAATTTTCGCGGTCGTGCCGAAATATGTTTTTTATTATGACAAATTACGAATTGACAACAGTATAATTTTGGCTTTGCGCGGCGCAAAGGCGCGGAACACATTCACTGAAACCCTCGAATTTATATTCCGGGATATTTGACATCATTTCGATATAATGTTCAAAATCAATCGTTTTATCAAAACAACTGTAATGATTTATTCCATACGTTTTTTCAATATAATTCACATTGTTCACGGGCTTTATGTTCCACTCAATCTTATAGAATATATTGTCCGTCGGCTTTTCGGCTGAAAAAAGCTTTATCGCGCCGTTCTCGGATACCGTACACGCCCCCTCAAACTCGGTTTTTCCGCTTTCGGTGTTGACTATTTTATAGTTACATTCAACATCAAACGGATAATCGTTTATCGCCCATCCGTCAAGCGTGCCGTCCGTATCGTCCATAGCACATAAAAACTGTTGCTGTGACAGGGTTATATAGTGATACGCAAGTTTTTTCACAAAGTAATAATCCACCACCGAATCGGAAAACTGCGGCCAGCAATCAATTATATTCCACCATATCACACCGCCGCATTTGTCCTTTTTAATCCTGAATCTTTCGATAAAGAATTTATCCGCCTCTGCCTGTGATATTTGGCTCATCGCGGCGAATTCCTCAACATTATCCGCACTCCTGCCGAACAATCTCTCGACCTGTTTTTTCATCAGCTCGTTTCTGTATGTGAACTCTCCGTTCGGGTATTCGGGCGATGAACAATGCAGAATGCACTGTTTATTATCAAACGGATATGCGTCACCATCGATAAATTTATATATACTTGTCGGTGACGGACAGCCATGATAGCCAATCTCACTCACAAAGCACGCGTTTGCTTTTGCATAATAATCACCCTTGAACCAATCTCTCGGCCCCCAAAGGTGCTGTTCGGTTGTTCGGTCGCACCCGATTTCGTGCGCCTTCTTTGACACATACGGCGAACTCGGCAGGTACGGTCTTGTTCCGTCGTGCGTATTCACTGCCTGTGGCAGGATATTACGCGTCAGGATATTCAAATTCGGGTCGCGCGTTCTCATCTGCATAATATCACACTCGTTATCGCCCGCCCATATACAGATACACGGATGCTGTCTGAGACGTTTTATCACCGCCGCTGCCTCATCGGCAATCATCTTTTGCATACGCTCGTCTTGGGGATATGTTCCGCACGCCATTCCGAAATCCTGCCATACCGCTATACCAAACTCGTCGCACATATCATAGAACAAATCATCCTCATACACATTTCCACCCCAACAGCGTATCATATTGCATCCGCAGTCCGCCGCAAGCTTTAAAATTTTCGGGATTCGCTCTTTATCCTTACTGTGAAACATATCCGCAGGCACGTGGTTCGTACCCATTATATATATCGGCTTTCCGTTTATATAAAACCGAAATTCACCATTGCCGTTATCGTCTATCGTTTCGGAATTTATAAGAGCCAACTCTCTGAATCCAAATCTTAAATCCTTTCTGTCGCACGGTACACCGTCACGCAAGAGAGTGACCGTCACATCGTAAAGGTTCGGCACGCCGTTGCCGTGCACGTTCCAGAGCTTACAGTTTTCAATTTCAAAACCGACTCTGTTTGCAACAAACCACGGCTTATGCTCTGTATGAAATTCGCTGTCGCCGCACTTTCCGTCAATTATAACCCGATATTTGTCACAGCGGTCGTTTTCTATATCAAGGATATATCTCAAATGCGCCGTTCCGATTTTTGTATCGGCATTATACGCACCTTGAATCAGATACGTTTCTTTTATTCCCGGCCTTTTTACCGTTTTAATGTATATCGGCTTCCAGATACCGCCCGACACGGCACGCGGCGCAATATCCCACCCAAACATATGCGCCGCCTTGCGGATATAAACCGATTCATAGCTGTATGACATCGAACCCGATCCTATATCATCGGCGTATGCGCGCGCCTCTAAAGCCGTTGGTTTTATATGTATAAAAATCTCGTTTTTTCCGTCTTTGAGCGAACTTATTTTAAAGCTGTGTTCAATCAGCATATTGTCACATCCGCCCAGTCTTTCGCCGTTTAAATATATATCCGCAACCGTATCGATACCCTCGGCAAAAAGCACCGTTTCGGCATTCTTTGAATCATCGGTATTCCATTCAAAGATACAGCTGTAGAATATATGACTGTATTCATACTCCGAAAGCTCAAGACAGCCGTCACCCGTGTACGGGTCTTTTTTGATTATTCCCGCCGAATACAAATCCAGTTCGAAATTTCCCGGGACATTGGCAGGTACGGTTGTTATGCCTGCCGCCGTCACATCTTTCATTTCCGAAAATTCAAATTCTTCGCCGTCCGTCTCGGCAACGGCAAGCGTCCACTTTTTTAACACATCATACTTTTTTTCAGCCGTTATTATATTATTTTTTACTCTTTTTAACATTTCTGTCCTCATTCCCATAGTCGCTCTTTCATCATTATTAAATTATATGCCGCACAAGCCGCCACGTATCAAAGCGCTGATTATCGCACTTTGTCCGCGGACGGCTTTTATATCCCCAATATTTATTTTTTGAACACGGCGAGTGCTTTGCCGACACCCTCCATTGACTGAAGTATAACCGTATCACAATCCCCACCGACATTGTCATAACCGGCTATGTCATCAATTGTTCCTTTGTATACCTTATCATCTCTCTTTGACGCGTCATATACCATAACGGGAACATATGTTATGTCATATGCCTCTGTCGCATCACTGCCGATGCTTGTTCCCCACGTTATAACATTCTTTCCGCGTTCATACACATATCCGAACGATAGCTGGAAATTCGCCCCGAACGACTTATCAAAGTATATACCCGTGTTCGATTCCTCAGCCCAACCGTTTCTCGTCTTTGTATCGGCACAATACAAAAGCTGAATATGATTTATCTGTCCGTGTGAATTGAACCGACATCTGATTAAGTCTCCGCAATGAATGTTGTCCGCCGAAAAGCTCTCGGCTTTCATGCTTTCCGCAAGAGTATATCTCGCCATATTGCCGCTTATGATTCCGCTTATCTCTTTCGTCTGTGTGCCGTTGTCATCAATCGCGTCATACACGCTGTCTACCATCATCATATTTGAGTTTGCCCACTCGTGACTTTCGGTAAGGCTGTCATTTGTACGATATACGATAATATCGTCATATTCATCATCCTTACTGAACTTATACGCCTCAATCGGATATGCAAGACTGCGGTAAAAATCAGAAACCTTACCGATATTAAAGTCAATTTCATCGGCGGTCTTTACATCCGAATCGCTCGGCACTTTATACACCTTTGCCGCCGATGAGAATATAATCTTTTTACCGAACCGAGTAGTATATTTTGTAAGCGTTTCCACTCCGTTCGTTGTTCTCACAAGGTCGCCGCCGCTCGTATTATACGTATCGATTTGGTTGATCTTATCGTTTTCGTCAACCTTATAGAGAATAATTTGAGGAGCAATGCTATAGCTACCACCGCTGACGCTGCACTCGGGAATGTTAGCCACAAGCTTATCGAGCGCATCACTGTTGTATCTTGTGCCGTCAAGGCTTATTTTGTCCGCACCGTCTGTTATACTCAAATTTCCGTCTGAAGTAAAGATTTTAAATTTAAGCACGGTATCAAACGGACTGCCGCTGTTCTTTATATCACACAAATATCCGCAGCGCATAACCTGTTCGGACGGTTTTGCGGACACAATCTTTCCGAACGCGTTTATATAGAACATATACTTGCGCGAAAGGGTTATATCCTCAACATTGCTGTCGGTTATTCCCTTTGAAACGTAATATTCTTTATCGCCGATTGTATAAACATCAACGCCGTCATCGGTATGTTTTTCGGAAACAACGCCCTCTGCCTGTATTTCGGACATAATAATCCTGATTATATTCTTGTTTTCCGATGCCGCAACAGACAGAATACTGTTCGTTGCCAAGTCGGATATATCTATGCTTGCGCCGTCCGAATTTTTAACATTGACCGCGCCGTATTGCGAAAGGTCAAGAGTATCCTGAGCCAAGCCGTTATACAAAAGATTCTTGCCGTTCGTCATTGACTTGACGGAAAAGTTTTTATAATCATTGATTATCATATAATTGTACTTTCCGTCCGAATCCGAATCGGTAAAATAAATATCGCCCTCACTCATACTCGCCAAACGCTCGCTTATTTTATCTTTTAACGGTTCACCATTGTACACAATCTTGATACCCGTCATCGGTATATTTCTTCGGCTCGATGAATTTTTATCCAAATAATAATATACTCTGTCGCCGTCATATCCGTCATAATTTTCTATATCTATTCTCAATGTGTCATCCGCGTCGGTATTTCTTTCGATATAGAACAGAATCGGCATTTCGTTTGCCGCTCTCTTGTACACAAGCTTTACCCTTTGACCGAGGTATTCATCCGCACCGTCAAATCCGTCCGTCTTATACTTCACTCCGTCTATTACCGCGAACCCGTCCTCGCCGCCGTTATCGTCACAGCTCGCACCGTCCGCCGCGGTTATCGCACCCTCGGCTCTGTACATCGAATAATATATCGAGAGCAAGGTTCTGTCGGTCTTGTTTGTGTATTGAAACTCTCCGTCCGCGCTCACGCTTTCGATGTCATAAACATTCGTTGACATACATTCATAGATAAGCTGTGCCGCACCGCCGAGCGTAAGCTCGCTTGTCGAATTTGCCGTGCTTATACCGAGTTTTGAGGCAACGTTCAGATACCCGTAAGGATAGCCGCCGCGGAACTTTGCCAACTCGTCATAATCCATAAGACTGAGCATAATTTTAAGGCCCTCGGCATATGTTATCGTATCATCGGGACGAAAGCTGCGCTCATCGTCAACCGAAACAGCACCGCTTTTAACAAGGGCGTTGACCGATGCCAAAGCATAGCTTTCCATCGGCAAATCAACAAAAAATCTGTCTTGCGTTTCTTCAAACTCATTGACCTTTATCGCGCGTGCGGCGTACACCGCAAAATCAGCACGGGTCACGCTTCCCGAAAGAGCGTTTTCGTCATAGCTTTTAAAAACATCAATCTTTTTCAAAAATTCCGCCGCCGACTCGGCGTTCGGCGCGCCTATTTTGTCCGCCGCATACGCCGTTGTCAACGCACTTACCGCAATCAAAATTCCCGTAATCAGACACAAGATGCGTCTTGCCGCCGAACCGTTATTAATCTTTTTCATCTTTGCCGCCCCTTTCTATGCCAAATACTTGTACAAGCCGTAAATCATCTTTGCAGCCTCGGCACGGGTTATGTCCGAGGCGGGTTCAAAATTACCGCCGTCACTTCCGTTTACAATTTCGAGGCCTTTGAGCAAATATATGCTGTCTTTTGCATAATCCGAAATTTCGCTGTCGTCATTAAACGGCGATATTTCGTCATCGACTTTTATGTCGGCATCACTCAGCCTTAAAATATTGGCGCACAAAACCGCCAAATCCTGTCTTGTTATGCTGTCGCCAACGCCGAATTCGGACGCGCTTATGCCTTTGGCAATCCCCTTGCCGTAAGCCTTTTTTATAAAGTCGGCATACCACGCGGAATTATCAACATCCGAAAACGGAATTTCAACTGCGTCCGCCTCGGGATAAAACGCACAGATTAAAATCTTGACCGCTTCTTCTCTCGTTATCGATTCGTTCGGACAGAATTTATAACTTTCTCTGCCGTTGATTATTTTCAGCTGTGCAAGTGAAATTATCGCCTCTTTTGCCCACGAAACATCATCGATGTCGTCGAATATGTTTTTATCTATCGTCTGCGGCGCGTTATTACCCTGTGAGGCATCGGGCGTTATTTTGTTTGAAAATCCCGACGAAGAACCTCCGCCGCCACCGCCGCCGGTGCTGCCGCTGCCGCCTGACGGTTTATATTCATCTATCGCACGTTTTAGGTCGGCAATCGTTTCGTAATTTCTTCCCGATATATACGCCGCACAATCGGATGATAACGCAGTGTAACCGATATAGGTTTTAAATTCTCCCAAAACCTTTGTTATGTTTCCGTAACCGTCCGAAATTCTGACTGTTGACAGGATAAAGCTGTCTTTTATGCAATTTAAAAATCCGCTCATATTCGACAAAGCCGCATCGTTCCGCGCCGAAAAACGCGCCGACATATCGGCTTTGAACTTATCCGTCACAAAGCTCTCGGGCAGGAACTTTCCTATCTCGGTTTTGTCAAGCGCAAGCTCATCCGCATAATCAAACAAGCTTTTGAATTCGGAATTGCTCCGCGCCGCCGAAACCGCCGCCGCGGCATAAACATATCTTATATTATCCGCCGTATAATCATTTATCTCCCCTTTGAGATAAGAATACAAAAGCTTTTCTCTTACGGCGGTATCGCTCATATCATCGGTATTTGAAACAAATCCAAGCGCATATCTGTATTGATTGCAAATTTCGCTTACCTTTTGTTCATCACTCGCCGAAACCGCTTGTTTTAAAAGCTCGAATGCGTCTTTTGACTCTTGTTCGTTGCTGTATAATACACTCCTCTTTTCCGTCTCGCCGCATTTTGAACAGCCGATATATGCCGTATAGATACCGCTCTTTCCGTTATTTATTTCGGCGTCAAACGTAAACTTTCCGTCCTCATCCGACATTCCCTGATTCTGATACGGCATCACGGATTTAACATCGCCGCTCAACGCCGCCCCCGACAAATCCGAAATGTCCTTATCGGGTGCAAAAATTCTTATACCGACCATTGCCGAATGTCCGCATTTAAGCTCGCCCGATATGTTTATCACCGTTTCGCCGCTCTCATCCCGTGCCGCAGCACAGGTGAACATTGCCGCCGAAAATACCGCAGCGGCACAAACTGCCGCAAGCGGTCTGTATATTTTGATTATTCTTCGTCTTACCATAACTTACGCTACCTCCTGTTGCTTTGATTATAAAATATCGTCTTTACCTTATCTCATACATATCTATCGGTTTTATCAAGTTTTTATCCCGTATAAAAATCGAAATTCTGTCAGCGTTTGCCGCATTTATTTCGGTTTTAAATCTTGCATAACCATGCAAGCCCGAATTTTCATCACCGCACACCGAAACATCAATCAGACAACCGTCTTTATACGCCGCACATATCACCGCGGCATTATTGATTTTGTTCGTTTTGTCCGCCGCTCTGTTTACGGCAACGGAAACTTTGAGCGGTGTATCACTCGCATTATCGATGTCAGACAAATTCTTTATCTCTTTTTCTCCGCAATAAATTTCGTAATCGAATTTTGGTGCTCTCACATATTGGGGGCTGTCGGATACCTTTATTTTTAAAACACCGTTATCCGTCTTTATCCGTTCGGAATTTCCAAACATATCACACACCTCAACATCTTGCAAGCCAACATCGACGCTGTACTCTTTTTCGCCGCCGTCCGACCACACCGCATAAATATATTCGCCGTCATCCTCGAATTCTGCCTTGTATACACCATTGGCGGTCTTGCTGACAGAGTTTTGGACTTTATCCGCCAACAATGTGTTATAATTCGAAAACGCCAAATATGCCTTTGTTGCCGCATACGGATTCTCTTGCATTACGTCCTGCATTATTCCCAAATCATATTCATACACTGAGGTTGAGCCGTGCTTTTTAAGCGAGGTGTACCAAAACATCTTTTCAACCAAATCATCCCGTCGGCAAAGAATATTCGCGCGAACCCCGTAAGCCGCCTGTAGGGTATCGTCTATCCCCTCTGTTCCGAGCGACCAGCCCGTTTCCGTCATCCAAATCGGCATATCGCCAAAACCGCGGCTGTCCAAAAGGTCGCGTATCTGTTCTATCGCCGATACATATTCGGAACTCTCGGGGCTCTTTCCCTGACAGTATATATGAATACTCAGCGCGTCAATATATTGACCTCCGCCGCCGTTTAAAAATCGTGTTATCCACGGCACAATTTTATTTTCACCTGCAAGCTGTCCGGCACACACGCCGACAAGCTTTGCATCGGGGTTGACGGCTCGCACCTTTTCGGATACCGCCTTTGTCATCTTAACATAATTTTCGGGCGTTGCCGCCGAGCTTGACGAAAGGTTGTATTCGTTCCATACCTCAAAATAATTTGTTGTTCCGATAAGGTTTTTTGCAAGATGCGCCGCATAGTCGGCAAAGGCGTTCACTGCCGTATCGCTCACAGGCGGATTTTCCGTTGTATAAAGACTGTTCGTTGCGGTAAATTCCTGTAAAAGCTCAATATTATTGTCTTTCATCGCCTTATAATAGTCGAAGTACGGCCACGGAATTTCGCCGCTGCTGTTACCGTATTGACCCTTTGTGCGCTCATAAGTTGACCAGAACAATTCATCGCGGATTATGCCGAATCCTGCCTGTTTTTCCGTTTCGATAAGTTTATCATATTCACCTATGTTATGCGCAATATGATTGACGATACCGAATTTATTATTGAGATTCTTTGATGAATTGACAAAAGAAAACGTTATGTTTTCATCCGCAACGCTTGCCCCCGATTCGTCCTTTGCCGAAACATTCAGAGTATACAAGCCGTATTTGTCAATTTGGGGCAAGACCACATCATGTAAAACCGCGCCCGATTTTATATCCGCAGCGGCTTTGGTATTGCTCCAAACAATTTCGCCGTTTTCGTCAATGACCTTATAGGTCAGGCTCACGCCTTTTAAATTATCATACGGCACATACTTCGTCTCAAATTTAATCGTATCTTCGTTTCCGAAAATATTACCCGTTTTTTCGGTTTTTATCTCACTTCTGAGCGGTGCCGTTTCATATGTCGGCTCGTTTCCGCTCTCATAAAGCCGATTCGCATAGCCACCGTTCACGCCGACAATCGACATATTATCTATGTACACATCGGCATTGCCGGGCGTTGAAAACGCGATGCCGTCAAACGAAGTACAGTTGTTAAGCTCGGATATTCCGAAATACTTTCCATCTATATAATACACTATTCTGTCGAGATCCAAATCAACGTACATAACAACGCTGTACCATTTATCCTTTTGCTGAAGGTAAAACGGATAGTGCATTGTCCAGCCTTTTGCCCCCTCATAGAACCCGAGTTTTGTTTCACTGTTCACCGCAAAGGTCTCAAACGTATCTCCGCCGCTTGCAAAATCATAAATTTTCGCCTTTAAAAGCCTGAACGTGAATTGTGCATTACTCGCCGCCGCACGATAATCAAACGCAATCCTATAAACGCCCGAGTTGAGCTTTTTGCTCATATCATACGGGTCTGCATAAACGTGTTTAAATATCGATGAACTCCCGTTCTTTGCCGCTTTCAGAGCCTTTCCGTGACCGTCACCGAAATCATATGCCGAAAAGTCGGATTCACTTCCTTTTATATGTGTGAAATCGCCCTTTCCTCCGCCGTAATCCGAAAAATCGGATTCAAAATATATGTCGGGTTCGGAAATACTCACTTCTTTGGTTATTCCGCTGTCGCCGAATCCGATATACGCCGTCTGTGCGCCGTCGCTTTGAAAGTCAAACGAATATTCGCCGCCGACCCCCGTAACAGTCTGGTTCTGATATACTATTATATCAGACGCGTTTTGCGGCGTCAAGTCACTTGGCGAATATCCGTCTTTAAGGACGCGTATTCCCACACGCTCGCCCTCACGCGCGGACGAACTCTTTCCGCTTATCGTAACGGCATCGGCCGCGGCGGAACACAAAAGTGTTGCCGCCGTAACCATAGATAAAATCTTTTTTAATGCTTTCATTGTGAATACGCCTCCGTTTTTTGTTTAAGAATTATCGTGTCAATACTATTTTGTAAGCGATGCAAAATCCGTCAAAGGAACAACGCTTGTCAGGTCTCCCCACACAAAGGCTCTTATATCCGTAAGCTTTGCCGCCGTTTCGGCATCCAATGTCAGCGTATACTCTTTTGTATAAACCGCCTTATTCTCGCCACCGACACCTTTTTCTTCAAGTTCACAGCCTATCATTTGATTACCGCTGTATGTCGCATATGAGAAAGTAACGTTTTTATTCTCGCCCGTTGTGTTTAACACTTTTATACCTATTGTTATTGTGTTGCCTGCCGCAATGGTGCCGTTGATATAAAGCTGTGATACGTCAAACGCACCCGTTGCTGCGGTCTTGAACGAAACAGAATAATCGTCCGTTGCTTTTCCGCCGCTTGTTATTCCTGACGTTGTCAGAGTGTACTCGGTATCCTTTTTCATTAAATTGCCGAGTATTGCCGTATACGTGTTTGTGTCGGTATTAAATCCGCCGTTTGTCAGTGAAATCGCTTTTCCGCTCTTATCCGAAAGCGTAATCCCGCCTGTCAAACTTGATTCGTCAACCGCCGAAGAAAATGCTATTTCTATCTTTTCGGTCAAAGTCGATACAGAATCCGAAATACCCGCTTTTTGACCCTTTCCGTCAACAAATCTGATGTTTGAAACCTTTGCGCCGCCTTTGTCAACCGTAAGCTTTGCCGTAACGTTATCGAGATATATGTGTGTCTGCCACATATTGCCTCCCTGTGTATTTCCGAATGACAAAGCATATATTCCGTCCTCAATTCCGAGTCCGCTCATCGGATACGCCGTTCCGAGTTCCGTCCCGTCAACATTTGTTGTCACCGTCTTATTATCATAATCAAACGTAACCTTAACCTTATGCCAAGCCTGTGCATCATCTACATTCCAAATGCAATCCTTGCCGCCGTCAACCTCAAAGAAGTTTGCCGCATTTCGGTTGTTGCTCTTAAACTTACATATCGCACCGCCTTGTACGCCGCCAACAAACTTAAGGTCATCCGAATTTCTTCCGACCAAATTCTTTACGGTATCTTCATTTGTTGCAGGATACTCTATCTCCTGTCCCGACAAATTTTTCTTATATACACCGAGCAAAAGCTGATCCATTGCTTTATTGCTGTTTTCTTCCGGATTTAACGCCTTAATTGCTTTTATATCATATTCAACCGTCAGTACGCCGCTGTCTATCTTTTGTCCGAAAGCTCTGTATATTGCTGCCCAGCCCCATGTTCCGGGTTCCGATGAGTTATTTTGCTTTTTAAATTCAACAACGTTACCCTCGTTTCCGTCTGATTGAGTTGTACTGAGCGGCTGAAGCGTAGCATATTGATCTGCCCAGTTTGAATTTGTGTACCAATCCGCAGGCTTATAAAACTCCGCCGCAGCGTTTCCTTTATGGTCTGACTTATCATATCCCGAAAAGTCATCGCTGAATATGGTTGTTGTTGATTTTCCGCTCGCCGGCATAACCGTTTCGATTTTGAGATTGTCTATCAAAGAACGGTTGTCCAATGCGTTATAATCTGTGTAAAATCCGATGCCGCCGAACCCGTTTGACAATCCGAGCTCATCCAATAATGTTGTCGATTCATACGTTACTTGATCATTTAGGTTATAGCTTATCTTTTTTGACGACCAGTCTATATCGACCTTCACCGTATACCATGTATTATTATCGGGGTCTGTTATCGACTTATCCTGACTGTCAACCCAACTGCTGATTGCGCCCCATCTGTCACCGCCCGCCACATTAAATATATTTTTTGTTGTAAAAGCAAGTCTGTTGCCTACAATTCCTACAAGCGGAATCTGCGATGTCATTTTGTTAATCTGACAGGTATTGTTTCCGTTTCCGTCCGTATAATCTCTCTGTTCTGCCGTTAAAGCATCGGGATAGAGCGTAAACAGAGTGTTAAGTCCCGCAAAGTTTGATGAATCCGCAACCTTATATGCTTCGGGTTTAATATCAAACGAAATGTGCGTTACGCCTTTATTTATCTTTTCGGGCATAGGATAATAAATCGAGCTTGTTGCCTGTTCACCGCTTGCGCTTTTACCGAAACGCATCACTTTTCCTCTGCCGCTCTCTTCCACAGGCTCAATCAACGCCTTTGTTTGGCTCGCCCATCTGAAACCGAGATACCAGCCGTTCGGATAATAATACGAGTTGCCCGACACCGTATTATAATAGTCAAGCGTTTGCTGTGTAAAGCTATCGAATGTTTCGTCCGCATTTACAACGGTTTCACCGACATTTTCACTCATAAAATATACGTTGTCGTTGTAAATCGTCTTTCCCGTAACACTTGTCAGCGCAGGCATTGCAATTCTGTATTCCTCTGCCGCCGCCAGCTTTTCATTTATGTTAATCTTTAAATCTCTGTTACCGTCAAACGCCGCCGAAGCCGAAATCTGTGTACCTTTTTGTACGTTATAAACCTTTACGCTTGATGCCAAATCCGTATTTGAAACCTGTTCGGTAAACTTTATACCGATTGTCGGGTTTTCAACAGTGTATGTGTCACTGTCGGCGAAAGCATAAAAGCCGTTGTCCGAGCCTGTCAGCCACATAATGTCGTCAATCCAAAAATTTGCTGTTCCCGGCGTTGAAAAATCATCGCTGAACTTTATTCCCGGTCTGAATCCCATATTTTGACTGTTTATATTAAATGTTTCGGGGACTGTTGCTGTAAACCATCTTGTACCGTCCACATAATAATCCGTTTTATGATCCGCCTTGAACACCATCGTTATATCGTACCATGTGTTCGCCGTATAATTCTTTGCGTATATTTGAGAATTAAGAATCGCCTTATCACCAACCCATTTACCGTCGGACGATGCACTCAGCTTTCCCGCCGACGTCATTGCAATTGTTGTAATCTGACTTTGTGTGCTTGCCGATTCATCACCGATTGTCAGCCAAAAATGCTTATCGGTCTGTTCCGCCATTATTTTAAAGTTCAAAACAGCGGTTGTATCTGAATTTTCGGATGCTTTAAGTCCCGTCTTTGCCGCTTGCCAAATTTGCGTCCTTTTGCCTACCTCTTCATTATTGTCGGTAAGGGTCATCTTGATTGCACCGGCATCTACCGACATCTTACCTGTACCGCCTTCAAATTCAGATGCGTTTGTTCCGTCATTGAACCAAATCAAATCATCGCCCGACGGGATTTCGCCGCCTGCGAATACGGGCAATGCGGAAAACAGCATTGCCGCCGCCGTTAATAAACCTAATAACCGTTTTTTCATAGTAAATTCTCCTTTATATTATATAATAAATTTTTTTATTTTTTATTTTACAAGCGGAATCTTTACAAATTGTGACGCGTCTTTGACCGTACCGATACCGCCGGACAGCTCTATCCAACCGCGCCGTCCGCCGCCGTCGTTGTCATTTATAAGAACGCAGAAATTCACGCTGTTTACACTGTTTATCCTAAAATCAGGTCCGAAAAGCTCGCCCCACGGAATTTTAAGCTCATAAATTGTTTCGCTTCCGTTATTTGTCATCGCATATTCGGTATCGACAAACTTATTAAGGTCATATTCGAGCGCCGAATCGGGAATACCCATAAGCGAAACGCCGCCGGCATAACTGTATCTGACAAGCGTCGGTTTTCCGTCCATAAGCGCAAGACCGAGTTCGGTTCGTTTTGAATCCTTTGTCTTTTGCGGTGCGAAAGCGAGCTGAATCGAGTCAACCGTATAAAGGCGGTTTTGGTCATCGTGGTCATAATGCACATCATCTTTTACCTTTGCCGCAAGACAGAAGTATTTGTCATTATATCCCGTATAGATAACACCGCTCAAATCATCCGTACCGCCCCAGTTCGAAATCTGTTGAACCTGTGTCAGGCTGTTCAAAACAATCGGTGATTTTGCACTCCATTCGCCGTCCGAAATTTTTCCGTCAATATCGGGAAGCTTTTTCATCTTTTCTATCGCAATGAACGAAGTATCGTCCGATACCCGTTTAACCTCACCGTCATCGGTCTTAATTTCAAATGCAAACTCGCCGCTTATTCCCGTCAGCTGTTCGGGAATGTTAAACACAATTTTTTCACTCTCGCCGCTCTTGATATTTTCAAAGCGTTTCGGCTTAAACAACGTTGTCATATCCTCAGGTTCGACAACCGAAACTTCGCCGCTTATCGGTCTTTCGCTCTTTGAATTTGTGAGGTTCAAAACCGCCTGCCACCGTCCGTTTTTATACGGAACAAGATTCAATTCCGTTTCGGCAGCGTCTTTATAATCCACGTTCAGCGGTGCGTAAAAATATACCTTGCCGCTGTCATCTACACAACTCAACCGCACCGTTTCGACGGTCGAAACCGTATCAAACGCATAGTTTTCAACCTCTTTGTGTTTGTTACCCGTGGTAAATTTAATTGTTCCGTCATTTTCGGCACTCTCGGCGGAAATATTATCCGAGGTTTTCGCTTTTATCTCTGTATCCGGAATATTATTTATCACCGAAATTTTAAAATCATCGTTTTGTGCCGTTGTCACATTCAGGTTTTCGGCCTTTATCTTTGCCGAATCCGAAAGTCTTACCTCGGCAATATCGCCGATAACATACAACGGCGAACCGCTGAGATAAAACGTGTGTTCACCGCCGCAGGCGTATACGTCTTGGGCGTTGCCGTAAATATCAACCTGTTCGACTTTATCCGTCCCCAGGTTTACGCTCACCGTTTTATCCGAATCGATGCTCCACATTACGGCGACCTGTTTTCCGTCCGCCTTTTTGTACCGATATATATAAATTCCGTCACCGGTACTTTGTTTATCAACAAATTCGGCATCGCACATAATGTTGTTATAGTTCGTCATTGCCGCCGCAAGAGGTCGCGCCTCGTAGTTGATTTTGAGACCGCTGTAAGTACGAACCATACCGAATCCCGTTTCGCCCGCGCTTTGAGCCTGTTTTTGGGTTATCGTATACATAACGTTTTTATCGACATACGGGTCTAATATAAGGCTTCCGCGGACGGTATATTCCGCCTGGGATTTTTCGGTGACTTTTTTCACCTGTGCGCCCGTTGAATAACCGAACTCGGTTGACCAAACCTCTTTGTTTGAAAGCCCGTACTTATCCATAAGCGTATGCAAAGCCGTTATGCTGTCCTCAACACCGCCCTTTTCGGGCATTTCGCCGCTTGTAACATAAGGGTGAACCGATATTGCGTCAAAGTATTGACCCGGATTATTGCCGAGTGCAACCAAAACCCTCTCTATCCACTCCGTATCGACAAGCGCGGTACAAAACGCGACTATTTTTGCATTCGGGTTCGCCGCTCTCACCGCCGTTGCACCCGTACGCAAAACCTCTGCATACGCCTCGGGCGTGCCGCCGTTTGCGTCATTCGAATTTATGTTCCACTCGTTATAAAGCTCCCACGCTTCAATCTCGGGCTGTGACGAAACGAGCGTATACACGTGCTTATACCACTCGCCGAGACTGTTTTTCTCTTTCAGCTTATCCGCCGACGCGGGCCAACTGTACCCCAAAAGTCCCGGGTGACCCGCTCCGCCGATGATTGCCAATATATCCATATCCGCGTCCATAACCATTTTTGACCAGTTCAAAAAGTTGCGGTAAAACACCGTATCCGCAAGCTGTTCACCGCTGTTTGACACGATATGCGGCCACGCCACATCATCTCTCGCCAGCTTAAATCCCATTTTTGTATCAAGCGGAATTATCACCTTTGGGTCGCCGTATTGATGTCCGAAATGGTTCGACATACCCATTTTTTCGTTACGCTTTCCGTCCGCTCTGCCGTTCAGAACCGAAAATCTTGTGTCCGTCTGGGCCGCAACCGTGCCATCGGAATTCTTTAACGTTGCGTTCAGCGTATAAAATCCGTATTCGGGAACGGTAAACTCAATTTTTTGGGTTGTTGTTCCTTTCGGCGGCACAATAACCTCTTGCGATTTATCCGCCGCTCTGAAATTATCCGAGCTTGTCGCCGAAACCTCTAATGTGTACTTGCTCTCGTCGGACAGCGGATTTGTCACGGTAAAGTCAGCCGATACATCCTTTGAAAAATAGATGTTTCCATCCTGTCCCGTTGAAACCGTCACACCCGACTCGGTTACCTGTGGGAAAGAATACTCGATATTGTCAAGCCAAAATTCCTCGCTTCCGTCACTTTGAGCAACCGCGCCGCTTTTCATAGTGTAATTTGTCATTATGTTAAAATAGATATTCTTCGGTTCGGCATCAATAAAAGCCGATGCCTGTGTTATCGCTGTTTCGCCCCAGAGCTTTCCATCAAGATAGTATGTAATGGTTCTGTTATTCATATCGAAAAGAATTTTGACATTATACCACCTGTTTTTCTCATATGCCCTCTGACAGGAAGGCGAATATGTCGCCGTCGGCCATCCGCCAGACATCTGATACCCCATCTTTCCCATGCCGTTCATAAAGAACATTTCCTGTGACACTCCGTTTGCATCACCGAGCATCATTATAAAAAAGTGATTTGTCTGTCTTGCACAGATATCAAAGCTTATCTCCGCACGTCCGAGTTCGAGAACTTTTCCGTCACGCGGCGGAATATCCTTTACTATCTGCAAAATCGAGGTCGAACGCCCGAATTTAAGATAATCCTTATGATTGTCCGCTCCGTCTTTCATCACAAAAAGATTTCTGACGCCCTCGCCGTAAATTCCGTCTGTATTCGTGCCGTCATTTAAGTACAGAACACTTGCATCCTCATCTGCCGCAGCGGCAAAATGAGTATTCAGCATCGGCATAACCGAAACAGCCAATGCCGTCAGCAATGTCATTCCGCTTTTAATAAATCTTTTCTTATTAAACATACATCCGACCACCTTTTTTATATTTCTTTATAATAAGATACTCATTTATGCTATGTAATACATATCATAAAGAGGGTACCCTCTTTTGTTTTTAACCCCTTTACGGATTTTTATATTTTAATATTAACACTAAATACATAAAAATTCTTCTCAAATTACACTAAAAAGTTATTATTTTTACAGATTGAAAAAATTGGATTGATTTATTTATATAAATGGTGTATAATAAATTTGTATAAATTGCCAAATTTCAAAAATAAAGGCAAAATTTTATATACGGGTGTTGATAATAATGGATAAAAAAGAAAATGTAAACAATGCCGGAAGGTATATCGGCAAACACAAAAACTTTTATGCTTCGCGCAGATACGCGAACGCAGAGAGCTATCCGATGCACAGGCACGAATATTTTGAAATAGAAATTGTTCTGTCGGGTTCGGGAAAGCAAAATCTCAACGGCGAAATTTATGACTTAAAACGCGGCTCGGTGTATTTTTTGACAAACACGGATTTTCACGAAATTATCATTTCAGAGCCTTTGCTTAACTATAACATCTCAATGGATATGCTTTCGGTATCGCCCGAGTTTATGAAAAAAAGTCTCTCATCAACTCAAAGGGTCTTTGCACCGCCGCCCGATGAGTTCAAAAGGCTTTGCTTGCTCGCCGAATTGCTCGAAGACGCATCATCAAAATATAAGCACATAAACCCGACCTACAGCCAAATGCTTTTGTCGTGCCTTTTGTTACAGATGAGCGAACTTTTTGACCCCGAGGTAAAAAATAAAATAGGCATATCCTCCGTTATACAAAATGTCATCCTTTATCTTCACGCGAATTTCAGGAATAACCCGTCTCTTGACGAGGTTGCGGATTTCGCACAGCTGTCGAGGAATTATATAAGCAATCTTTTTAAAAAAGAAACAGGTATGACCCTTATAAAATACTGTACCACTCTTAAAATCGGGTACGCAAAACGTCTGCTTTCCATAACGGATATGCCGATAACCGACATATGCTTTGACTGTGGATTCAGCTCTATACCGAACTTTATCCGCACGTTTAACTTAAACACGGGCTGTTCACCGCAAAAATACAGAAAAGCGGCGCGCTCGGGCGAAATCGCCGCCGCTCCCGATGACGTAACCGACGCCCTTACGCTCTTGCAATAGCTGTGAATCAGAATTGCGAAATAATTTTACGTTAAATTTCCGCCGTAAATTCATATATCCGATTTCGGGATGAAATCGGATATATATTGGCTGAATCTTTCATATAACGGGAAAATCAATATTTTCTATTGCGTTTCTCAAAGTCGGATGCCTGATAACAAAGTGGATTGTCGGCGCTTTATTTTTTGAAATCATAACGAACTCGCCGCTGTGCATCGAGACTTGTATGTTCACAAAAGCGTTCTCGCGCGTTTTAATCACGGAATAATTTTTCTCGGATTTTGCAAAATCCTCCGTCAGCGCAAGATGCTTTGAATATTCCTCGTATGTATATTCAAAATTTTTGTCGCAGAACATAGGCGACAGAGAAAGCCCGAGGGGCTGTGACTCAAACTCTTCTCTGCTCAGATACGGAATTTCATCGCAAACATCATTATTTTTCAAAATGTCAAGGATTTGATTTTTCCGCCCGTCAGCATATTCAAGTATCTTATTTATCTCATCTTCACTCACGTTTCGTTCTGTGAGAAATTCATTTAAGAACTCATTTGAGGCGGTGTATATTGGCAAAGTCGATAATATATTCTTTCGGCTTCCGTTCGTATGCGAATCGGCAAGCAAGAACGCCGACAGCGCGTTCGCGTTATCCTCTGTATAAATTTCCATAAGCGGCTGAGCCTTTTTTAATACATATCCGCTCGTTTCGCGGTAATATTCAAGCTCGGTTTTGTTTTTTGTCAAATAATACTTCCCCTTTGAATGATATCCCGAAATGCTCTCGCCTGCCAGAGCAGCAGACCCCGACACGTTCAAAAGACGGCAAAAGATTCGATTATGCACCCCTTTTAAATAATACGGCGTGATTTGCCCCGTCATATACAGGGGTATCCAACATTCCAAGCCCAGCATAAGCTCGTTGAACGGTCGGTTAAGATTATGAACCACGTCCAGGTTCAAGCCTTTTTTCAGCATCGCCGCAAGCCCGAACATATACTTTTTCGAAAAATCCATATCCGCCGCCATATCGTCCATCTGCATATCGCTGTACATAAAAACTCTCTCTTTTGATTTTGAAAGCGCGGTTGCTTTTAAAAAGTCAATCTCGGCAGCCTTCATCTCCTCTGTTCCGTAATACGTTTTCGAAAGCGGCAAAGTAAACGGAAGCGTCGGAACTTTTAATTCGTCAAAGCGGATTGATTTTATATATTCGTTCAAATCAAATTGATCGAGCTTATTCAAAAAACGGTTCAGCGGATTTTCGGGCTTTTCCTCGCCGTTGCCATCAATCAGCCAGTTTGTAAGCTCTGACGCATAATCGCTTTGATTTTTCAGCTTTGACGCTTTGACTTTAATAAGCTCGGCGATAATTTTTATGTCATTCGCGCTGTCATAATTTTGCGAAAAATACACGGCGACATCAAACGCAAATTCGCGCGGATTCGCAGGCTTGCGCTTGCCCCTGCGTATTCTCGAAATATATGATGAATCATATTTGAGCCTTTTTGACATATCCGCCACATTCACCGACATAACCGAACACAGCGCATTCAGCTTTATCTGAAGGCTTTCGTAATCAAACGAATTTCTTGCAGCTATGGCGGCGAACTCATCAAAAACATCTTTGTATGATATGCTTTCAATACCCTTTTGCTCCGCAGCCCGGCAAATACCTTTGCATAACTTTTCCAAGTCATCGGATTCGGGTTTTGGCATTCTCGCGCCCGACCTGTAACGGCTTATCGTTGCCTCTGATATGCCCGACCATTCGGCAAACTTCTTGCCCGAACAGCCCAATAATTCAAGATATTCATTTAATTTTTCACCAAACATATTTTCACATCCAATCTATGAATATTTTTATTATAACATATGTTCGCGAAAAAATAAATACCGAATCTTAAAAGTTTCACGGTTTTTGAACAGGTTAATTTTTATAAGCGACTCGACTAACATCTAATATGACAGTCCGTCACCGACCCCTACCTTGCGTTTCGTTTGAAAAGTCCGCGCGCATATTCATACAATGCTTTGAATTCATCGGTATTGCGAAACAGGGCTATTAAAACAATATTGGGTGTAAATGCACACAACAAAGCTTTTAAACAAAATCCGCCCCATTGACCGGACGAGCCGATAACGCCGCATATCGCATATACCAAAACACAGTTCATAATCACCGTCAACAAGTATAATATTTTCATTTTTATATATTGAGAAAACGGCTTATGAAACATCTTTCGGTAAATCAGCAAAGGGTCGTACCACACATGGGTCAACAGCCTTGCGGCTACCGTTGCAAACAGAACCCCAGGCACACCCCATTTATCAGCAAGCCCGATTGACAAAACAATGTTTAATACAACCATAACGGCAGGTCTGTATTTTCCCTGTACAAACAGGGCGTTTGCGTTTCTGAAGCTTTCGTAAGGCCGCACCATGGTAATTATATAAATATCCGCCGCAAGCATAATCACCACGTCCGTTCCCAACAGATAACCACTTCCCAGCCATAGGGTAATAAAAGGGTTCAGCAATGTTATCAACGAAACCGCAATGAAATTTCCTATCGCAAATGAGAGAAAACACATCTTTTTAAAAACCGTGTATTGTCTCTCGCCGCTTTCGCTTGCCGCAAGATTTCCCACACTCGGCTTAATCGCCTCAAACACCTGACCGAACAGGGAATCCGCATTGTTTACTATCATCTTATAATAAGACAAGAACCCCACCAGCGATGTTCCGAGCATTGCCGATATGATAACGCTGTCCACACCTCTTTGAAAAGCCCCCGAGATTTTGTAAATCGCCAAGGCTCTCACATTTTTAAATATTTCTTTGCGTTCGCTCACGCTCAGGCTCTCGGCGCACTCGTTTTTTAACATCGGATACCTATGATTTGCAACCGCCGAAATAACTACATTTTGTACAATCACCATTGTTACCATTACCGCAAGATATCCGATATAACTTTTAAACACCGCTATCGCAACGGCTTCCAAAACCGTGGTAAATATACAAACGACCGTTCCGATTGCGGAAACTATATGTTTTTCCTGGTTTGCCTCTATGAGCGTCGCCTTGTAAACAAACAAATACGAAACCGCCGTTTTGAGGACGAAAAACATAAAAATGATATGGATATTTTCTTTTATATCAGGAACATCATTCACAATATATTTAAGAAAAATCAGACAGACGATTCCCCCCGCAATGACAACGGAAAAAACAACCCGATAAATTTTTTGATATAATCGCATAATTTTTGCAATTTGAATATCATCTTTTTCATAAAGCGGACGATAAAGCGCATAAGAAACAGCCGTGCCGAAGCCAAGCTCGGCAACGGACAAAACCGTTAAAATATCGGTAAAAAGTGCCGAGACACCCGTGTATTGTATACCGAGATTTTTTATAAGTATGGTTTTTATCACAAAATTGGAAAGCAGTGTGACAAGCTGATAACCGATTGAAAAGATGATGTTGCGAACCGATTTTTGCGTTCTCGAACTCATTTTTGGGGTGTCTCCTTTCATAATTTTAAATTTTTTCGTATGTTTTTTTATCTTTATCTTCCGAATAATCCCCGACATCATTAACGGGAATATGTACGTATACCAAAAGGTCATGCATAGGCATTTTTACTTTATGGCTGTACATTTGTGTCATTTCCTTATTCATAAACAAGCCGCCGTCATATTCGCCGAGAACGTCATGGTGATACACGTGAACATCGCTGTTCCAACGATATTTTTTGGATTTATATCTTTTCTCATCAGTTACGGGGTCTGTATATATAATTCGCCTTTTGCGAAATATCGTATAACACAAAGCCGTCAATGCAATCATCAAAAGATAAATGTATATTATAACAAGAATCGGAGAAATCCACCATATCCGCCGACGATTAACGTCCTTGTCGTTCAAAATATTGTTGATAACCGCATCTGTTTCGGCACGTTTATTTAAAAGAACATTATAGCGATAACTTTCTTTAAAAGGCGCAACGCGGTTTTCACTCGGAAGCTCATACACCTTAACATCATATTTTAAATATAACGGAAGGCAGTACAAAAACTCTTTATATTCATCAAAGCTGAAATCCGTAGTGAACAGCGGAAAAATATCGTTTACGATTGTGAATAAACTTGTTTTGCAAAGGCTTTTGTAAAACCCTTTCATCATCATATCGTATCGTTCGCCTCTCGCCCAATCGCCCTCGTTATAATATCGAATATACGCAAGGGTTTGCGCTCCGTCCAACAAAAACTCTCCGCTTTTCTCTTCAAGATATTCGGTCTTTACAATATCGGATGTCAGTCTGTAATCACTTTCCAAGTCGCTTATGTATTGGTTTATGTACGGTACTTGATATTTTTCGATTTGAACTTTAATTCCGTCAACGGCGTTAATCATCTGTATAAAATAATTATAGTCGAGCAAGAGATAATTGTCGATTTTCAGCCCGTAATTTTCCTCTATTATTCTGACGACAAGCTCAACGCCGCCGCAATTATATGCGTTTGTAAGCCTTCCGCACCCTATTGTCGGAATGTAAACATACGATTCTTTAAGTATTGTGGTGAAAGAAACTTCTCGGTTGTTCGTATTCACCGTAGCAAGCACCATATAATCGGAATAAGATTTTGTCAATTCGCTGCGGCTCCAATGGTCGGCGCCTATAAAAAGATAATTCTTAACTCCTTTAACCGAATTAACATATTTTTTATTATCCTGCCAAGTCTCGTACGCTTCTTTTTCATACTCTGTTCCAATGCCGCTCGTTTCAATACTTCCGACATGAAAGTTTTTTGCGATATGCAGCTTTTGCCCACCTTCATACCAAATGGCAAATACTGTGTACCATCCGTTTTCGGATAATTCCACTTCCTTGGTGTCATATGCCGTCCTATATCCATACCCGGTATTATAATTAAACTTCTTTCCCGTTTCGATAAGCTCTTTCCACTGATAGTTGCCGTTATACTCAAATCTTTCATTGCCCGTATACACCCATGCAAGATATACTCCTTTTATATCATTTGGATTGAGCGTTAAAACCTTGTTGTTCAGCTCCAGCTTGGGAACAATATCGCCGTTGCTGTTTGTATTAACGTTTTTTTCTTCAAAATAGTTTTGGTCCTCTATCGGCTCGATACCGTTTTTATATATTGTTCTTGCCGACAGGTCGCATATATCAAGCTTGCCGTATGTATATTTCATCAGTCCGTAAACAAACACCGCCGCCAGAACCAATAATATTATTACCGAAAACCAGCACAATAAGTATTTATTTCGGTGCTTATACGGATATTTTTTCCCTTTAATAAGAAATAACAGCCTGTCATTTTTCAGATTAGTTATCATCGTTTCTCTCTCCGTTCCGACTTAACTTCTGTTGTCTTTAATAATTTATTCACGATATGTCCGATAAATCTTATCCCTTTGGGATAAATTCCGCGGATGCCGCTTTCGCCATACCTCGATGCAATATATTTAAATCCTTTTTTTGCATACATTTCCCTCGCGGTCTCAACACCCTCAATCGGCACTCCGTGCTCGCTGCGCGATAAATGCGGCTGTTTTGCCGACGCCTCGCTTATGTCGCGCTGTTCCCATATTACATTCTGTTTTAATCTTTCAAACAAACGGATTCCGCTTTGTGTGTTCACGATACAAAGCGATATTCCGAGATTTGAGTTTTTAAAAACACCTGTCTCGGATTGGATTCCCCAAAAATCGCCGATTGTAATATCCGAAACACGGGACGTCCCCGCGTATTTGCAAGCGGTTATATACCTGTCTTTTTTTATACTGTAACAACTCGGTCTCAGTAATATGTTTTTATAAAAAATCTTTCGGTAAACATTTTTCTTGATTTTTTGCCCGCCGATAACAAACGTTTCATTGTGCGACTTCCACCCATAAGATTTATCGCGAAAATCGGCACAGGCAATTTCACCGTATTTGTCCGTCATACGGTCAATATAGTCCTTCCACAAAGTCGGCGGCATAACGCCGTGACATACAATATCGACCGTATATAGCGACTCGCGCCTTTGACCCAAATATGAATATAAGGCTGCGACTTGGCACGGCGTACCCGAAAACAGAACCTTTAAATCATTATCCAAATCATTCTTTACCTTTTCAAAAATATCTTCCGTCTTGCTTTGAACATACTTGCTGCCCTGTAATCTATGTAATTGATTCACCGAATCTATGCGTATATGACAAACCTCAAACAAATCATTAAATGCCGCGCCGTATGCCGCTCCGCCCGAATTCAATATGCTTTTCGCAAGCTCGGCAAACGCTCCGCCCGACTGACTTTTTTTCAGGACTTCCTCATCTCTGCTCTGTACGGCGTAAACCTTTTCAAACAAATTGCGTGAAACGGATTTATTGATAAAGTGACAATTATTCCGACATTTTCCGCAGGATATGCAACGTTTCGCGTCAATTTTGGGATAATAAAATCCACAGTTATCCCGTTGCATTACAATTGCGCTCTGATTACATACCGCCTTGCATACACCGCATCCGCTGCAATTTTCTTTTTTATCAAAAACCGTTGTCACAATTTGTCCTCCTTTCAATTTAAGCCCAAAGAATCTTTAAGCCACGAGATTGATTTGTTTTTCTCTTTTATAAGTTGTGAATTCACTTTTTCCCAATTCGGCTTTCCGTTTATTTCATTCGGCAAAATCCTGTCCGATAAGTCAAAAAGCGCAAGCAGGTCAACTATCCTTGCCGATTTTTCTGCGTTTGATGTCTCCGCGTAAAACTCTTTTTTAAAGATTAACGAAAAAACAACTCCGTGGAACGAATTGGTTACAACCGCATCGGCTTGTGCAAACATTCCGACAAACTCCTCGGGTGATGCGGCTTTGTACATAACAAAATCCTTGCAAGTTTGCCTTTGCCTCAATGTGGGGTTAATCAAAACAAGGTCACATTCCTTGTCTCTCGCCAAAGCACGCGCTTTTTCTATTGTATATTTACACCCCTCCATCATATACACAAGTATGTATCTGTGTGGCAGGTTTCTCGGCTTTTTCGCAATATCGAGCCACCTTAAATCGCTCAACAAAAGCGTGGGGTCCAATACATTCTCGACATCTTTGTCCGCCGATTCAGCCACAGTTTTGCACGCGCTTTTTTCACGAACGGAGATGCTTTCAAAACCTTTTAAATATTCGATACATTTCGATTCGTATTTCGGTGGAAAGGTTCTGTACCCAATGCTTGCGGCATATGCGATTTTTTTAGTACCCGAACCGACAAAATCAAGGAAGTAGCCGAAATCTCCGCCCGTCGCATTCGGATTCCATACCTGGTCGCTGCCCGTTATAACCGCGTCAAATTTCGCCGCTGTTCTTTGCAGGTCCGTCTTTGTTCCGCATTTCTTTGTCACGCGTAAATGTTTTTTGGTAAACTCATTAAACCTGCGCCGTTTTTTTATCAATTCAAAGCTTTTGACGCATTTTTTCGCTCCCGAAGATATATTTTTACAGTGTCTTATGTCAAACGGACGATATACGCACTCTGTATACAGACATCTGTAATCTATTATTTCGGCATATACGCCGACTTCCGCAAGAATGTTTTCAAGAGCATACGCCTGTAGAATCGCTCCGTAATTCAAAGCCCTGTGAAATGTAATAACTGCTGCTTTTTTATTCATTTGCGATTCTCCTTTTTAAAAATCTTTTCGGGCATACAAGCACGGCAATTGCGCCGAGCTTCTTTCTTATACTGAAATTCCTGCTGACCAAATACGGAATCAAATTTTTCATCAGAAATTTTTTATAAGATTTTCTTTTTATATCTTCATCATAATCAGCCATAATGTGAATCATAGTTGTGCATTGCATTGCTTTTTCAAGTTCGGCGGCGCGCCGCAGACTCTTTTCATCATCGGGTATTTTTTTCAATATTTTTTCACAGGCATTTACCGCATCACACCATTTTTCTTGAAAAACGTCGGAACGTCCGCGCTGTGCAAGCGCGCCCGAACCATCTTTTTTATAAAAGTACAGCTTAGCATTTGATACACAAACGGCATTTTCGCTTTGACAGCACATAAGGTAATCAAACAAAAACAATAAATCTTCCGCCAAGGTTTGGTTTTCATCAAATCTGATATTATTCTTTTTTATAATCTCTGTTTTAAATAACTTTCCGCCTATATACCCTTTAATGCCGCCCGTCTCATCAAACAAGCTCATCTGCGCTTTTCGCCGATTTAATACGGTCACATCATTTGAATTATTCTCCGTAAGGTTTGTTCCCGAAAGTCCGCAAACCGAAATATCACAGCTGTATGACTTTAAATTATTCAGCAAAACGGCGATGTAATTTTCAAAAACCCAATCATCGGAATCTATAAAACAGCAATACTGTCCCGACATTATATCCATCCCCGAATTTCTGGCGGACGCCACACCGCCGTTTTCTTTATGCAAAACCCGAAAGCGTTTATCCCTTTTTGCATATGCGTCGCATATTCTGCCGCCGTCATCCTCCGAACCGTCATCGACCAAAATAATCTCCAAATCGGATTCCGTTTGGTTTATGATACTTTCAAAGCATCCGTCAAGATATTTTTGCGTATTATAAATCGGAATAATAACAGAAACTTTCATTTTTACCACCTATCGCTTTGTTATGATGCCCATAATCTGAATGCAAGTCTCGGCGCGAAATATGTAACCAGCATACCTGTTTTCTTTTTTGCGCCGATATACCGAGCTTTTAAATACTCAATCATATTTTCTTTTATATACTTTCGCATATTCACGTATTCGGGCGAATCACTCTCTCCGTAATGCGCCAGCACCCGAACGGCGGTAGAGCTGTGCCATACCTTCATCATTTTAATTTGTTTTTTAAATTCATCAAACCCTTTATATGAGTCGTCAATAATCAAATCAAACACGTCGGCATAATAAAACCATTTCTCAGCCGCCTTGTTATTTTCGTCAATCCCCCGTATTATCCCGATATTTTTTCTTGATATGTAATAATAGGCACAAGACGGGATATAACATCCTCTCTTTGCGTATTTCATATATTCATAATTAAAATAATGGTCCTCAAACAGATACCTTTTTTCGCTCGGAAAGCGTATATTATATTTCCCGATAATCTCGCTTTTATATAGTTTATTCCAAACAAAAGCCCCATACGAACGGTTAATCGGTATCAGCATATTATTTAAAAACATCTCATTGTCCATAATTTCTCTCTTTCGTTCCGTGCGATACTTTTCATTCCCATTCTCGTCCTCGAGAACATATCCGCAAGCCGATATGTCACAATCGTTCATTTCGATTGCATTCACCAAAACCTTTAGATAATCTGAGCCGACATAATCGTCCGAGTCAACAAAGGTTATGTATTCCGCCCGACACTTTTCAAGTCCGTGATTCCTCGCCGCCGAAAGACCGCCGTTTTTTTGATAAAGCGTGATAAAGCGGTTGTCCCGTTTTGAGAATTCCTCACAGATTTCCAATGTTTTGTCCGTTGCGCCATCAACAACGACAATCGCCTCAAAATCGGTATATGTTTGTTTTTTCAAGCTTTCCAAGCACTTTGCAATGTATTTTTCCGTATTATACGCCGCTATTACTATCGAAACCATATTTGCTTATCCCTCCAAACTCATTTGATATATTTTGACTTATCCGCACTTTCACGCTTAATTTTTGCAATTTTCTCTTTATACCGAAAATATATTCCCGATGAAAAGCCGACGGATATAATATAAACGTACACTGTTTCCAAGTCATATAGCGGATTTCCCGTAATGCAATACGCCAGAAAAAACACTTGATAGCACAACGAGAAAATCAATACCGTCTTTGTCTTATCCGAAAGGCAAAGCAGGTTTTTCGCACTTTGCACCGCAAGCTGTATCGTCTGTGTTATTGCGGATATAAACAGCGTTATGAAAACTGAAAATCCTATAATCCCCGTTTCGCACAGCAATTGAAGGAAAACGTTGTGAGCGTCCCTTAAAACGGAATCCTGATTATAAAAATTTACAACTTCTTTACTGAATTCACGCCATCCGATACCCAATATCGGAGATTCTTTAAAGAAATTCCACGCTATTGCATACAATTTAAATCGTCCGTTCGAAACGTCCGAAATTTCGTTTTCCGCCGCAAACATTGCCGTTATTCTTTCAAAAGCGGAGGCAATACCCTCTATATAAAACGAAAGAATATATATGACAAGCGATATACTGCTCAGTATAAAAAGCACCGTTATCAATTTATTTCCGAAAGCACCCCTCTTGCATATGATATATGATACAAGCATTGCAAAAACCGAGAAAATAAGAGCACCTCTTTTGCCGGTCAGTATAAGAGAAAAAAACACAACCGCCACCAACAATACTTTCCTTATCATATTCTTGTGCTTTTTCACAAGAAGCAGCGCAAATGAAGCGCATAACGAAATCGCCATATAAATTCCGTTTTGGCTGTAATGATTCGACAGACCGACCGCGTGATGATTTTTTTGTACCTGCTCATACAAATGCGCTTTTTGGCCTGAATCAAAATTCGGATATATATAAGCCATATAAAAATCGGTGTCAAAATAAAACCATAACGTTGCCGCAACATGCACGATTCCCGCCGCCAGTATGCAATAAAAAATAATATGAAAAAATTCTTCATCATACTTCATAAACACAACAATTAAAACAAGAACCGCATATCTGATGATATATGTCAGATTTTCGTTGATGTTTTCGGTTGTTACAAGCATCACAACCAGGGTCAGTATAAGCAGCCATTCCATAGGCTGTATTTCTATTTTATACAGGCTGACTTTTTTATCCGTCATAAAATACACCAGCATCAACGCCACCGCGAACCCCTGAATCACGAACGCAGAGCTTGACGAGGCGGAAAACAGAAATATGCTCATCAGCTTTGTATGATAGACATTGAAAATAAGAAGAAATGCCGATACCCATAACATATATGTATGCCGAGTCTTTTGAGCCTGAATTATATATTTATCCATATCCGCATTCCTTTCTTTCCGTTTTTTATTTTTTCAGCCTTGCGGCTAAGTTTTTTGCTGTGTAATACAGCCCGAGTTTTGCCAATATGTTCCGCAAGAGCTTGTTTAATCTGACCCCGAACGTTACGGGTGTCCATTTATCAAAAAGCTCATTCGGCGACATAGTTTCAATATCTCGGAAAAATTCCCGTCTTTCGGGATTGTGCGGAACGCTTTTTAACATTTCGGCCGCACCGCGGCATACTCTTTCGGTTTCACCCTCACAGGCTCGTATATTATCCTGTATTTTTTCAAAAATCATTTCGGCTTTTTCCGAATGAAGCATTACGAAAGTTGTTCCCCGATTATCGTCAAAATCTCTGTTTATCTCCGCGGCGGAAAAGCAATCCCAAAGCGTAAAATCACTGCATCGTTCAATCCCCTTAAAACGGCAATTCGAGCAAATCGGGCGACTAATCAATCCCCGATAAAACAATTTAAGCATAGGGTCATATTCAAGACCGTTATGGTACAAACAAACATCATCCCTATACAAGCTCATCACGGTGTGAGTATAACCCGAGTATTTATCCCTGAACAAGACTTTATCAAACTCGCCGAATCGTCTCTTTTGGTAATCGATATATTTTTTAAAAACGAGCGGCGAGGGAATACCCCGACAGACAACATCTGCCGTAATGAGGTTTTCGCCTGCGTCGGGCAAAAACTTTTTCAGTCCCGCGACCTGACAGGGCGTTCCCGAAAAAAGAACTTTTTTCCCCTCTGTCAAATAACTCTCTACTTTCAAAAAAGTATCTCCCAAATCGCTTTGAGAATACTTTGAGTTTCTGAATAGCGCGAGTTGTTCAATGTCATACGCCGCCATATGACAAACACGAAAGTTTTCGTCCATACCTGCGCCGAACACGACTCCGCCGCTTTTAATAATATATTCCGCAACAGCGGTAAACGCTCCGCCCGATGTACTTTCGCGGCGAATTCCGGCATCCTTATGCTGTACAACGAAAACGCGTCTTTTATAATCGCCCGTTTCGGGCTTTGATTTCACAGGGCATACAGACAGACACTTTCCGCAATTTATACAGCCTTTATCATCTGTATACGGATAACAAAAGCCCTCTCTATCGCTCTTCATCAAAAGACATTTCGTCGGGCAAACACAAACACAAGCTCCGCAGCCGCTGCAATCGGCTTTGTTTATCAAGTTTGTTACATTATTGCTGTTCATAAATCCGCTCCATTCGTTTTCCCATATCCGCCGCGTCATATCCCAAAGCAATTATTTTATCGGCGACATTTTCGCGTCCTTGTGCTTTGGCAAGTAATATTGCTTTTTTCGCCCATTCCGACGCCCCCAAATCAAGCGGCACGGAAACAGCACGGTCCGTAATCATAATTTCGCTTGTTATCGCGTCCGAAAACAAGCACGGCAAATCGGCGGTCTGTGCCTCAATCCCCGCAATGGGTAACCCCTCGTGAAAAGAAGGGAACAAAAACAAATCCATTGCCTGATAAAATCGGGATATATCCGTTCTCGAACCCATAAATTCGATATGTTCCGAAACACCTTTTTTTATTGCATATTCACGAACGCCGTACATCGCATCACCTCTGCCCAAAAACACAATAATCGCATTTTCTTCCGTTTTTATCACTTCGGATATAATATCCACCATAAAGTAATGGTTTTTCTGGGGAATGAAATTCCCCACGTGTCCCAGAACCAATTTATCATCCCAACCGAATTCCGTGCGAACTTCATTCCGCACTTTTTCATTGTATGAAAACACACCCGTATCAATACCGTTTTTTATTATCCGAATTGTGTCATTATCTTTAAAATATTTCTCCCCGTAAAGCCACACTGCCGCCTCGGGGGAACAAGCCAGTTTTATATCCGACAGCCCTCTTACCAACGGCCTGAATAAAAAATGAAAAATATCTGCCGCCTTTCCGCCGACCGAAGCGGTATTATGCGAATGTGCGATAATCCGCTCAACCCCTGCGATACGGCAGATTATAAAAGCCATGGGATTGGCACATGAATTTTTGTGAATATGCACCGCGTCATATTTTTCTTTTTTTAAAAGCCTGTATAACGCCAGGCAATACGAAAGAATCGTTTTTTGAGGAGGCAGCCGATGTATTTTGACATCATTCTCTTCAAAAAACGGAATCAATGCGCTGTCCGTATATGTTGTCACAAATTCGAACGTTACGGCATTGCTGTCTGTATTATTAAATAAGTTTTTTTGAAAAGCCGCAATCCCGCCGATACTTTTAGTCAAGCTGAGATGCAAAATCTTTTTCCCGCACATTAAAACTTACCCCTTGCAATATTTCTTTCTCTGTAAAGTCACAGCTTTTATTTATAAACGATAAAATTTTATCGTTTACCGTTTCATAATCAATATCGTTTAAAACAATATCGTCCGCCCTGCCGACATCGGTTATCAATCGTGTTTCAAGTCCCGTCATCTTTAAAAACGATTCGATTCTTGAATTTGTACCGTGCTTTCGCGATTTTGAACGCTTAAACGCAAAAAATTTCTTGTTAAATATCGTTGAAAACGCGGTTGCATGAAACGAATCCGTACAGATATATTCGGCGTTTGAAATAAGCCCTATAAATTCACTCGGAGAGCAGTCACCAATTGGATAATCTATATTCTCATCCGATTCGGCGTAAGAGTCGTTATGCACCGCCCCGACCAGCGGAAGCCCCGTAATATCCGAAAGCTTTTCGGCAAATCTGCGGCATTCCCCTCCTCTGCCGAGAAAGTATGTAAAAATGTATTTTCGGTTCGGACAACGCCCTGTATCGGAAAGCGTATTCCACCGATTCTTTGTAAGCAGAAAAACAGGGTCACAAACTATGCAGGGAATCTTTCCCGTAAGTTCTTTCACCAAATCGCCGCCGCTGTTTTCGCGTACCGAAATCGCGGACATCCGATTCAAAAAGGTCCTTGCCTTTGATTTATAACATCCGTCCAATTCGGAAACGCCAAAGCTGGTCGCATACGAAAACTTTGGTATATTGTCGGGCACCCAACTCAATGTGTAATATTCGGGGAATATGTTATCCGGCCGCCAAAGCTGGTCGCTTCCGACCACAATTGCGTCATACGTTAAAGCCAAATCGGTTAATTGTTTCGGCGAAGTCGCACTTATGCCTGAAAGTTTGAAATTTCTTCTGAAATCGTCAAATTTCCGCACGCGCTCACTGTATTCAACGCCGAGATTTCTGTAATTGATTTTTCGCAACGCCTTTAAATATATCATAGGAAGTTTTGAAAAAATCAATCCTGCTTTATGGATGTTATGAAAATAGTATTGCCTTTTTTGGGCGTCAAGGTATGGTTTCAAGCCTTCAACGGATACAGTATCACATTCGATTCCTTTGGTACCGAAATATTCCTGCAAAGCATATGCCTGAAGAATACTCCCGTAATTATTGATAAAATAACATGATACTATTCCTATCTTCATCTGTTAAACACACCACCTTTATAACTCGGCAATCATCTTTATCGTCTTATCCGCCGTTATTTTAAAATCAAACTTTTCGGATATTTCAATACATTTTCGGTTAATATCCTTTATGCTTCGGCATTGTTTGTATGCCATAATTTCATCCGCAATCGATTCGGGGTCTCTGCCGTCCGCAAGCCTGCCGCAAATTCCGTCTTGTATAATTTCCGAAACAGCGCCGACATTTGTTGCAACGGTCGGCTTGCCCAATGCCATATATTCGGCAAGGCACAAACCGAATCCCTCCCATTTTGAGAGTAGCACGGCAACGTCAAAAATCGAAATATACTCATACGGATTATTCACCCACCCGGTAATTTTTGTTTTGTCGAAAACGTTATTTTTCTTCAACGCTTTTATAAAATCCTCCCTGAGTTCCCCGTCTCCGACCCAAACAAAGCGTGTATCGGGATGTTTTTTCGCAATACAACCGGCAACCTCAGCAAAAAGCATCGGATCCTTTTGTTCCGACAGTCTCGCCGCACATCCGACAATAAAATCTTTTTCTCTGTATCCGAGCTTGATTCTCTCGCTTTTGGCGGATTTACATTTATCTAAATCTATGCCGTTATAAATAACCTCGATTTTACTCTCGCTGCAAATTTTATTTTTCAGCGCACTTCTTTTTTCGTATTCCGAAATCGCGACTGTTTTATCCGTTTTCATCGCCATAATTTTTTCAAGAAAACGATAAAACATTTTTTTCTTTGGTGATACCTCCATATCAAATGACCATCCGTGAGGGTTATATACCACCTTGCATCTCAAGCCCGTTGCCGCTGCACGGCCTATCGCCCCCGACATTGAGGAATGACAGTATAAAACATCGGGCTTTTCGCTTTTAATTATCTTCCGTATTTCAAAAACGGCCTTTAAGTCTTTTGATACCGATATTTCTCTCGGAACATCCACGTTATATATTGCACGGGAATCTATAGGCAGCATTTTTTTATTGTATTCCGAGGCGCATATCAATACCGTATCATAATTTTTACACGTGTGTTCAATCAGCATTCTTGTATAAACTTCTACACCGCCGCCGTGACAGAGGACAATATGTAAAACTTTACGGCGTATGTCCACTTTAGAGCACTCCCTTTCTCGAAAACACTCGCCCGATTGTGGCAAAAAAAATTATTGCGTCAACTCTCAATGACCTGTTCTTTATATAATATAACTCCATCTCTTGGCGTCTGCCGTCTGCATATCCCACATCGTTTCTGGCGTAAGCCTGCCAGTATCCCGTAAGCCCGGGCTTTACACTGAGAAAAATATTTCTGTCTTTTCCGTACAACAATGTTTCTTCATCAAGAACGGGTCTCGGTCCTATAAGACTCATATCGTTTTTTATCACATTCAAAATCTGGGGCAACTCGTCCATGGACGTTTTTCTTAATATATTTCCTATCACGGTAACGCGCGGGTCATTTTCAAGCTTATATTCTTTTTTATACTTTTCCAATTCTTCGGGCGTTAAAAAATCCTCCAATTTATCGGCGTTAATCTTCATCGTTCTGAACTTATACATACAGAAAGGCTTTCCGTCCTTTCCGATTCGAACAGACTTGTACAATACCGAGCCGCCGTCGGTAAGCTTAACAACCGCCGCAACCGACACATATATAATTAAATATATCGGCATAACAAGCAATGACAAGAGTAAATCAATGCCCCTTTTAACAGCGCAATATACACTCTTTTTGCTTGTTATCGGTTGCTTTTTTGCAATTAAAATATAGTTGGTGTTTTGTCTGAGTTCAGTCATAATTTCTCCTTTCATTTATTTCGGAAACAAACATTTATATGCTTTGTTAAACCTGCGGTAACTTTCCTTTTTTTGATGAGCGTCACTTCCGAGGGCATACACACGGTCCCTGTCCATCCATTTTATAATCCGTTTATGTTCTTTTCGCACACACACATCATCGCTGTTAATCTGTAGGACGGCACCTATTTCAAGCATTTGTTCAACTGTGAAATCGGAATATCGGTTCGGATGAGCCATAACAATGCCAAACCTTTTTTTCAGCTGTTCAACGGTTATAAAATGCTGTTCGGTAATCAGTGATTCGGTCAGAGGTAATTCAAGCAGAATATTATTTCCGTCAGGCATACATAATTTATCAATTTCCCTGAGGTTATAAAGCCCGGGGATAAGAAGAATCTCCGCACCTAATTTAACAGGAATTTCAATTCCGTTATTTTCAATCGATTCCAAAGCCTGTTGTCTTTTGGCGCAAAAGCTTTCAACGCTTGTTTTATGCAAATAACAATGCGGTGTGGCATATATCTCTCTGACCCCGTACCGTTTTGCTTTTTTTATAATCGAAATACTTTTTTTGACACTTTCGGCTCCGTCATCGATTCCTGGTAATATGTGCGAATGATAATCAATCTTGGGTAAAATCATTCTATCACCGACTTATCTGAAGATTTTTGTTTTAAGCAAATAAATACCGCTCTAATATTTATATCTCGAATAACTGTTGTGATAATTTTTATAATACCTGCCGTATTTTCCGTACTTCCCGTATCGGCTGTACTTTCCGTATATTTCTGTCTTGGGGTCAACGTTTTCAAGCATAATACCGAGTATTTTGGCATCAACCTGTTCCAAAGAATGAACGGTTTGTTTAATATCGTCCACGCTTGAAAATCCCGCACGCACGGCGAGAAGATAACCGTCAATCTTATCGGCAAGAACCGTTGCGTCCGTAACAACGTTAATCGGCGGCGTATCGATAATGATATAATCATATTCACGGCTGCATTCATCGAACAGAGCGTCCACTCTCGGCGTTGCAAGCAGCTCGGCCGATGAGCTGCTGACATTGCCCGAGACTATAACATCAAATCCCAAATCGGTATTTTTTGTAATTTCGGCATTGTCACATAACCCGGCGAGATACTCCGAAAGTCCATCTTGTTTATCAATATTCAAATATCGTGCAATTCTCGGTCTGCGCATATCCGCATCAATCAACAGAACCTTTTTCCCTGCCTGTGCCAATATTTTTGAAATATTAATACCGCACGTGCTTTTTCCCTCAGAAGCGACCGCACTGGCGATAACAATTTTTTTACAGCTTTCCTTGGTCGGCAGATAAAAAATATTTGTTCTTGCCATACGATACGCCTCCGCAACGGCAAAAGATGTGCTGTCGTTCAATATAAAGCGATTGACAAGAACTCTTGCTCTGTTTTTAGAATGTTTTCTTTTATTATTCTTTTTATAAACAATTTCTTCGTGCGGCGGTATAATGCCTATAACCGGGATTTTGAAGTTGTTTATAATTTCGTTCCTTCCGTAAACGGTTGTATCCATAGAGTTCGCAAGCAAAATATATCCGCAGGATAAAACAAACCCAACAGCAAAGCCGACAAATGCATTACGGGCTATCGGCCAATTGTAATCATCAATATCGGGCACTTTTGCCTCTTCTATCACTTCAACGGACGCTGCCTTAACAATCCTTATAATTTCATCGGGTACAATTGCAACAATCTCGTTTACTATGTCTGTCGCCATTTGCCTGTCTTGCGAAGTGGCAGAAATATAAAATGCCTCTGTTTCGTTAATGGCGCTTCCCGTGAGCAAACCGTCGATTTTTTTCGCCGTCAAATCCGGATATGTACCTCTCAGCTTATCCGCAACCTGTTCCAACACAGGGTCGGAACGGATGATTATCAAATAGGTGTCCACCAAAGATTTTGAAACCGTCAGGTCTCCGGTTGTGATATATCGGTCATCGTTCTTTTCGTTATAGACATAGAGTTTTGCGGTCGCTGTATATTCCGGCTTTACAAAGCAATATGTAAATCCCCCAAATGCCGCCATTCCGATAAACGAAGCAATAATAATCAGCAATATACTGTGCCATAGGGCAAGAAACACATCCTTTACAGTCAAATTCATTAAAAATCAAACCTCCATATTCTATACCTCAGCCAACCCCCGAACGCCATACCTAATTGTCCTTGATTGCACAACTCCCCTTTTGGGGAGTTGTGCACAAGTTCTTAGTTAAGCTCTAACGTGTAATACGAATTGCATATCTTATCGTCTTTGATATAACGAATATAAACCCCATACCAGCCTGCCGTATTTTGTTTCCATACGCTACCGTCTTTCGGATTGGTATATTGCTGATTCAATGCTTTTCCGTTGATGTCGCTGAATTTTGCGGCAGCAGCAGAAAATTCATTCCAGTTTGTAATATATATATCATCCGTACCGATATATACGATTGTCACTTTCGCAACATTGAATCCGTTTGCCGTCAAAGCTATGTTGCTTTCTTCCGCAATTGCAAACGGAGCATCTGTCGGCTGTAAATCATGATCGTCAGCGGTGAATGTATAGTACTTTGCCAAAGTCTTATTTAAGTTTTCATCAAAATACTTTATAAATGCAACATAATTTCCGTTATTGCTGAACGTTTTTGCGTAATCGAGAGTATTAAGCGCCTTCTCATATCCGCTGCTGCCGTTTATATCCGGGTATTTTTTCCCCGCCTTTACAAAGTCATTCCATGTTATATCGCTCGCATTAATCTCAGCGTTTCCGATATAAGCAACGCCTATTGTCGATGAAACATTACCTGTCATTTTCAAAGTTTTTGTTTTAGCGTTATACGAAAGAGCAGGTGTTTCAAAGCTTACGGCATTTTTGACATTAAAGGTAATGTAATCGGCGGTTGTTGTTCCGTCTTCTTTGGTATATTTTACAAACGCTACATAGTTGCCTCGTGTCCCCGGCGTTCTTTTTGTAAAATTATTATATACAGCATATCCGACCGAGCTGTTCAGATTGGCATATCTTTTACCTGCGGAAACCAACCTATCCCAGTTTATATTATCCGCATCAAAGGTTGCTCCGCCGACATAAACAATTCCGACCCTACAGCTTGCATCTGCCCTTTTAACAAGCGTCAGTGTGGTTCCGTCCCACTTAAGATACGGAATATCGGGGTTTTCCGGTTCAGGTTCGGGTTCAACAATCTGATTTTTCGTAAACTTTGCCGTATACGTTTTATTTGCTGTTACGTTGCTGACCACAAATTCCGCTGTATCGCACACCTTTGTTTCGCCGTCATACCAGCCGTCAAAGGTATAACCTTCATTTGCTGCTGCGGCGAGCGTTATGCTGCTGCCCTCCGCAACTTCGCCGCCGCCCGATACCGTGCCGCCGGTTTCGGCTGTGGCTGTTACGGTATAGGTGTTCGGCTGTAATCCGGTGACGGTTCTGTTGTCGCTTGCCCAATCGTAAGCAGTCAGGTTTTTGGTTGCGCCGACCACGGTGGTGTCAGTTTGACTGAATGCATAAAAAGCGCCTGTTCCGGAACCGGCTGCCGGAAGGGTCGCATTTGCCCAGCCCTCGCCGAAAATAAAGGTCGTGATAGGTGTATTCATTGCAAAATTGGAAATGTCTGTCTTTGCATTTACAGTAAACGAGCTTAAATCAAGCGTTGTAAACGCATCACTATTATATCCACATTCATAAAACATATATGACATATCCGTTACTTTAGGGGTGTTAAAATTGTCACCTAAATCAAGCGTAAATACTTTACTGCTATATCCACATCTGTAAAACATATAATCCATACCACCCACAAACCAAACCTTTGAGGTATCAAATTTGTCACCTAAATCAAGCGTAAATACTTCACTGCTATATCCACATCCATAAAACATATGTCTCATACTCGTAACATTTGATGTGTCGAATTTATCGCCAAGATTAAGCGTAAATGCTTTATTGCTATATCCACATTCATAAAACATATCTCCCATATTGATAACATTTGATGTGTCGAATTTATCGCCAAGATTAAGCGTAAATGCTTCATCTCTATATCCACATCTATAAAACATCCTATACATCTTCTTAACCTTTGATGTGTCAAATTTATTACCCAAATCAAGCGTAAATACATTGCTATTATATCCGCATTCCCTAAACATTTCGGACATATTTGTTACATTTGAAGTATCAAATTTGTCGCCGAGGTTAAGTGTAAATACTTTACTGCCACACCCGAAAAACATACCTTCCATATTCGTTACATTTATTGTATTGAATTTGTCACCCAAATCAAGCGTAAATTCACTGCCGCTTCCGCAGTTACAAAACATATGTGACATATCCGTTACGTTTGATGTGTCAAAATTACCTCCCAAATTCAGTGTAAATTTGTCACTCCGCACTCCGCATTCGCTAAACATAAATGACATATTCGTTACATTTGATGTATCAAATGTAACGCCTAAATCAAGCGTAAGTGCTTCGCTCCAATATCCGCAGCGATAAAACATATATGACATATCAGTAACCTTTGAAGTATTAAATTTGTCGCCGAGGTCAAGTGTAAATCCAGTGCTGTCTCCGCCGCATTCATAAAACATATATGACATATCCGTTACGTTTGATGTATCAAAATTATCTCCCAAATCAAGTGTAGATTTACTGTATTGGCCGCCGAACATAGCAAACATATATGACATATTTTTTGTATTTGATGTGTCAAGCATTCCAAGTCCTGCTATACTGTCAATATTGCTTCCATTGTAAAATGCATACGCCAGGCTCTCTCCCGCAATGATTTTACCGTTGCCGCCGATGTAAAGCTCTGTGCCGTTCACCCAAGCTTTTACGCTGCCGTCACCGCTTGCGGAATAGTCGGAATAGGTAATATCCGTCAGGTCGTAATCCGCCAAATTCACAAAATGTACAGAGGTAAATGCATCCTCGGTCAAATTCGTAACGCCGTCACTTTTGATCTTGGTTAAAAGTGTGCTGTCTTTGCTCGTGCTGAACAGATTTGACTCCGTGGGCAGATTCTTTATAAACTTCGCCGTGTAGGTCTTATCAGCCGTTACATTGTCAACAACAAATTCCGCCGTATCGCATACCTTTGTATCGCCGTCATACCAGCCGTCAAAAGTATAGCCTTCGTTTGCCGTTGCGGTAAGCGTTATGCTGCTCCCATCGGTTACTTCGCCGCCGCCCGATACCGTACCGCCGCCGTCCAATCCCACCTCTGCCGAAACCGTGTAATAAACAATCTTTGCAAATGTCGCCGTATAGGTTTTGTCGTCATCTGCGTCTTCAATCACAAATTCTGCCGTATCACAAACCTTTGTATATTCTTCATACCGTCCGTTAAAAGTATACCCATACCATCCTTTAAATATATGCTCGTTATCAGCTGTTGCAGTGAGGGTTATACTTTCGCCGTCAAGTACCGTGCCGCCGCCCGACACCGTACCGCCGTCTTCCGCCACAGGCGTTATCGTATAGGTGGTGTTATCGGCAAAAGTAACGGTTCTGTTATCTCTCATCCAATCATAAGAAAGCAGATTTTTCGTTGCACCGACAATTTCGGTCGGTGTGTTTGAAGAACGCTTTGCGAAGTACTGAGAAGAGGGCAAAGCTGCGTTTCTCCAGCCCTTGCCGAAAATAAATTTTGTTACAGGGATACTCTCTGCAAAGCCGTCAAGTCCGGTGTATTCGCTTACTGTAAATGCACTTAGATCAAGAGTTTTAAATGCTGTGCTGTTATATCCGCAACATTCGAACATTTGATACATATCGTTAACCTTTGATGTATCAAAATTATCCCCAAGTTCAAGCTTAAACATCGGAGCACTATAGCCGCAGCGAGCGAACATCAATCTCATATTGATAACATTTGATGTATCAAAATTATATCCCAGATTAAGTGCAAATGTTGTGGAGTTTCTGCCGGTATTACAGAACATATACGTCATATCGGTAACACTTGATGTATCAAAACCGTTTCCCAAATCCAGTGTAAATTCAGCAGATTCACTGCCGCAATTGTAGAACATATATCCCATATCGGTAACTTTTGATGTACCGAGCCGGTCAAGTCCGGTAATGCTGTTGATATTTTTACCATCCCTGAATGCATTTGCAAGGCTATCTCCCGCTATGATTCTTCCTTCGCCGCCGATGTAAAGCTCTGTGCCGTTCACCCAAGCCTTTACGCTGCCGTCGCCCTTTGCGGAATAGTCGGAATAGGTGATGTTTGTCATATCACAATCCGCCAAATCCACAAAATGCACGGCGGTAAATGCATTCTCGGCCAAATCGGTAACGCCGTCACTTTTGATCTTCCTTAAAAGCGTATTGGTGGAATCTGTGCTGAACAGATAGGACGGCTTATATGTTTGAATTTTAAGATAATTTCTCTTGGTATTTGTCCAATCGGCGATTTTCGTTGTATTTTTCAATAATTTTGAATTCGAGCCGTCAGGATTGTCACTGTATTCCAAATCCACTACAACATTATCCTCTAACTGTATATACGATGCACCGGATATTGTGCCCCAATTGTTGTCAACATCATGATCTATAAAGTATAACGGCTTATCGCTATAACATATCCGTACAGACGAATAGCTGTCAACAGACATCGCCATACGTCCGTCACCCTCAATCTTTCCGGAGTACAGATAAACATTACCTCTGTTGATGTCTAACGCATACTCACCGTCCGCGAGAATATAGCCGTCTAAAAGGTAGAACTCACCGCCGTTTACCAGAACCGAATTGCTGCCGCTGATTCCGGTATTATGTATTGTAATACCGCTCACATAAACCTTACCGCCGGTTATCAAAACAATTGCTCTTCCGTAATCAGCAGCCGAGAGCCCTAATATGGTTCCGTTACCGGTCAACTCAAGGCTGCCGCCGCTTATGCCGATACCGCAACGTATGTCGTTTGTATGAGCAATGGCATACGGCGTGGTTAAAGTCTTTCCGTTTGTGTCCAAAGCAAGATAATCGGCTGTGTTCGTCAGCGTGTTTTCAGCCTTGCAATCAGCAAGCAGCTTAATCGTTGCTTTGTTTTCCTCAGAGGTATCCAAAGCAACAGCCGCAGCCCACGCCGCATCGATTGTGGCGTAATACGTCGTGTTTCCGTTAAAAGTAACGCTTACCGCATCACCCTCCGCGGCAAAGATTGTTATCGGCATAGCGGTACACAGCATCGCTATACAGATAACAAGAGACAATAAACCTTTCAATTTTTTAAACATCATTTTGCACCTCTCTGTTATATTTTTATATTTATCGAACTCTTTATATATATTATGTATTATTGCATTGCTCGTTTCTTTCCAGTAAAATCTGATCGGTTTTGGATCTCAACAAAAGCAGTATATCAAGCTCTTTGAGAGTAAGCTCAAGACCCTCTTTGCCGAACAGCGACAATATTCTTGACAAATACTCCGTCCCGGTTATATCATTTCTGCATAATGCAAGATTTTTAAGTTCCTCTTTTAATTTCTCGTTTGTGTCCAATTCATAATTAAATTTTAACACCTTATCAAATGTTACTTTTTTCTTTCTTAAAAACAATATTTTCACCTCCGAGCAACCAATTACATTTTATATTATAGCAAAAAGCCACCCGAAAAGGGTGGCTTTGGTCATAATTGGTCGATTTCGATACCTAATTGGTCTTTGAGCAATCATGAATTCAGTATAATGCACGCAGTTAATGTTCCGTTGTCATAGCCGTATTTAATATCGCCGCTGTATTTTCGTATTGCCGAAAGCATTCCGGCTATTCCGATACCACGGTTTATAATCATATTGTTTTCTATTGAAATATCCTGTCTGCACGGATTCGAGCATACAATCACGGTTTTACCGGCGACCGCTCGTATATTAACCTTTATCTCACCGTTGGATTTACATTCAATACATCCGTTTATCGCATTTTCCAAAAGGTTTGATAAAACAGCAACAAAATCCATATCGGATATTGCCGTGTCTTCCTTAATATCTGCCTCAACGGAAACCGAAATCCCGTTCTTTTGCGCCTTGGAATAAAAGCTGTTCAATATGGCATTCACCGTAATATTCGGGCAAAACTCGCTCAGCTTTGCCGCCTCAATGCTGTCGTTGTATTGTTTCAAATAACTCAAAGCCTCTTGGATTTCACCTTTTTTGAGCAATGTCTCTATGTTTTGATTATGATGTCTGAAATCATGACGAACGGTTTTCGCCGCCAGCTCGTTTTCCTTTGCGGTTTTGAGCTGATTCTGTAAATATGTCGCTTTTTGTTTAATCAATTCTGTACTGCTTTCGGCTATCATTGATTGAATCGTGCCAAAAATGACCCATAAAACGGAAATATATATCAAAACCGAAACCGCAAAAAACGGAATGTGTTTCTCTATATTTTCGTATTCGGCATTAAATATTATAACATATAGTGCGAATATTATCAAAAACAATGCCGACACAACCGATATGGAATGCCAGGTTTTGAGCCGTTTTGCCGACACAGCTCTCGTCGAGGGCTGCAGGAAGCGTATATATACCAAAGCCACCGGGATAAACAAAATCGTTCTTATTATATTCCGCGCATAATACACGACTATTTCGGGCGAGTTTTTGAAAAAAACTCTGCATATTATAAGCGAAATGCATATGAACACACTGAATATATTTGCATAGCTGATGAACAGAAAAACCTTTTTACACAGCGGATCTGCAGATGTAAACAAAAAAATGAAAAACGCCGCAACAATCGTACTTGCAAACGATATGGCATAAAAAACGGCGCTGTTTCCGAATGCAGCATAAGACATCATAGCAAGGCATATAAAAGCAACGAAATAGCCCGAATAAATAAATGCCGTTTTGCGCATAGAAAATTTCGGTTCCGTCATTACCCAAAAGCAAATCGAGTGTGAAATTCCGATCATAGTCATAACCAAAAATACGTGTATCACTGTTTCATCGCCTCCTCTCGGTAAAAATTAAAGTATTGCTCTTTAACATCGTTTCTGAGACGTCTCGGAATGGGTATGCTCTGTCCGTTAATCATAATAAGCTCGGTTTGAAGAACGCTTTGCACGCACCTTAGATTTACTACATACGATGCCCCGACCGATATAAAGCCTTTAACATCACCAAACGATTTTTTCATATCGGCAAGAGTTGTATGCGTTTTTAAGCTCTTGCCCGATTTTAAGTGTATTTCAACATTATGGTTTTTCGATTCCATATACAGCATATGATACAAGTCGATACGGTGTATCTCTCGTCCGCACGTCACAGGCACGAACAAACGCTTGTTTCTTTTTTCGATAACCCTGTCAAGCGTGTTGATAAGCCTTTCTTCGGTAAACGGTTTCGTCAGATAATCATTGACGTGCAGGGCAAACGCCTCAACCGCAAAATCAGAGCTTGTCGTCAGAAAAATAATGTCCGTATTATCCTCGCCCTTGCGCTGAATCTCCTTTGCGATTTCTGTTCCCAAAATACCCGGCATACAAATATCGAGAAGAGCAATATCCGGGGCACCCTTTTGGGTTATATAATCCAGCATATCCAAAGGATTTAAAAAGCAATTAATTGTAAAAAGCAGCTCCGCGTGCGCTTTTTCATATTCCGACACAACCTGTTTTATGTTTTCAAGCTCATTGATTTGGTCATCACATATCATAATGTTCATTTTTAAAACCTTCTTTCGGTCTCGATACAATTTTATAATCGGCAATTACTCCGCACAAGCATTCGGTATTATATATCAGCGCACAAAAATGTACACTTTACCTCTTTTAAACGAGGCAAAGTGACATTTTTGTACCTTTATTATCATTTGAAAATAAGACAAACTTATTATGTATGTATATATGTAAAGATTTTACGCCGCACAACATAATATGTCAAGTCCTTTCTCAAAAATTTTTCGCATATTTTTTATAATTATATCACGGATTTCGTGTTTTGTCATCATTCTAAAGTATGATTTTATAATTTTCGTAGCTATGCACAATTAAATTTCTCCTATACGCAATTGTGTATATATTTAAAACCCCTGATATAGAATCCAAATTTTTTAAAATAAAAACTTGTTCCGATATTATTATTTCGATTTTATTGCATAAAAAAGGATTTGCGGCGTGATAATGCGCAAACCCTTTTTGCAATTGTTTGATTATTCTTCCGTGAATGCGTCTTTACCCAAGCCGCAAATCGGACACACCCAATCTTCGGGAACATCTTCCCACGCTGTTCCGGGTGCTATTCCGTTATCGGGGTCACCGACAGCCGGGTCATAAACGTATCCGCAGGGACATTCATATTTTTTCATAGTAAAAAACCTCCTCTTTTGTTTTCAAATTTATTTGCTCATTATTTGAGATATTGTGTCCATAATTTTGTCGTGACATCCGCCGCAGCCGGTCGAACACTTTGTGATTTTTTGAACATCTTCAAAAGCCTTTTCCACGTTCTCGAATTTTGTTTCGCGATGAAGTGCGTTTTCAACGTCTGCATAAGTCACTTTTTTGCAATTACAAATTGTATAGTTTTCCATCATAAATCACCTTTTATATTATCCAAAATATCTCTTAAGTATACCCTCAAAGCCTTTTACGTGTCTTGTCTCGACACATATTTACTGATTTTAATGCTCCTCAAACGCCGAACTTATGCGGTTTCCGGCATAAACTCATTTCTATTTGCCCACAAAATTTTTTGCCCACAAATGATTTGAAAATAGTGTTATTCGGTCTTTATGTTAATGTTTTCATCAAATCCAATTCCGTCATACTTGTCTAAAAATTCAAGCAGTGCTTTCCTTGTAATTTTTCTGCACCCAAGTTTTATAGAACGAATATATCCGCCGGTTATAAGAGCATATACATAATTTCAGTTTACTTTTAGAAGTTTTGCAACTTTATTTATAGTATATCACAACTCACCGTTTATGTCAAGTGCTTCGTTATCTATTTTTTTACTTTAACAATTAAACCGCTTAACCTTTTATTCTACAAAGGTTTGGGAGTATTTTAACAGATAAGTATTGAAACAAAATGTATCAAGTTCCTATGTATCGCGTAAAAAAAGAAGAAGTCAAAGCAATTGTTTTCAGGTATATATTCATATGCTTCTTCTCTCTCGCACCTCACGACGTGAAACTTGCAAATTGCTTTAGAGTTCGTCGGTAACTACGCCTAGCCGAAAGAGAATAATCCGAACCCCGATTTTGAGAGGCTGATTTCCGCTTTCG
>URAN01000017.1 GCA_900545865.1 uncultured Eubacteriales bacterium
CTGAAATTCCGGAATGGAACCCGCCGCCTATGAGGCGGGGGACATCTGCGGCAACATTATTTTATACAATAAACCGCGGATAGATTTCAAGTCTGTCGGACGCAAGGGGATCAAACTCAATCGGTTTCGGTTTTTGGCTCTCGCGCACGGCAATCGGATTCGACATCAAAAAATATTTCAGCTCGTCATACAAATGGTCCTCGCCTGTTGTGTCAACATCCTCGGGTCTGGTCGGGTCATACATAAGCTGCGGCAGGGTTCGAATCATATTTTTGCACGTTTCAAAAAAATATATCATCGGCAAGCCGTCGCCGTCAAACGCAAGCCGATAATGCACCTGCATCTTTCCGGCAAGACGGTCGTGCTTTCCCTTTTCAAAATACACGCCGCACCTCTCCATCATCTCGGCAATGCTGCCCTCGGACGAACCCGTGCTGTTCCAAATCGCCGGGTCGGCAATCCCGGTTATGCACTGTCCCTCGTCCTCACTTTCCTCAATCTCGCGGATTTTCCGAGCAATCTTTTGTGCCGTCCACCGAACTCCGACATCGGGTTCGCCCGTACAGCCGTAAAGTTCGCGATAGTTATACGCTCTGCCGTCATTATCAACCGCATACCACGACACGGCAAAAGGCTTTGAATACCCAAAGTCAAACGCGCGGTATCTGCGCCACTGTTTCGGAATCTCAAAAGGCTCGATAACGTGCGACCACCGCCGCGTGCGCCGACCGAGAGCGGAATTTTTCCACTCGGCGAATACCTGTCCGTCATATATATCCCACTCGCCGCAAAGCAGCGCTTTTTTCTCCTTTTCCGGCAGCTGGTTAAGACGTTTTATATAATCCGCGTCCGCATTCATCAAAAATACGTTATCCGTCACGTAAGACGGTATAAACACACGCCTTGCGCCCGTTTCTTCATCAATATGAACCTTACCCGGCTCAAAGCCGTCAATAAATCTGCGTTTAACCCACGCGTGACCTATTCCGCCGGGATTGGTGCTTGACTTTACCATCTTGGGATAAGGATTCACACCTCTTATTCTCGAAATAAGATAAGTATATTGCTCCTCGGTAAAGTGTGTAAGCTCATCGAATCTCACCACATCGTACTCTGCGCCCTGATACCTTATCACATCCGTCTTTGATGCACAATATCCGAATTCGATAACCGAACCGTTGGCGAAAAACCACTTTTTCGCCGAGGACGAATAGCGGCACACCGATTTCGGATAAAATTCAAGCGAAGTCAGAATAAGCGAATGTTCAAGTTCGGGATAGGTCTTTCTCAATATAAGCTGTTTGCTTTTCGGATATTTAAGGGCGTATACAAGCGCGTCAACCAGCTGTCCGTAAGACTTTCCACCGCCTGCCGCACCGCCAAACAAAACCTCGTCCGCTTGTGCGTCCATAAACGCCCTTTGAGTCTTTGTCAATTCAAGATTCAGCTTTTCGTGCTTTACTCTGTTATGTTTTTTATTCTCTGTTGCTTTTTTGGTTTCAATCAATTCGGACAATAAAACTCACCGCCTTTTATCTATACTATCTTTATCGTTACGTCAAGCTTAATCTCGCCGCCGTCATCCGAATTTTTCTCCGCCATGGCGAGAATTTCTTTCGCCGCCGAAAGCTCAATCCTGTCGTTGCCGCAAAACAAAAGACGATTCAGCTTTTTCTGTGCGTCCGCCTCGGGATTGCCCGACGGTTTCATCTCATCGTTCGGCTCTTGTGCGGCATCGCACGGCTCGTCCGCACCGTCACATCCATTAACATCGGCGGCGCGCATACTCTCGTCCGCCGCCGATTGCTCTGTAATTGTCCTCTTTTCTTTATCTGTCATACTCAATGTTCATCCCCTCACTTATGCCGACTTTTTTTCAAGCTTTTTCGGCTTGTCAACCTTTTTGTATTCCAAATCATAAACCGCGCCGACCTCTTGTCCGACAAGCTTGCGCAATGCGGCATCGTGAACTCTGATCGCCTGACGGCGGCTGAAATATATTTTTAGTTCTATAAAATCCCATTTAATAAGGTTTATGTACCTCGCCGTCAAGACAAGTCTTTCCGTCTCGTCAAGCATTCCGAACAACCTGTTCATATCGGCAAGCATACAATCCAATTTATCTTTCAGCGCGTTTATTTCACCTTTATAATATTCGACTGATTTTTCAAATCCCGGCGTATCTTTAAAATCCCTGCAAAGCTCTTTGTAAAACTCAATTTTAAGCTCTATCTCCGACTTTACGCACGGAATCCCTCTAAACCACTTTTTTACCTCGCATACATCATTTAATCTCATCTTGTTCAATTCCTTTCTTTCATTTTGTTTATACTTTCATTTAATCTTTTTCTTATAATAAAGCTTTGGCATACAACGCCATTTTTAGTCCCTGCGGTGAATTTCATAATATTCACAGCAACAATCCATATCACAGAACATACCGTCACAACTCTCGATTATCTCTTCGTCATCATATAAATCGGATTCACAATACTCACACTCTCCTATCTTTATTTTTTCAAGGTCATCATCGCCGCATACCTCCGCATTCAATATATCGGGGTGAGTCAGACCCGTGTCGAATTTGTATCTTTCTTGCATTATTTTGTCACTCCTTGCATTTTACATTTCCTGACAAACAAATTTCTTGATACACATATTATTATATATCAAATTTTTTGTTTGTCAAGAGAATTTTTATCAAATTTTTAAATATTTTATTGACATTTATCAGTAAATGTGTTATTCTATAATAGAGGTGATATCTATGGCTAACAAACAGTTCTGCCAAAAGCTCAAAAAGGCACGCGAGGCCGCAGGGCTTACTCAAAAGGATATTTGCAATTGGCTTAACATAAAACAACCGCGTATCAGTGGCTGGGAGACAGGTATATCCGAACCTCCTATTTCAACATTTCTTCAGCTTTGCGCCAAGTATGAAATAACCGACATCCTCGGTTATTTTTCATCCGACAGCATAGACGGCCGCCGCCGAGTCCTCGACAGCAAAATGCTCAATAAACTTGCCGACCTTCCCGAACGCGGACGCGCGGCGGTCTATAACTGTATAGATTTTGAATATTCGAATATGCGTATTCAGCAATTCTCGTCACATCGCCGAATCCCCGTATACTATCAGCCTGCCGCGGCAGGTCTTGGAAACTATATGAGCGACTCGGACTATGAAGAGATGGAGCTTGACGCACCGTCCGATGCCGATGCCGGCATCCGCATTTCGGGTGACAGTATGGAACCCGTAATCCATGACGGCGAAATCGCTTTTGTAAAGTTCCAGCCACAAATTCTCGGCGACCAAGTCGGAATATTCATATTAAACGGCGAGGCGTTTTGCAAAAGACTTGAATACAGAGGCAGAGAAACCTATCTTTGTTCATTCAACCCCAAATACTCACCCATTCACATTTCCGTCGATGATGACCTGCGCACCATCGGCAGGGTTCTGTTGTAGCATTATCTTGCGCAAACCCTCTATAAGCTTTTCCTTGCCGTCAAGATGCATACTTTCGAGAACAAGTATCGATTCTTGCAGAGTATCACCCCTGAACATACCCATCTTCCATAAATCGGTTAATGTCTGATTTTGGGAAATACGGCTGTACGGGTTATTCTTTTCGGCACTCACCACCACATCAAATTCAGCCGGAAGTCTGTTTTCGTCACCCAAAAGCCCTCTGTTCGAAAGGCTTATGTACTCACAGCTTCCATCGCTGCTTGATATGCGATATGACCGCGGTTCGTCATAGAACTGACGTATAAGCTCAATACAAAAGTATATTATTCGCCTGTATGCCTCATATCCCTCGGTTATCATATCCCTCGAAAGCTTTTCACCTGCTTGCTGAAGGGCAACAATTGCTGAATATGCGGTTACGCCGCCCGTAACATTGCCCTGTTGAAATTCAAGGTTGCCCGATATTTCTTTAAGCTCGTCTATCTTGTTTCGTCTGTGCTGAATTATGAACCCGTGTAGGGGCTTTGCCTGAAGCTCTCTGATATTTTCATCGGATACCGAACCGGCAACGTGAATTATGTCTTTTGACAAATCCGTAAGCTCGTATTCGTTAAGACCGCCGTTGTCTTTTATCATAAACCTCGTTTTTCCCGAAATCATAGCATTTTTACTTATAATCGCGTCCATTTTGTCGATATACATCTGAGGGTTTTTGATTATGTCAACCAATCCAAAGCCCACCGGGCTGTCCTCGTCGGGATAAAGCACATCCATAACAAAAGGATACTGTCCGTGGTCATAGATTCCGTTGTCACCTTTATCCTCCGATGCCTCTAAAATCGTGTCGTCAAAAAACTTTATCAGCTCAACCGTCTGTCTGTTTCCTCTTTGCTTTTTATAGTAACAGTCTATAATTAAGCTCTTGTCTTTTAAAACATCATCGGGTGACGCACCCTCCATATCATCATACGTCTGTGCTTCAAGCGCGGTATCGCCACAGAACTTGTCGGCATACATCGGATATTTCTGTTTCATAGAATCATTGTCACACAGAGCCGTCACGAACAAAAACTTGCTGTCTTGAATGTCCGTTACCCCCGGTTCCCAAAACAGGTTTAAAAGGTCTATCTTTTTTATGTCGATGCCGCCGCGGTTATGACATAAAATGGGATTATAAAATATTCCGTAACACGCCGCTCCGTTTTTGAGCTTATACCACCATGCACGGCTGTACGTGCGCTTGAATCCGCTGAGGTCGAGCTGAAGCGGCAGAATCTTTGTGAACATTTCTGCCGTCTTTCTGTCGCATTCCTCTCTTTCCAAAACGTTAGGCTCGGGATAGTTATCCATCGCGTCCGCATGCTTGTTGGCAATAACGTTGAATATATATGGCGTTGCCGGTTCGTCTATCTCTATTTTGTTGCTGTTGTATCTCGATTTAAACCACCTGTTATTCTCGATAATTCGTCTGTCAAGAGCCTTTTTATGCTCTTTGTATCTTTTGAAACTTTCGTTTACCTTTGAAAAAAATTCGGGTTTGATTTTTCCCGCATATGTTACTGTACTCATTCTTTAAATTCTCCTATTCATTTGTACTTTGACTTGTGCTTGAATTAAGTTTTTGTTTTATCGCGTCAATCTCTGACGATAAGCTGTTCAGCTTTGCCAAGACGTTCACACCGTTGATTTTTACCGCCGAGCCGTCAAGCCAAAGCTCGCCGCTGTCCCAAAAATTTATAAACGGCGAACTTCCGACTATTCCCATACTCGTATACGTTTCGTCTTTTTCAATCTTAAACGCTCCGTTTGTGTATTCAACGCCGTTAATCACCTTTTTTCCGCTGCCGTCACCTGCGCCGAGAACAAGATACGCCGTGCCGTTGTCTGCCACAGACATTCCTATCTTTTGACTGCGTGTATAATTCTTGTCCTGCATAACCTTTATACCTTTTTGGTTAATCTCGGCAAAAACACCGCCGTCCGTATCGGTATAGCTGTCGCTGTCCGTTCCGACAATGGTGGACGAAAAGATTTGCGAACCCTCGACCACTCCGCCGAAATGCGCGTCACCCGAGCTGTCGATGCTGACCGTCGGCTCTCCGCTTTTGTTATACAAAACAAAATTAAACCTGTTCGCCGCCCTGTCAAATTTCGCCTCGAATCTCGTTCGGTTCTTGTCCGATATACTTATCGCCGACCCCGAAATAACAAGGTTTCCTCCGCTGTCGCTCAGCTTGACGAGACTTGTGTCTATCGTCCCCGCTTTGAGTTTTTCCGCATTCAACATTCCGATTTGAGCATTGCCGATGCGTGCGTTCGTTGTGTCAATGTTCTCGGCCTTAACCTTTGCCGCCTCAATGACATTCGTGCTGTCAAGATTGTTGAATATATAGGTAAGCTCGTCAACAGCCGATAATATCCAACGCTTGATTGATTTTATATCCGTCTCGGCATCGACATAGTTTGTCGGCAGAGCGGATACCGTAAAGTTTGGCATATATACGCCACTCCTTTCTGAATTTTGTTTACACCTCTATTCTACTCATAAAAAAGTGTCATAGCGTGCCATCACTCAAAATTTATCAAATGTATAATTTTATAAAATTCTGGACACTTTAAATTTATAATTCAAACCAAAATGAAAGGACCTTTTAACAATGGCGAATACTGATACGATTGAGCTTTTAAAGGAATGTAATTCGGGAATAAAAATGGGTGTGAACACAATTGATGAGGTTGTCGAAAAGGTCTCGGACGCAGACTTTCGCCGCACCCTCGAACACTGTATGGAAGAACACCAGCGTCTCGGCAGCAAAACTCACGAACTTTTGAACAAATACAACACCGACGGCAAAGAGCCGGGTGCAATGGCAAAAACTATGTCGTGGTTTAAAACAAACATTATGACATCTATCGATGACAGCGACAGAGTCGTTGCCGACCTGATAACGGACGGGTGCAATATGGGCATAAAGTCGCTTTATCGATACCTCAACAAATACGAATCCGCCGACAGCGAATCAAAAGGAATCGCCTCCGATTTAATCTCAATAGAAGAACATTTGACCCAAGATATGCGAAAATATCTCTGAATCGGCATTAAAACAAAGGAAATATACGCCACACCACAGGGGCGACCCCAAGTGGTCGCCCGTAAACACAAATATATATCAAAAAACAAAAATTGCTCTGACCCACTCAAAAAAGCGAAAAATAAAATAAAATTTAAGTTGAAATTGCGCCGAAAGTGTTGTATAATATATTCAACAGAATATGTGAGGTGCAAAGACAATGAGCATAAACACTGACGTGCTGCAATCGGCACTGGTTGAAACGGTAACAAAATCTGCCGATTTTTCCTTGCCGCAATGGGACGAGCTTCCCGATTTAGAGCTTTATATGGACCAGGTAATAACCCTGATTTCAAAATATCTGAATTTTTTCGGCGTATCCAACGGCGGAAAGCCGGTTACATCATCGATGATAAACAATTATGTTAAACTGGGTACAATTCCGCCACCGCAAAAAAAAAGATATTCGCGCATACATCTGGCGTATCTTTTGGTCGTATGTACCCTAAAGCAAACCCTTGATATGTCAACGATAAAGCGGCTTATCCCCGTCGGCATAGATGAGAACGCGGTCAAACAGCTCTATACCTCTTTTGTACAGAACCAAAACAAAGCGTTTGCGCTTTTGAGTGATACGTTAAAAAGAATGGCAAAGCCCGTCCTGACCGATGAGCCGAGCGGTGAAACCGCCGCCGACCTTGTTATGCAGATTGCTGCATCGGCGAATATATTCAAGCTTTTAACCGAAAAGATAACGACCCCGGCGGACAATGAAAATACAGACGGAAACAAATGATAAAAATATAACGGAGGTTTAAAAAATGATTGAATTTAAGTATGACACACAACTTTTGATTGAGGGAACAAACCTTGACGAGGACGCAATAAGCGATTATTTCACACAGAATTTTAAGGGTGACTGTCTCCTTGCGGTTGGCGATGATGAATTGATAAAGATTCACTTTCACACAAACGAACCGTGGGAAGTCTTAAAATACTGTGCCTCTCTCGGCGAAATATTCGACATCGTTGTCGAGGATATGGACCGACAATCACGCGGCCTTAAAGGATAATTACATATGTGCACATTTTAAATGGCGACCTTGCGGCCGCCATTATTTTTATTCTAAATTCATATAGCTGTGATGTTCATAAAAATATTCCTCGGCATCATAATAATCCCAAAAATCATCGTAATAATCTTCGTAAAAGTCCTCGGGGTCATTATAATCGTCAACGTTAAAATAATCATCTTCAACGAATTTTTGTCTGAGGACTTTTCGGATAAATATTCCGCGATTCGCCAATCAGGCAAACACGCCGCCCAATATGGGTGGCGTTTTTAAAAATTATAAAACCGTTGCCGAGTTTAATATTCTCTCGATAAGCTTTATGCTGTTGTGCGAGCTGTCGGGTGTGACTAATTTCGGGCTTTCGGAATTTTCAATGCACGAAATAAAATATCTTATCTCTGCCTCATAGGCGTTGTCCGACGAAATATTTATCCCCGTATCCTTTCCGCTCTCGGGTTTGTCAATTTTAATTTCCGCTCCGCAATTATAGAGCTTTTCGTTCTTATATTCAACTATTCCGTCTTGGAATATTGCCGTATAACTCGCCACAAACGGCAATTTATAATTATACCACCCTGCTTCGGCAGACACAACGCAATCATCATATACAAGCTCGGAAACAATAAAATCATTGTTATTATTTAATTTGCGATATACCGCTCCGACCTCTTTCGGCATTCCCAAAACATATTGAACAAAGTCAATATCATGTATCGACAAGTCAATCGGCGTTCCTCCGCTTTTTTCGGTGTCAAGCATCCAGTTTTCCCAGCTCCAGTACGGAATTTCGGATATACGTTTTAGGTCAAGGCGCAGCAACCGACCGAGTTTGTTTGACTCAATAACATTTTTCAAATATACATACGGTTTCATAAACCTGACAACGTGAGCTGTCATAAAAATCTTACCCGATTTTTCCGCCGCCTTTATAATCTCGGCGGTATCGTCCGAGTTAAGGCTCATCGGCTTTTCGCATAAGACATTAAGCCCTCGTCCAAGGCACTTTATGCTCATCTCACGGTGCATATAACTCGGTGTGCATATATCGACCATATCAAGGTCTTCTTTTTCCAATAATTCGTCTATACTTTTATATAGTTTTGTACTTGTGCCGCTTATTTTTTCGCTTGCCATAGCCTCTCTGACATCAGCAACCGCAACAACCTCTGCGTTCTCAATATTTTTATAGCACTCAAAATGATTGCCGCCCATTCCGCCTATTCCTATAAGACCTACTTTTATCATTTCTGAATTAAACCTCCTAAATAAACTTTTGCATTTTTTATATCTTTTATTTGTTCTTCTCCCGAAATTTCGCGCTCAATTATCAACGTTCCGTCATATCCCATATCTTTCAGCCTTTCGATAAACAACGGAAAATTCACAACGCCCTCACCGAGGGGCTTTTCAACGCCGAGATGCCGCCCGTCCGTCGGATAGCATCCGTCCTTTGCATGAACGTCGCGAACATATTCGCCAAATACATCAAGCGCATCAATCGGGTTTGCCTTTCCGTACATAACAAGGTTCGCAGGGTCGAGATTTATTCCGACATTGCCCGTTCCCATATCCTCTATCGTTCTTCTGAGCGTAACAGGGGTTTCCTGTCCCGTTTCAAAAAGAAAGTATTGTCCGTTGTCTTTTGCATGATTTGCAACCGTTTTGAGTGCCGATACAACGGCTCTGTACCTTTCGCTCTCGGGATTCTCGGGCAAGAACCCGACATGGGTTGCAATATTTTTAACACCGAGTTTTTTTGCAAAATCCGAGCCGTGCATAATCTCTTTCATTCTTATAAATCTATACCCCTCGGGTACAATCCCGAGAGTCAAAGGTCCCTCATAAAAGTCCCAGACCGCCGGGCCGCTCCAGCCGCACCAGAATGTCGATATTTTAACGCCGTAACGCTCACAACATTCCAAAACCTTATCCGCAATCTCGTCCGTCATAAGACTTTGTTCCCAACAGCATAGCTGGCACACGTCAAATCCGTACTCTTTAACTTGCATAAATTTGCTTTTTATGTCCGCATCTGTCAAATTCACCAATACGCCGATTTTCATTCATATCATCTCTCAATCTGTTGTTATTGACATTTTATGTGTTATATTATATAATATAATTATCGTGCCGACAATGAATAATATTGATTAAAATTTGCACAATATTGATATTTATATAAGAGAGGACAAAACCGATGAACGATATTTCCCTTTATGAAAAAATTCCCGAAATAGAAAACAGCTATCCCATAAAAATACGAATGTACGAGGCAGATACTCTGTTGCCGCACTGGCACGAACACCTCGAAATGCTCTATATACTGGACGGCGGCGCAAACATCAGGTGTAACTCCGAAAGCTTTGAGGTGCAAAGCGGCGAAACGGCGGTTATAAACCGAAACGAGCTTCACTCTTTTACCTCTCAGTCACCGATGAAATACCTATGTATAATCATAAATCCGTCCTTTTTTTCGTATGTAAAATTTGACACTCTCATATTAAAATCCGTCATTCCGCGCGATGAATGTGTACATTCGTATTTTTCCGAAATATATCGCGCGTATTCCGAACACGGACGCGGTGATGATATATCAATTTTGGGCTATACCTATCGTCTTATGTCGCATCTGGTAAAAAATTATACTCTTGCCGAGCTGACCGAACCCGAATACAAATCGCGTATGATAAGATTGAATAAGATAAACTCCGTTACCGATTATATACACGAACACTATAACGAGCCGCTCTCAACGGCGGCTCTTGCCGAGCATTTTTATATGAGCAAAAGTCATCTTTGCCGAATTTTTAAGGACGCAACGGGAAAAACACCCGTTCGGTATTTAAATGAGTTCAGAATAAAAAAAGCGTGTGTTCTGCTCAGCGGCACAAACGAACGTATATCGGATATTGCCGCAAAAACGGGATTTGAAAGCCTGTACTATTTTGACCGAATCTTTAAAAAACAAATCGGTGTTTCACCTCTGAATTTCAAAAATCCCAATAAGCCGCAATTCTCATGACAAAGGCGAACCCGACAAAAGCATTTCGGCAATGTCCAACCGCCGCGGAACAGGCTTTTTAACCGCGGCGCAAAACAAAATACATATACACAAAAAACATCGGCAAAATTATTTCGGATATACACAAATCCGCTTTAGATTTTGCCGATATTTTTTATTGTTTATTTTATAATTCTCTGTCAATATTCGGCGTGAGCTGTGCAAGCATACCGCCGTCAACCGCAAGTTCGGCACCGGTAATGTTTTTTGCCGCGTCACTCGCAAAATAATACGCCGCATTCGCTATATCTTCAAAATCGGCGATATCCTCTATCGGCGTATAGTTCGCCAAGCAATTCCTTGCGTTATTTTGATTGGTTTTCCACCTTTCCGTCTTTATCATCCCGGGAAGGACGCAATTCGACCGTATACCGAACTTTCCCCAATCAACGGCAAACGACTTTGACATTGCAAGCATCGCGCTCTTTGATGAACAATACGCACACCTGTTCTCGGTCACGCGTATTGCCGAATTCGAACCTATGAACACGATTGCACCTCCGCCCTTTTCTTTCATCTGAAAAGCCGCCGCTCTCGACATCATAAAGTTCCACCCGATATTCATATTAAACACATCCATAAAATCTTTTATGTCAACATCAAGGCTGTTTTGACCTATCCCGAGATTTGCCGCGTTCAGCACAAGCGCGTCCAAAAGACAGCCCATACTCTTTATATCGTCAAATATCATTTCAGTCTCATCCGTGTTCAGCGTATCGGTTCTGTATCCGCACCCCTTTGAAAAGACCCCGTATTTTTTATTTATCTCACAAGCCGCTGCTTGTGCGCTTTCGGCACTTCGGCTTCCTATAAACACATTATAATTTTCTTTGGCAAACCTCTCGGCAATAGCCAATCCCGTACCCGATGTGCCTCCCGTAACAAAAACAGATTTATTCATCCCAAATCCCCCTTTACCAATCGGCATTGCTGCCGTCCTCAAAATATTGTCTCGGCGTCGTCCACTTGCCGTCATAAATTTTATCTTTAAGCGCGTCATCGTCAAGCTCAACGCCAAGCCCCGGTTTGTCGCTAACCTCTATATATCCGTCTTTTATAACAAACGGCTCTTTTATGTATCCCACGCCGAGGTCGGATTTATCGGGGTTGCCCGGGTGTTCCTGAATCAAGAAATTCGGCGTGCAAGCGTCAAGCTGAATGCACGCGGCAAGAGAAATCGGACCGAGAGGATTGTGCGGCGCGATTGTGCCGTAATACATCTCTGACATTACAGCAATCTTTCTGCCCTCGAATATTCCGCCGCAATGACAGATATCGGGCTGTACAACACTAACGGCCTGTTTCTCTATAAGCTCTCGGTACTGCCACTTTCCGAAAAGTCTCTCCCCTGCCGCAATCGGAATCGATGTCGAACGTGCAATATTCACCATACAATCCACGTTTTCGGGCAGGCACGGCTCTTCTATAAAAAACGGCGTGTACGGTTTCAGCTCTTCGCAAAGCCGCTGTGCCGTTGCAGGGCTGACCCGTCCGTGAAAGTCAATCGCAAGGTCGATTCCCGAGCCTATCTTTTCGCGCACCGCCGCAAAACGCTCGACGTGTTTCTTTGTATTCTCGGGGCTTTCAATCGGTTTAATCGGCGGTATAATCGAATATTTAAGCGCCGTATATCCCTCATCGAGCCTTGATTGTGCCATATCAAGCATCTTTTTAATGGGAAAATCCCCTGCCGTGCCCGCAAGCTTTATATGCGTATACATACGGATTTTATCGCGGCACTTGCCGCCGATAAGCTCATACACGGGGCAGTTATAATACTTTCCCTTTATATCCCACATCGCCTGTTCGATACCGCTTATCGCCGACATCATCAAAGGGCCGCCGCGATAAAATCCGCCCCTGTATAAGGCTTGGATGTGATGTTCGATTTGCATCGGGTCTTTGCCGATAAGATATTCTTCAAATTCCCCAATAACCGCCTCAACGGCATTGCAATGTCCTTCAAGCACAGGTTCACCCAAGCCCGTTATATCCGCGTCCGTGTGCATCTTTAAAAACATCCAGCGCGGTTTTACCTTTATAACCTCTAACCCGACAATCTTCATCTTAACCACGTCCTTTAATATATAATTTTCGGTCGAATGTAAAAAATCTCGAAACACCGATTTTTCAATCAGCCGTATAAGTTTAATTACACAGCGACGTTTTATTCACATCTTGATTCTATCACATTCGCCACATTTCGGAAAGTCTCAAAATCCGTGCGGTTTTTTACATAATTTTTTGCCTTGATTTTCGCATATTTTTGTGTTATAATCAACGTGTATTTTTGTGCGCGAAAGGGGGAATCGGATATGACTTTTTATGTAATAAGCGAACCGGGGTTCAGCACGGGCATATGGCATTATAACATTATGGACGGCTTGATTGAGCTTCAGCGCAAGAAACGTCTTTACTTTGAATTTTTAACAGACACCGCGGCATTGAACCGCGCGGCGATAACCGAATCCGATACCGCTTTTGTCATCGGCACGGATAACGAATGGCTCGGTGCGGTTCTGCCGCGGCTCGGTCGGCTTTTCGGCAACAAAGTTATCGTACTCGGCAACCACAACCCCATATTATTCGGAATAAAATACTCCACGGTTATGACCGATGTTCGCGAGAGCGTAACCGCACTGTATTCTTATCTTAAATCCCACAAAAAAGACAATATCGCCCTGTACGGAATAAACCCGTGTTCGGCGTCGGACAAGCTCAGACGCGAATGCTTTATTGACTGCGGCGGAAAAACGTCCAATTTGTTTTATATGCGCAATTCTTTTGCCGAATGCTTTGAAACATTTTTAAGAGAATCCGAAAGATACGACGCGATAATCTGTGTGAATGACTATGCGGCAATATCGCTGATTCGGCATCTCGGCGAATCAAACGCCAAAAATAAATTTTTCATTGCCGCCTGCGGCTCGTCGCGCCTGTCACAGCACTTTTCGCCGAGCCTGACCCACACCGAATCGGACTATAAAAAATTCGCCGCGGCGGCATATGACATACACCGAATTTTACATAAAAGCGATGATTCAAACTCGGTCGATATTCGTCTGTCATGCGTTTTAAACATCGGCGAAACAACTCGTTTTCTGCCGCCGCAAACCGAAATTTATGACTGTCCGACCGCCGACAAACAACGGGATTTGTATTATTCCGATGTTGAGGTAAGAGAAATGATGAGTACCGAAAAGCTTTTGGCTTTGTGCGATGACGCCGACCGCCGCATCATCGAATTGATTCTCGGCGGCAAGTCGGCGGCGCGGATTGCCGAAATTCTTTATCTTTCGCAAAGCGCGGTCAAGTATAAAATAAAGAAAATGTATAAGATTTGTGATGTTGAATCAAAAGACGATTTTGTTTCAATTTTGAATAAGTATATAAAAAAGCCGTAATAACCAAAACCCATACCGAAACGAACGGATTCGTTTCGGTACGGGTTTTTACGCTATTTAAAATCCTATTTCTGCGGCAAGTTTTTTCAGCGTCTCTGCGCTCTTTTTAAGCCCCGCCATTTCTTCATCCGAAAAATCAATCGAGATAATTCTCTCCGCTCCGCCCGCGCCGACAACGGTCGGAACCGACAGGCATACATCCGACAATCCGTATTCGCCCTCTAACAGGCTCGAAACCGTGAGAATCGAATTATCATCGCCGATTATGCTCTCGACAATCTTTTTGACTGCAAGCGCAATTGCATAATATGTCGCACCCTTTTTGTCAATAATCTCATACGCGGCATTTTTTGTCATATTATAAAACTCGTCCTTGCGGATACTCAAAGAGTTACAGTCACCGCCGCCGCAGGAACAATATCTGTCAACGCTCATACCGGCAATGCTCGTTGCCGACCACGCCGCAACCTCCGAATCACCGTGTTCGCCCACAATATAGGTATGCACGTTTCTGGGGTCGATATTCGCGTGGCGGCTTATCAGATATTTAAGCCTTGACGTATCGAGAACCGTTCCCGAGCCGATAACATTGTGTTTCGAAAATCCCGAAATCCTATACGTTATATATGTCAGTATATCAACAGGGTTTGTCACAACCATCAGTATCGTATCATCATGACAATATCTTAAAATATTATCGATTATGCTTTTGAAAATATCCGCGTTTCGTTTTAACAAATCGGTTCGTTTTTCGCCCTCGTGCTGGCTCGCACCGGCGGTAATTATCACCATATCGCTTCCCTTTATGTCGCAATAATCACCCGATGAAATCTTGACCGGGTTCACAAAGCTGACGCCGTGATTCATATCCATCGCGTCACCCTCGGCTTTATCTCGGTTGACATCAATCAAAACAATTTCAGATACCAAGCCGCTTATCATAAGCGTGTATGCGATTGTCGAACCGACGTTGCCTGCGCCCACAACAGTTATTTTGCCTTTGAACATAGTTTTCACCTCATATTAATTTTTAATCATATTTTGCCCCGAACACCGCCGAATATACATTCATCGGTCATTTGACACAACAATTATATCCGTTGTATCGCCGTATGACATCCTCACAAACACATAATCTCCCGTTCGTATATCAGAATCGGAGGCCGTGTTCAAGGTCTTTTGACGTTTGTTATATTTATATACCCTCGCGCCCGACAGAGTAACCGTTCTCAGCCTTCCGAAATTGTTCGGACAGATAATAAGCTTGTCCGAGAACCTGTTTTTTACCTCACCGTAAGCCGTGTACAGCTCGCTGTAATAATCGTTTTGGCTTATCGCGCCGTAATCGCCCGTGTTATGCTCATAAACGGTGTTGTTTTCAATCATATCTTCGGTTAAAAGCATTCTGAAACTTTTACAGTGGCTCTCCGAATCCGAATATTGTGGTATTGCCTCGCCGCCGTGAAAAGCAATATTTCCGTTCTTTGTATCCCGTGCTGCATAACCCGAAAGCCAGCCGTTTGTGTCGTCACTGCCGCCGTCATTGTCAAAATACACCGCGCTTTCCTGTCCGTTTGAATACACATCGAGCTTTAAGCACGCCTCGTCCTTGGAATTGTTAATCACCGAGCAATCCCTGATATATGCGATATTGTCATATGATTGAACCGACCTCTCGCGGCTTCCGTCCATAAACACGACCGCCGCACCGACAGTGTATTTGTCCGAAACGTCATAAAGTCGCACGTTATATTCATAATCCGAAAAAAGGCTGTAACGGTTGCCCGTCCTGTATTTGTCCATATCTTTTATATCACTCGGAATGATAAACACGGGCGTCTGTTCACCGAGCTGATATATCGATGCAAACACGCATAATGCACCCGAATAATACTTGCACGGCTGTGCCGAAAAGTTCAGTGAAAATTCGTCGGCATCAATCGTACCGATATTCTCTTGTGCCGTTTCGATTTCGGCAATCTCGCCGCGGCTGTTTCTTTTGATTCTCAAAAGCTGAGGTGAAAGCATGGCAAGCTCTGTCACCGTCTTTGACGCGCCGTTGAGCTTTGTCCTGTCTGTCGCCGTCAAATCGGCAACTTCGTTCGCGGCGGTCAGCATTCTCAGTTTAACCTCGCCGCCGAACGCGTCATTGTCCGCCGCTCCGCACAGATACGCGTATTCATAACCGCCGCCGCACTCGATTGCAAAAATCTGACCGTTTATATCCGTATACGCCGTAATGTCCGCCCCGACTTTGATTTTTCCGCCGAGTGTTTTATAGTTCAAAACCGCCGTATATTCGCCTCTATCCGTTCCGATTCTGTCCGAATCTCCGTCCTTGCCGAGATATGTTACCCTGCCTGTTACGGCAGTATTTCGGATTTTAATCAGCATTATCTCGCCGTCATCACTAATCGCCGCACAAATCACATCGCCCTTTGACACAGCGGCATCATCAATATCAGTTATTTCACCGTATGCCGTTATTATCACCTGTTCGGCATTGTCAAAATCGGGGTTGAATACACCGCCTTGTCTGTCTGTTACACCCTGTTTTAATCCTGCCGAATTCGCAGCAACATAATTCTTAAAATCCCATATCAGAATTGTATCCGCCGTTGAATTATTGTTTGCAATAAGCTCTAAATATCCGCTTTCGATGCTGATGCCGCCGCTGACCCCGACACGGCTTTTATACCTGCCGTTGTATACTATCCTGGTGTTCGCGCCAAGTGCCACGGTTCGCTCCCTGCCGTTTTCATCCTCATAATATATCCTTCGATTTTCCGTTTTGAGATACTTGTCCGCCGAAATCCTGCGCACAGTTCCGCCCTTCGGCTCAGCATAAATCAGTGTATTATCTTTTGTATACGCCGTCACATACCGGCCGAGCAAACCGCCGTATGCCGCGCCCCTGCCGATTTTTATATTGTCGCACGAATACTTTATACCATCTATCACCGCTTCGTCCGCGGCACACGCATTCTCGCTTATGATGCTCATCGCGCCGTATTCGGTAACAACCCCCTCTGTCTTTTGAATGTTATGATAAATCGACAAGAGTGTTTCTCCGTCCTTTTTGAACTTTGCGTTATCGCCGAACGATATGTTATATACTGCCTTTGCCGCAAGGGCGTTTTGAATCATTACCGCCGCATCACCGCGGTTCATAGCCGTACTTTCATCGGATAGGTCAAGCCCGTCAAAAAGCTTTAGACGGTTCGCCGCTGAGCGGTATCCGCCGGGATAACCGCCGTCCGACTCTGCCGCCGCAGTGTACCCGAGAGCGCAAACCAAAATTTTCGCCGCCTCGATATATGTCACCGTGTCATCGGGATTGAACCGTTTGTTCTCGTCACCGCTGATTATTCCCATATAATAAAGTGCACCGACCGCCCCCGATGCCCAATGTCCGACCGCCACATCAGTAAAAACTCTCTCGCCGTCCGCGCCTGTTTGTACATTCAATATCCTTGCGACAACCTGTGCCAGTTCGGCGCGGCTCAGCGAATCATAGGGTCTGAATTCGTATTTGTTGAATCCCTCAACAAAGCCGAGCGCACAGAGCTGTGCCGCCGCAGATTCATACAGTGTTCCGTCACAGTCGGCAAACCCGTATCCGTCGTAACGATATGCATACGTGACCGATGCAAGCATCGGCGTCCATTCGACATCGGTCTTATCGCTGTAAATTATCTTTATATAATTATCATCATCGCCGAGATTCAAAAGCGAATAATTTACCGAAATCCACTTCCAGTCCTCGGCTTTGTCAATCTTTTTATCCGCAGAGACTTCGCGCCAATTCACGCCGTCCGATGAGGTTTCGAACGTGAAATGCGGAATATTGTCGGTATACTTAAAATATGTATTGAATATCGGATATTTTATCTTTCTTAAATCTTTTCCGACATTTTTATATACAACCCACTCGCGCGTGTTTGTGCTGCGCCTGAACATTGTATAATCGCTGCCATAGGCATAATAATCTTCCTCGGGTACGGTATAGGCAAACAAATTCTCGCTATGCGTCTCACATTTTGAAAAATCCGCACAATCATCGATTATTTCCATTTCGTCATTCATAACATTGCCGACCGCCGTATCCTCCGCGGCTTTGTCACCATAACTGTCCGTATTAACGCCGTTCTCTGCCGCCGCCGATGATATTAAAAGCGCCGCAACGGCAAATATCGCACATATTCGTCTAAATACTCTCACATTACTCTCCCTTTCGGATTTATCGTTGTCAGGTCACGCCCGAATCACCGTCGAGCATTTGCGGAATCGGCATCACCGTCCGCAGAACCCGATAAATCACCCGAACCCGATTTATTGCTATCATCGGAATCCTCGGATTTATCTTCTGCATTATCGGGATCTTTTTCGTCATCACTCGGCCTTTTGTTAAAATCAACATTGACATACCTCGCCGCATAGCACAAGTCAACAATATCAATTTTTCCGTCTTTGTCAACATCACAAAGTCGGTTTTCGGCATTTGCCGCCTTTCCGTAATTTTCAAAGATAAAATCTATATCCGCCTGTGTGATTATGTTGTCACCGTCCGTGTCGCCCGGCAGAGCCGCGCACAGAGTAAAAGTTTTTTCCGCCGTAAGTTCGCCGCATTGCGCCCGAACCGTGAATTTTGTGCCCGGCTGCATATCCGCCGAAACGGTAAAAGTTCCGTCCGAATTAACTGTTACGGCATCGGGATTTTCCGTGCCTTGCGAATCATCCAAATCACCTGTTTCACCCGAACTCTCCGAATTTTCCGAATCATCCGAATCATCCGAATCATCCGAACTGTCGGGAACACTGCTCCATAAAATTTCGGAATCACGCTCTAAACCGATTTGGTCGAGGACCCGACCCGAAAGGATATACTCGCGGCTGTCATACCGAGGTATAGCAATGCTTTCATCTGTATCAATCACTATTTCATAATCGAACGGCTCAGCGAACGTTGCGGACAACTCAATAAAATACGGATTCCACCAGTTTTGCAAATTCTTTTCTTCGCCCCATATAGCTTTGACATATCTCACGCCGCTGATTTGCTCTGCCGAATATATAAGCTCTGTCCACCTGTCGTCATAGGAATTTTCGGCCACATTAACCTCTGCCGCCGTCCATACCTTGCCGTCCTTTGAAAACTCAAATTTCATCGGCGCAACATCTCCGGGTAAGTGCAGGCTTCTTGCGTCAAGCTCGCGTATGTACGGAATCTCAAAAACTATCCACGCCTCACCGATTGCCCTGTCGCGGCGCAGCGCCGTGTCATACCCGTGCATATCCTGTTTTTCGCTGTCCTCGATTGTATAATCCTGAACATTAAAGTATTCGACCGCCTGTTTGATTGAATACGCTCTGTATCCGATTCCCGCGCCGCTGCCGCCCGAGCTTCCGCCGCTTTCGCCGCTTGTCGGCTGTCCGTCTTTGTCCGAATCTCCGTCGGTAATTTTGACCGAACTCTGACCGCCTCCGCCGCAGCCGATTGCGCCGTCGGCATTTGTATGCGACATTGTGTCGATTTGAATTTCCTCACCGAAAGCGGCAAGCGGAACAATCATTATTATTGCCGCCACCGCCGCACATATAAGCTTAAATGTACCTTTCAAGTCCTACACCTCCCGTTTGCTGTCGATAATCGTCTTTATTCTCGCTATCATTGCCGCCGCCTGTGCGCGCGTCATACTCTGTTTCGGTTCAAACCTGTTGTTATCGCTGCCGTTGATTATTTCCGATACATAAAGATCGCCGACCGCGCTCTTTGCATAATCCGAAATATCCGAGTTATCGTCAAACTCAGCCGATTCTCTCCGAACATCGAGTGCCGCTCCGCAATATTCGGCGAACCTTTTGATAATCACCGCTGCGTCCTCTCTTGTGATATTATCATCGGGTCTGAACATTCCGTCACTGCCCTTGACTATTCCCGATTGCGCAAGCCGCCTTACTGCGTCATAAAACCAGTCCGCCCGACTCACGTCCGAAAAGTCCGCATCCGCCGATTCATCGGCATCGGTCCTTAAAATTCCGAAAAGCATCTTACAAAATTCGGCACGCGTAACCGCCGCATCGGGTCTGAACGTCTTATCATCAAAACCGTTGATTATCCCCGATTTTGACATTGCCGCAATGCTCTCATACGCCCAATGCGACTTATCGAGGTCAACAAATTCCGTTTGTGCCGAATCGTCATTTTTATCATTGTCGGTGATGTTCTCGTCATCCGAAATATTCGGCTTGTCGGGTATCGGCGCGGTGGTAGAGGTTGTCTCTCCGCCGACCGAAAATCCGCCGCCTTTGCCGCCGCCACCGCCGGATGAACCGCCTGATTTTTTATCATTATCGGCTTTCGGGTCTTTGACCTCAACGCTTGTCAAAAGGCTTATACTTCCGCTTTCAAAATATGTCATATCCTCATACATCGACTTAAACGATTCAAGTTTAAATTCACAATTGCCGCCCGATTTTGCGGTGAACACGACCGTACAAACCGCACCGCTCGGCGTTATGCCCTTCGCGGTCTGTCCGATTTCGTCATCACCCGATTCAACACCGCCGACCGCCGTTGCAACAACGCAAAGCCGTCCGTCCTCGTCCGTTATCTTTATTATACCGTCCGCCGCCGCACCTTTTATTTCAACCCTGTCATATTTGAGTTTTTCGGCATCATAGCCGAGAAAGAACTCAAAGCCGTAGGCTTGCGCCTGCGGCTTTGTCGCAATATTCACATATACCGAATCACCGATGAGGATGTCCGTCACCGGCATCTCGGCTGTTGCCGAATATGAGTTCTCTGTCGGCACGGGTACGGGCGGAATTTCCGCGGCGCATATCGATGTACCGCAAAACGCCGCCAAAGTCAGCGGAATACAAATCATCTTTTTTATATCCGTATTTCGGTTTCTTTTGTAAAAAAACATTTCCGTCCTGCCTCCCCAAACAACACTAAAAATTATTCTTATAAAATTCTCTATAGCCCTTGTATGTCATAAACACGTCAAGCTTGCTCGACAGCTCATACGGCGAATGCATTGACAAAAGCGCAACACCGGCGTCTATTACATCCATATCGAGGTTCGCAACGAACTGTGCAATCGTTCCGCCGCCGCCGCAGTCCACTTTTCCGAGTTCGCCTATCTGCCACTTTACGCCGCTATCGTTGAAAATTCTGCGGATTTTCGCCACAAGCTCTGCGCTCGCATCGCTTGCGCCGCCTTTTCCTCTCGAACCCGTGTATTTCGTCAGAGCAATACCGCCGCCGAATATCGGGCAATTTCTCTTGTCGCTCACCTCGGGATAGTTGGGGTCAAGCGCCGCACCGACATCCGCCGACAAACAGGTCGAATTTGTAAGCGCGTCGCGCAAAACGATGTCATTATAATTCTCGGCCATCATCGAACAAATCTTTGCAAGAACGTTCTCAAAACGGCGCGACTGCATACCCGTTGCGCCCATAGAACCAACTTCCTCTTTATCAACCAAAAGACAAATCGCGGTTTTTTGCGGCTTTTTGATGTCAAGTATCGCGCGCAAAGCCGTGTATGCGCACACTCTGTCGTCCTGTCCGTAACCGCCTATCATACTTCTGTCAAAGCCGACATCGCGAGCCGGATATGCCGGAACAACCTCAATTTCGCTGCTCAGCAAATCTTCTTCGCAAATATCATATTTTTCATTTAAAATTTTGAGGATATTGTGCTTTACGCCTTCTTTTATATCATCATCGTCACATCCGATGTTGCCGAGGACGATATTAAGGCTCTCACCGGCAATCGCCTCGCTCAGCTTTTTACCCGACTGTGCAACGGCAAGATGCGGCAAGAGGTCTGTTATACAAAATACGGGGTCGTTTTCGTCCTCGCCGACCGAAATCTTTATCTGAGTTCCGTCCGCAAGAGCCGCAACGCCGTGAATCGAAAGCGGCATTGTCGTCCACTGATACTTTTTGATTCCGCCGTAGTAATGCGTTTTAAAGAACGCAAAACCGCTGTCCTCATACAGGGGATTCGGCTTTAAATCAAGACGCGGCGAATCTATGTGCGCACCGACAAGGTTCACACCGTTTGAAATATCGTCCTTGCCTATTACCGCCGCAATAACGCCCTTGCCTCTGTTGACGGTGTATACCCTGTCACCCGCTTTCAGACTCGTTTTGCTTTCAAGAGCAACAAAGCCCGCCTTTGCCAATTCACGGCAGGTGCTGTCACAAAATTCTCTCTCGGTTTTTGCCTCGTTTATAAACTGTCTGTAATCCTCACAAAAATCGAATATTTCCTTTTTTTGTGCGTCTGTCTGTTTTGCAAAAACATTCTCGTTTTTATAACCCAATTCACTTGTTTTGTCCGTTTTCTTTTCTGACATAATATTACATCCTTTCTTTTATCCGTCTATATCTATTTTGGAATATTTATAAAATTTTATTACCGAAATTTGTTATTTCGGCGGTATTTTCTAATTAATGTTATAAAGCTCTTTGTACATCTGCTGTGCCTCAAGAACACGCCGCACATAATTTTGTGTTTCCGAAAACGGGATGTTGACAAGCTTGCCGCTGCTGTCCGTGTTCTCATCACTCTCTATCCAGTCATCCGCATTGCCCGGGCCGCCGTTGTAAGCGGCAAGAGCGTTGCTGACGTGCTTGTACTTGCCTATCAGATAGTTCAGATAGTAACACCCGAGTTTTATATTTGTTTCGGGGTCAAAGAGCATATCACTCGTATAATTTTTCATCTTAATCTTTTTGGCACAGTCCGATGCCGTTTCATCGGTAATCTGCATAAGCCCCTTTGCATCCGCCGATGATACCGCGTATACGTCAAAGTCGCTCTCGGTTCTGATTACACCGAAAACAAGACTCGGTTCAAGATTATATTCTTTTGCATACTTTTCAACAAAATGCTCATATTTTATCGGGTATTGGGTCTTTCTTATCCTGTCGGTAATCGAGCCGCTGCCTTTGGCTATAAACCATATCACCCCAATGACAACCGCCAAAAACAGGATAAATACCAAAAATCCCGCTCCACAGCCGCCGTGCCGTTTTGACGGCGCGCGCCGCGGCATATTTTGCACACTTCTCATAACAATGCTCTCCGTTCACCCGAAAGCTCGGGTTATCCGCCCGAACACAGGTTATCAAATATCGCTTTGACCTTTTGATAAAGGTCATCTAAATCCCCGTTATTTTCTATTGTGACATCCGCAAGTTCTCTGAGCCTTGCATCGCTTATCTGTTTGCCGATTCTCGCACGGGCTTGCTCCGCCGTGCAATTATCGCGCTCTGTCGTCCGCTTTATACGAATATCCGTATCCGCAACAACCGCAATGCTCAAATCAATGTCCATCGGGCATTCCGCCGAGAACAAAAGCGGTATCTCAACGCATACAAGCCGTACACCGTCCGCTCTTGCCGCCGCAATTTTCCGTTTGATTGAGTCATAGACGCGCCTGTGCGTTATCGAGTTCAAAAGCGCAAGTTTTTTATCATCCGAAAAGACAATGTCCGCAAGCCGCGCCCTATTGATTTCGCCGTTCTCTCCGACAATTCCGCTGCCGAACGCCCCGACAATCTCATCATATGCACAGCCGCCGCGCGCCATATTTTCGTGTGCAACGCTGTCTGCACTTATCGTCCTTGCGCCGAGCCGCGCAAACTCATTCGTGACCGTACTCTTGCCCGAGCCGATACCGCCCGTAACAGCTATAACTTTCATTATAATCTCCATTCCGCTGCCCTGTGTTGGCACAAAAAGTAAATTAAATATCTCTTATCGACAGGGCAAGGAATGACAAGAGATTATTACGCCCATGTGCATTTCTTCGCGTATGCGAAGAAAATTTTGCACGGGCAATTAAATCTGCCGGAGGCATAACGTGAAAGGAACTTTCACGTTATATCTCTCACTTTTAAATCGGATTCCTATTTGCTCATCTCATCGGCTTTGGCAACACAGGCGCATACTGCGCTTTGTACAATACCTCTGAATCCGTTTTTCTCTAAATCGCACACCGCCGCAATAGTCGTGCCGCCGGGCGAACATACGTTATCCTTTAACTTTTCCGGGTGTTCGCCGCACGACAAAACCATCTCGGCGCTGCCTGCAACCGCCTGTGCGGCAAGCGTAAGCGCCTGTTGTTTTGTCAGACCGTATTTTACGCCTGCGTCTGCCATTGCGTCAATGAACATATAAACATATGCCGGGCTGCTGCCGTGCAGGGCGGTGGCAACACTCATAAACTTTTCGTCCATCTGCTGTACCATTCCGACCGCCGACAAAAGCATTTTTACCTTTTTTATATCCTCATCATCAACATTTTTGTTAGGCGATATGACCGTCATTCCGCATCCGACCTGTGCCGGAGTGTTCGGCATCGCCCGCACAATCTTTTTGTCCGCGCCGAGCATTTCTTCGAGATGCGCAACCGTGACCCCTGCCGCAATCGACAGGTATATCTTATTTTTGTCGCCGCTCATCTCGGACAGAACGCTGTCGATTATATTCGGTTTTACCGAAAAGACAATAATCTCCGATGCCGCCTCTGCCGCGCTTGCGGATTCAACCGTATTTATCCCCATTTCTTTAAACGCCGCCGCCTTTTGAGCGTCCTTTTCATAAAGCGCAATATCCGATGGTGTACAGCATTTCTGTGTCAGACCGCCGATTAACGCGCCACCCATATTTCCGCCGCCGATAAAACCTACTTTCATTTTTACAACCTTGCTTTCTATTATATTCATATGCTTTTTAATTCACAACAGGACGATTTAAATTTAAACCGCCCTGAATCCCCTATTTAAAATTAAACCGTCAATTCTACTTCGTCCGCACCGCTGCCGTACTTTTCAAGACACGGGTCGACATAATTCGCAACGAGCTCTTCCACTTGATTTGCGGCTCTGCCCGTAAAGTTCTCGGGCTTTAATATCGCAAGCGCGTCCTCCATTGTCAAGCCGAAAGCCGGGTCAGCAACAATCCTTTCGATAAGGTCGTTCTTGCCGCCTTCCTCCTTTACTACCCTTGCCGCCGCCATTGAATGAACACGGATTTTCTCGTGGAGTTCCTGTCTGTCGCCGCCTGCCTTTACCGCGTCCATAAGTATGTTTTCGGTCGCCATAAACGGAAGCTCGGACATAACGCGGCTGTGTATTACCTTTGGGTATACAACCAAGCCGTGCGCAACGTTCATATATATATTAAGTATCGCGTCAACCGCCAAGAATGCCTCGGCAACGCTTATACGCTTGTTCGCCGAATCGTCAAGGGTTCTCTCGAACCACTGTGTCGATGACGTAATCGCAGGATTGAGCGCGTCAACCAGAACATATCTCGCCAGAGAACAAATACGCTCAGAGCGCATCGGGTTTCTCTTGTATGCCATGGCGGATGAGCCGATTTGTGACTTTTCAAACGGTTCTTCTACCTCTTTGAGATGCTGTAAAAGCCGTATATCGTTTGCAAATTTATACGCGCTCTGTGCAATGCCGCTGAGAACAGACAGCATCTGATAATCGAGCTTTCGCGAATATGTCTGTCCCGAAACGGGATAAACCTTGTCATATCCCATCTTTTCACAGATTTTTTTGTCCAACGCCTTTACCTTTTCAACATCGCCGTCAAAAAGCTCCATAAAGCTCGCCTGGGTTCCGGTTGTTCCCTTTGAACCCAAAAGTGCCGCGCGCGACAGCTGAAATTCAACGTCCTCTAAATCCATAACAAGCTCCCACAGCCAAAGCGATGCGCGTTTGCCCACCGTTGTCAGCTGTGCCGGCTGGAAATGCGTAAAACCAAGGGTCGGCATATCCTTATATTCCATTGCGAAATCGCGAAGGAGCGATATAACCTTTAAAAGCTTTGATTTTATAAGTTTTAAGCCCTCATACATTATGATAATATCGGTATTGTCCCCGACATAGCACGAGGTCGCACCGAGATGGATAATTCCCTTTGCCTTTGGGCATTGTACGCCGTAAGCATAGACGTGTGACATTACATCATGGCGAACTTCTTTTTCCTTTGCCTCGGCAACGTCATAGTTTATATCATCCATATGCTCTTTAAGCTCGGCAACCTGTTCGGGCGTTACCGAAAGACCGAGTTCCATTTCGGATTCGGCAAGAGCAACCCAAAGCCTGCGCCACGTTTTAAATTTTTTGTCGGGCGAAAAGATGTATTTCATCTCACGGCTCGCATATCTGGAATTTAACGGACTTTCATAGCTGTCTTTTATCATAAAAATCTCCATTCTTTTATATGTTTTTCGTGTGTGTTGTTTTTTCGGCATTTGTTTGCCTTTGCGGAAACCCTGTTACTTATTATCCGCATAATTTGCAAACACTTGTTCGGGACGGCCACGAACCGTCCCATATAGGATTGGTAACATACGTTCACCTTAACGCCAACTTATGCGTTAAGCTCGTTGTCGCTGTATTCAACCTCGTTAAACTCGCCTTTTAAATACTTTTCTATGCGGTCCAAACCTGTCTTTATCGTGTCCATGGATGTCGCATAAGACAATCTTACATATCCGTCAACGCCGAATCCCTCACTCGGCACAAGCGCAACAAGCGCACGGTCGAGAATATCTTGACAAAGCTCGTTCGCCGTGTTTATCATCTTTCCGTAATGTTCTTTGTTCAATACGTCTTTTACATTCATAAATACATAGAACGCGCCGTGCGGAGTCTTACAGCTGAGTCCGTCAATGCTGTTTATCTTGTCAACCATATAATCTCTGCGTTCGATATATGTCTTTTTCATCGTTTCAATAATACTCTGGTCGCCGTTGAGTGCCTCAACCGCCGCCGCCTGTGCTATCGAGTTCGGGTTTGAAGTTGCGTGGCTCTGGATATTGCCCATTGCCTTTGCAAGCTTTTTGTTTGCCGCAACAAATCCAATTCTCCAGCCCGTCATTGCATAAGTCTTTGCAAGACCGTTGACGATAATCGTCAAATCTCTTATCTCATCGCCGAGGGTCGCTATATTCGTGTGTTCGCCCTCATACACAAGCTTTTCGTATATTTCATCAAATATAATATATATGTTGTTCTTCACCGCGATTTCCGCTATTTTTTCAAGCTCGTCCTTGGTATAAACCATACCTGTCGGATTGCTCGGTGTGTTAAGAACAAGCGCACGCGTCTTCGAAGTGATTGCGCTCTCTAACTGTTCCGCGGTAAATTTAAAGTTATTTTCCTCTGCGCCCTCAATGATAACGGGAACAGCGTCCGCAAGTTTAATCATTTCGGGATAGCTTACCCAATACGGTGCAGGCAGAATAACCTCATCACCGGGGTCGCAAATACAGGTAAAGGTATTTGTCAAAGAATGCTTTCCGCCGTTGCTGATAACAATGTTCGATGTCGAATATTCAAGACCGGTATCTCTTTTCAGCTTTTGACAAACCGCAGCTTTAAGTTCAAGAGTACCCGATGCCGGCGTGTATTTCGTGATGTTGTTTTTTATTGCCTCAATACCCGCATTTTTGATATTCTCGGGGGTGTTAAAATCGGGTTCTCCTGCGCCGAAACCGACAACGGGAATCCCTTCTTTTTTCATTTCCTTGAATTTAGAGTCGATTGCCAAAGTCGGCGAAGGACTGATTGCTGATGCCTTTTTTGAAATTTTAAGTTCCATTTGTTATACCTCCAAAACCTGTTTATCGCAATAATATTTTGCGTGTTGAAATACACCGTAAATATTATATGTAACACTACTATTTTAATACAAATCGTGAAAAATTGCAATAAATATACAAATATTTTTTAAATTTCCGTTATATACAACAAATTTAATATACCGACAATTCGCTTATCGGTGCATAATACAGTATATCAAAATCGTTATATCGGTCAAATTCTCACATCTGTACCTTGTCGCTGCGCGACAGGGAATCACCGAACACACGATACAGATTTTTAAACATAATCTTATCCGTTATATCTGCGGATATACCCTCTTTGCGGAAAGCATCCGCAAGACGCGCCATATCCTGTACCCCTCTCATTCCGTCGGGCAAGCACTCAACACCGTCAAAGTCCGAACCGAGCGCGGCAACGTCCTCGCCGCCGACATTGATGGTATATGCAGCGTGTTTTGCAATCGTCTCGATTGAGCTTATCCCGTCATCCGCCAAAAACTCGGGATAAAAATTAACACCGATACAGCCGCCCGAATTTGCGATTGCCTTAATCTGTTCATCGGTCAAATTTCTTGCGTGACCGCAAAGCGCCTTTGCACACGAATGCGACGCAACAAACGGATACCTCGCACATTCGGCAACATCCCAAAAACCTCTCTCGGAAAGATGCGAAACGTCAACCAAAACACCAAGGTTTTCCATCTCGGCAACAGCTCTTCTTCCGAAATCGGTCAAACCTGCACCCCTGCCCTCTTCTATTCCGTCAGCAATCTCGTTGGCATAGTTCCACGTCAGGGTTATAAGCCGCACGCCAAGCTTGTAAAACATCCTCAGCGCGGCAATGCTGCCTTGCAGAACCTCGCCGCCCTCAATTGATAAAATCGAGTGAACGCCGCCGTCTTGCGCTCTGTCCAAGTCAGCCTTTGTCAATATCTCGGATATTCCGCATTTTTTTATCTCTCTTTTATATCTGTCGATAAGCCTGAGACCGCGCTCCAAGGGCGGCTCGGTCAGCTCACATTTGTCCACAAATGCGGCAAACACCTGAATGTACGAATCGTATTCCGACATTCTCGCCCTGTCGAGATTCAGGCCGTTTTCATTCAATTCCAAATCCTTATTTAATATCTCATACACCGTGTCACAGTGTGCGTCAAAAATTTTCATAACTGCAATTACCTCCGTTAATTTAAAATATATTCACAACAAAAATTTAAAATTCGGCATATATCCGTTTGCAAAACCGAGATAAGATGACCGCCGATTAAACCTTAAATTCTAAATATCCACGCCCTTAATATGATTTATGCCAAACAGATGAGGTACACCGCCGCCGATTGCGGCGCTCACCTCCGTCACGTCAAACCGTATTTCAAGGTCGGTCGGATTTGCGCGGTAATACTCCTCCGCCGCAAGCCGCATATGTTTTCGCTTATTATAATCCACCGCCTCGGACGGAAATCCGTACTTTTCTGAACTTCGCGTTTTTACCTCAACAAAAACCAAAAATCCGCCGTCTCTCGCCACAATATCTATCTCGCCGTGAGCCGCGCGAAAATTCCGTGCAAGTATCTCATATCCCTCTGATTTTAAATATTCCGCCGCGGCACACTCGCCGAAATCGCCCAAGTTCTTGTTATATCTTTTCATAATCGAATCTCCCGACCTCTATTTTGATTCGGCTCTGTCTCTCGGCTCTATTTTTCAATCCCGAGTACCTTTGGTGTAATAAATGTCTTTCGGTGAATCGGTGTAAGTCCAAGACTTCGGATACCCTCCATATGCGATTTTGTACCATAACCTTTGTTTTTGGCAAAGTCATAGCCGGGATAAATGCCGTCTGTTTCGCACATATACCTGTCTCGCGTCACCTTTGCCAAAATGGACGCGGCGGCGATGCACTCGTATGTCGCGTCACCTTTTATCACATATTCACATTCAACATTATCAAACGGAATTTTATCGTTTCCGTCAACGAGCAAAAAGTCCGCCGCCTGCGGCAGGCTGTTCGCCGCCGCCTGCATCGCGCGGTGTGTTGCGCGGCGAATATTTATCTCGTCTATTACCTCGGGTTCGACAAAAGCAACGCTGTACGCAACCGCCGCGTCAATTATTACGTCATACAGTTTTTCGCGCTTTTTCTCACTGATTTTTTTTGAATCGTTTATCTCATCGATTGCGAATCCTCTCGGCAATATCACCGCCGCCGCGCATACGGGACCCGCAAGCGGTCCGCGCCCGACCTCATCTATGCCGGCTATGTAATTATATCCCATATTATAAAATTTTTCCGCTGTGTCTAACATACTAATCTCCGTTTCGTTTTTCATTTTCATTTTTATTAAAGTATCATTGTCTTAAATCATCCGGTGTGCCGAGAACGCCGCCGTGCGCATATTTATTCGGCTTGACAAAATAACAAATCCGCCAAAAAACAATAATTATATCATAGTATTTAAAAACGGCGAAAGAATAAAGCCTTATCTTGCCCTGACTTAATTCTCTGCCGTCCGTAGTGCATATTATTCGGGCGTTTCGAGCGAAATCCGCCCCAGCTTTGCCGACCTGAATTCGTCGAGTATCAAAGCCGATGCGCGATGCGTGTCCGTTTCTCCGCCCGAGATTATACATCCGCGCTTTTTTCCTATTTTTATAACAATATCCCAATCGTCCTCATTCAAATCCGATTCCGAAAGTTTGTACCGTTCGATAAGCCGTTCGGGATAATTCTTTTTCAAGAACCCGATAAGAAAGTATGCGAGCTCCTCAATATCCATTATTTCGTCCTTGATACCGCCCGTGAACGCAATTTTTCGTCCCGCATCGGGGCTGTCGAATTTAGGCCACAGCATACCGGGCGTATCCAAAAGCTCGTACTTCCCCGATATTCTTATCCATTGCTTTGCGGTGGTAACACCGGGGCGGTCGCCCGTCTTTGCCGAATGTCCCGATGCAAGGCGATTGATAAACGACGACTTTCCCACATTCGGAATCCCCACAACCATCATTTTTACGCTGCTGCGCTGAATTCCGCGGCTGCGGTCACGCTCGAACTTTTCTTTTAAAACCGCGTCAACGGCAGGCATCAAAGCCGAAAAACCGTTTCCGCTGCGGCTGTCCGCAAGGAACGCCGCCGTTCCGCGGCTCTTAAAGTATTCAAGCCAGTGCAGGTTTACCGCTTCGTCCGAAATATCACACTTATTCAAAACAAGTATCCGCGGCCGCGTGCCGACAATGGAATCAATCTCGGGATTCCTCGATGAAAGCGGCAGACGTGAATCAACAAGCTCGATTACCACATCGACAAGCTTTAGGCTTTCGGATATAAGCCGTCTCGTCTTTGCCATATGCCCCGGAAACCATTGTATCTCCATATTCGCGCCATCCTTTCATCGGTTTATTTTAAAATTCAGTTTGCAAGCGATACCTGTTCGTCTTTATGCAGTCCGCCTATGCTGCCGAACGGCCAAAAACGGAATACCGCTCCGCCCATAATCTCGTCTTTCGGAATAGGGCCGAGTTCACGGCTGTCCTTACTGTTGTTTCGGTTATCACCCATCGCAAAGATGTAACCCATCGGAATGGTTATCGGCGAATCCTTGCTGTACAAGCCTTTCGCCTCAAGCTCGCGTATATACGAACCCTCGTTGTGAGTCTTTTCTTTTATATAAGGCTCGTCAATCTTTTCGTCATTGACATACACGTCACCCGTTTTAAAATCAATATAAATCGTGTCGCCCTCTGTCGCGATGACACGCTTTACATAATATTTGTGGCTCTGTAAGATTCCGCGGTCGCCCTCAGTTCTCTCGATTGCCTCTTTTTCAACCTCGGGTTCGAATATTACAACATCGCCTTTTTCGGGTGTGTAAAAAAGCCTGTTCACAAAAAGTCTGTCACCGTCATGAAGGCTCGGCTCCATTGATGCACCTTTGACATTAACAAGTGTAAAGACAAAGTTTTTGACCACAAGTGCAACAATCACCGCGAACGCAATCGCGACAACCCAATCCAAAATTTCTTTTCCTACACTCACGGGCTTTTTCACCTCGTCTTTTTCTTCGGATTCTGTATCCGTCCGAACTTCATTTTCCCCTGTGTTCGGTTCTTTTTTTTCATCTTCAAAATTCATACCTGCACACTTCCCTTTATATAATTATGTATTTTTTCGTATTTTAAGAAAAAAGCGGTGATTATAGAATATAACCACCACTGCACTTCCTTTAACCTTAACAATATTAAAGCTTTTCTTTAACTTTAGCAGCCTTACCCACTCTGTCACGCAGATAGTAGAGCTTAGCACGACGAACACGACCGTGTCTTACAACATCGATGTGGTCGATTTTGGGTGAGTTTGTCGGGAAAGTTCTTTCAACGCCAACACCATACGAAACACGTCTTACCGTGAAAGTTTCCTGAATACCGCCGTGGTTCTTTTTAATGATTGTTCCTTCGAACATCTGAAGTCTTTCTCTGTTTCCTTCTTTAACCTTTACATAGACACGCACGGTATCGCCGATGCTGAGCTGAGGAAGGTCTGTTCTGATTTGTTCCTGTGTAATTTGCTGTAAAATATCCATTTTTACATTTTCCTTTCTTTTAACGGGCATTCTTGCCACAGATAGCAGAGGACTGTCCTTATTCAACTCAAATATTATATCACAAACCAAAAATAATTGCAAGCCTTTTTTTGACTTTTTTTAAAAATAATAAATTGCAATATAAAATGTCCGCAAATATTAAATGTATATCGCATTCCGTTATTGATATTATTGCTGTGATTTGTGCGCCAATGAATTTCTTGTCATCAAAAGCGTCATCAGCATCACGGCGGGAAAAACGGTCGCGCACAGGATTCCGACTTTCAGATTGTCACCGAACACCGCCGCCGTCCAACCGGCAAATGTCGGGCCGCTCGTACAGCCCAAATCTCCGGCAAGAGCCAAGAACGCAAACATCGCCGTTCCGCCGCCCTTCATCACGCCTGCCGCCTTGCTGTACGTTCCCGGCCACATTATGCCGACTGCAAAACCGCTTATCGCAATTCCCGTCAAGCCTATCACCGCCGAGTCAAACAAGGCAATCATCAGATATGCAATCACACATAAGGCACAGCTTAAAATCATCATTCTGTCAAGTCCAATCTTATCACCGTACTTTCCGTAAATAACTCTTGACAACCCCATAAGAACGGCAAACAATGTCGGCCCGAGCAGGTCGCCGAGCGATTTCGATATACCGAGTGCCTTTTCGGCGAACGCCGATGCCCATTGACTTATGACAAGCTCACTCGCCCCGGCACAGCACATCAAAACTATGAATATCCAAAACATTTTTATCTTGAACAACTGTGACATCGGCGTACTCTCGCCCGTGGATTCCTCCATTGATATAATGGGAACATTTATAAATGCAATTCCGTTTGCAATGGGAACAATTGCCCACAAAGCCGCCAAAATCCGCCAGTTTTGTATTCCGAACAGCCAAAACACCAATGTTGACACAAGGATAACACCGACCGAACCCCAACAATAGAACGAATGCAGCATACTCATCGTCCTGTCTTTATGCTCGCTCGGACACGCCTCAACCATCGGGCTTACTATTACCTCCAGCAATCCGCCGCCGATTGCATAAAGCACCACCGCCATAACCAATCCGACAAAGGGTGACGGCATAACAGACGGAAAGACCGCAAGCCCGATTAATCCCAGAGCCGCCATGGTATGCGCAATAAGCACGGATGCTCTGTACCCGATTTTATCGGTAAAATACGCCGCCGCTAAATCGGTCATAAGCTGTAGGGCAAAGTTTATCGTGATAAGAGTCGTTATTTGCGCAAGCGGTATATCATATGTCGTCTGAAACGTAATGAACAACAGCGGTGCAAAGTTATTCACTATTGCCTGAACAATATAACCGATAAAACACGCACGTATCGTTTTTTCGTAATTCTTAGCCATTAATTCTTCCTCTTTTTATCAAAACACACGACACCTATCCGATACTCTCGGCATTGTCGTCCTGTGCCGTGCCACGATAACACGGCTCACAAGTCAGATTCATACCGAGACGTCTGAAAATCTTTTCGTCAACCGCCGATAACATAACAGATGAATGAACCTCGCATCCTCTGAGCTTTCCGAGCTGTTGCATTGCCGCATCTGCATTCGGGTCTGTTGCCGCACAGATAGACAGGGCAATGAGTGTTTCGTCGGTATGCAATCTCGGATTTCTGTTGCCAAAATGCTCAACTTTGAGCTTTTGAATCGGTTCGATTGCGGACGGGGATATGAGATGCACCTCATCGGGAATATCCGCAAGTTCTTTAAGCGCATTCAAAAGCAGTGCCGATGACGCGCCAAGCAGCTCTGATGTTCGACCCGTCACAATCTTTCCGTCGGGGAGTTCGATTGCCGCCGCCGGTAAATCGGTAACATCCGCCTTAATCAGCGCCGCGCCCGCAACGGGACGGTCTTTTATGTTTATGCCCGCTTTCTTTATCAAAAGCTCAAGTTTCATTACCACGTCTTTATCACAGCTTCCGCGCCTTTCGTCACAAAGCGCGGTATAATACCTGCGCAATATCTCCTGTTTTGACGCCTCACATACCGCGTCATCGTCTATTATACAATTACCTGCCATATTAACGCCCATATCGGTCGGCGATTTATACGGACTTTTGCCCATAATTTTTTCGAGCATTGCCGCAACAACGGGGAATATCTCAACATCGCGGTTATAATTTACGGTTGTTTCGCCATATGCCTCGAGGTGAAACGGGTCAATCATATTCACATCGTTCAGGTCCGCCGTTGCCGCCTCATATGCGAGATTCACCGGGTGATTGAGCGGAATGTTCCATATGGGAAAGGTTTCGAATTTGGCATATCCTGCTTGGATTCCTCTCTTGTTATCGTGATAGAGCTGTGACATACAGGTCGCCATTTTTCCGCTGCCCGGGCCCGGGGCGGTCACAACAATCAAATCTCTTGACGTTTCTATATACTCATTCTTGCCATAGCCCTCATCGCTGACGATTTTGGGAATATCGGACGGATACCCGTCAATCGTATAATGACGATACACAGGTATACCCAAGGCTTCGAGCCGTCTTTGAAAAGCCTCTGCCTTAGGCTGACCGCCGAAACGGGTTATTACCACGCTTCCGACATAAAGACCGATTGTTTTGAAACAATCGATAAGCCTTATCACATCCATATCATATGTAACACCCAAATCTCCGCGGAGCTTGTTCTTTTCTATATCCGCAGCATTTATGGCTATTACTATTTCCACATTATCTTTAAGTTGAAGCAGCATTCTCAGCTTGCTGTCCGGCTGAAAACCCGGCAGAACGCGCGACGCGTGATAGTCATCAAAGAGCTTTCCGCCGAATTCAAGATAAAGTTTTCCTCCGAATTGTTCAATTCTGTCACGAATATGCTCGGATTGCATACTCAAATATTTGTCATTATCAAAACCGATTTTATTCATATGTATTCTCCTTAAAATTATTTACAACCGTTTGTTTCCTCTACTCCTCAGATAGCTTTTCCCATTCCTCAAAACATTCTTCGAGCCGCTTGTTCGCGCTTTCGAGTTCAAGCGATTTTTCGCGTGTGAGTTCAAAGCTGCTGTATACCTCTTCACAGGACAGTTCTTCTTCAAGGGTCTTGCACGTTTGTTCAAGGTATGATATTTCGTCCTCTATCTGTTTAATCTGTTGCTTTCTCATCGCGTCCGCACGGCGCATTTCACGGCTGCGATAGCCGCCATCCGTTTTCTTTTTCGTCTCTTTCGGCGGCTCTGCCGCCTTTGCCTGCTGTTGCGAACGCTCTTTATAATACTCATAATTTCCGTCATACACAACCGCTCCGTCCCGAGTTATCTCGACTATCTTATCGGGAACTTTATTCAATAAATAACGGTCGTGCGATATAAATATAACCGTTCCGCCAAAATCGTTCAAAGCAGCCTCCAACACCTCTTTTGAGTTAAGGTCAAGATGGTTTGTCGGCTCGTCCAAAAGCAGGACGTTTGACTTTTCAAGCATAATTATGCAAAGCGCAAGCCTTGCCCTCTCACCGCCGCTCAAAACCTCTACGGGTCGAAAAACCTCCTCTTTTGTCAAAAGAACGCTCCCGAGCATCTTTCGTATTTGTGCCTCGGGAATATGCGGAAAACGGTCCCAAAGCTCATCTATCGCCTGACGTTTTGGGTCAAGATTTAAATTTTCCTGTTCATAATAACTTATCGTGGTATTCTTGCCCCATTCAAAGCTTCCGACATAGTGCGGAATCATATCCAAAATCGTCTTAAAAAACGAGGATTTTCCTATTCCGTTATCGCCGATAAACGCAATCTTTTCGCCGCGCTTTATATCCAAATCAATGTGTGAGCATAAGTCCTTGCGTTCTGTCCCGACCGTCACGGTCAAATCCTTGACCGTGAGTACATCTTTATATGGGTCTTTTGTTTTCTCGAATCTGAGTCGTATCTTTCTTTCACTGAATTCGGGGTCTTCCAGGACCTCCATATTCTCTAATATTTTAAGCCTTGACTTTGCGCTCGCCGAGGTCGAGGCGCGCGCCATATTCTTGTCTATATATGTCTGCAAGGCGGCGATTTCTTCCTGCTGTGCCTTATATTCTTTGATACTGCGCTCGTATCTCTCTTGCTTTTGTACAAGATACGCCGAATAATTACCCTTATAAGAGCTGAGTCTGTGCCGTGAAATTTCGAATATATTATCAACCGTCTTATCCAAAAAATATCTGTCGTGCGATATAACAAATATCGCACCTTTGTATGACATCAGATATTCTTCAAGCCAGTTTAATGTCTTAAAATCAAGGTGGTTTGTCGGCTCGTCAAGAACGAGCAACTCGGGTTCTTCCAACAACAATCTTGCTATGGCAAGCCTTGTCTTCTCTCCGCCGCTCAAAAGCTTTATCGGCGTATCATACGGCTTGTCCGCAAAACCCATTCCCGTTAAAACCGTCTTGATTTTAACATCGGTGTTGTATCCGTCACGGCTGTCTATATATGCTTGCTTCGCCGAATACGCCGCCGCAAGCCGCTTGTATTCGGCGCTGTCATTCTCGGTCAGGCGCGACATCTCATCCTCTATCTCGCGCATACGGTCCTCCGCCGCCAAAACATCGTCAAACGCTTGCTGCATCTCGCATATAATCGTGCTGTCGCGATCAAGCCCCGAATTTTGTTTCAATACGCCGACATTCAAATCCGCTTTGCGATAGACCTCGCCGCTGTCGGATTCGGATTCACCGAGCAGGACAGTCAAAAGCGTTGACTTCCCCGCTCCGTTCACACCGATTAATCCGTATCGACAGCCGTCCTCAATCGTAAGACTCACATTTTCGAACACAACGTTATCCGAAAACTTTTTTGTTATATTCTGTGCTGAAATTAACATAGTTATCTGTTTTCCCGTCTTTTATTTGTTACTTGTATTATTCTCAAACGGTTTGGCTTTTATCAGTATCTTTCGGCGTGCCGAAATAATTTTTGCCAAGCCCAATCCGAACGCGATTCCCAAAACCGCGCCTGTCACCGATGCAATATCGGTCGAGTACAGTGCAAATCCGCCAACAGAGCCCAAAATTGCCAACGCCGCAGGAACCGCATACCCGACTGCCGCGCCGCCTATCACGCTTTTTGAATCGGCATAAAGAATCACCCTGTCACCGACCGCCGCGCCGTCATATGCCGCGCACTCAATCAGCTGAATCCCCGACGGACATCCCTTGCACGAAACGCAATTTCCGCCGCACGATGACTCTCTTATCACCCTGACCTTTATCCGATTATCCGATACCTTCGTTACATATCCCGTCTGTTCCATAGCATAAAATTTCCAATCTCAATCAAGATTTCTTTTTTTGCTCTGCCGCCATATCGAGCATCTCTTGTGCAGCATTCAAAGTAAGTTCGGTCACTTTAACGCCTCCGATTATCCGCGCAAGTTCTTCTCTGCGCCGCTCGTCCGTTACAAGCGAAACCGTTGTCTTTGTGCTGTCGCCCTCGGTATGCTTTTCTATCAAATATTGATAATCAGCCATCGCGGCAATCTGTGCAAGGTGGGTTATACACAAAATCTGTCTTGTCTGTGCAAGCTTGCCCATCTTTTCCGCAATCTTTTGCGCCGCTCGTCCGCTGACGCCCGTGTCTATCTCGTCAAAAATCATCGCCTCGACATTGTCGGTATCGGACAAAACCGACTTGACCGCAAGCATAATCCTCGACATCTCGCCGCCCGATGCGATTTTCGAAAGCGGCTTCAGCTCCTCACCGGGGTTTGCCGAAATCAAAAATTCCACGCTGTCACAACCGTTCGGTGTATACTTCACCTCGCCGTCCGAATCGGTAAGCGGCGTTATCTCCGCCGAAAATCTCATCTTTTGCATATCCAAATCGGCAAGCTCGTTCATTATGCTTTCCTGAAGTCTCAGCGCCGCGTCAACTCTCGCCTTGGTGAGCCGCTCCGCAATACCGCCGAGTATCTCGGTTTGTTTTTTAAGCTCCTCTTTGATTTCCGTTCTGCGCTCATCGCTGCGCTGTATTGACAAAAGTCTTTCTTTTGACTTTTCGCCGTATTCGATTATTTCATCAACCGTGCTTCCGTATTTACGTTTCAGATTGAATATAAGGCTGAGCCGTCCCTCTATGCCGTCAAGCTCGCCGCGGTCATATTCCGTCCTGTCCGAAAACCCTCTCAACTCATGACGAACATCATCCATATCCGCCATAACCGATGAAAGCGTATCATAGCATTCCGAAAGTTTTGGCGCATAATCGATGGCGCGTTCAAGACATCTCAGCGCCTCGGCGAGTTCATCACACGCGCCCCGTTCTATTCCTTCGCCGTCATCCGAACCCGAAAGCGCATAATATGCCCCCTCTGCGGCATCAAATATTGTTTCGGCATTTTGTAAAAAGCTGCGTCTTTCTTCAAGTTCTTCCTCTTCGCCGCTTTTCAGCTTTGCCGCCTCTATCTCGTCTGTCTGAAACGATAAAAGTTCAATCAGCTTATCTTTTTCTCTCTCGTCACTCTCCAGAGCGGCAAGCTCAGTCTTTAAACCGCGCACAATTTCGTATTGCTTTCCGTATTCATCGAGCAAGTCCGCATTCGAACCGTATTCATCAACAAACTTTATGTGCATTTTGGGTGACAGAATACTCTGATTATCATTTTGACCGTGTATGGTGATAAGCAAGGCTCCTGCCTCACGCACAACGTTAAGCGGCGTGAGCCTGCCGTTGATATGACACTTGCTCTTGCCGTCCGCCTGAACCTTTCGGCTTATCAAAACCATTCCGTCCTCACAGTCTATGCCCAGCTCGGTCAGATTCGCCGCCGTTTCGGCATTGTCAATTTCAAAAGCCAAATCCACAGACGCATATTCCGCACCCGTTCTGATAAGGTCACGGTTGGTTCTCGCACCCAAAGCCATACCGATTGAATCAATCAGTATTGACTTACCTGCGCCCGTTTCACCCGTAAGCGCCTGAAATCCCTCGTTGAATTCAACCGAGGTTTCCTCTATAACCGCCACATTTTTAATATGAAGTTCTCTCAGCATATTCGCACCTCCGTTTTTAATTATATCATTTTATATCAATCCGATAATTTTTCTCTCAGCACGTCAAAAAAGTTCTTGTCTTTCGGCTTGATAAGCCTTGTTCTGTACTTTGATTTGGTAACCTTTATAAATTCATCGGTTTTAAGAACATCAACCTGATTCCCGTCCGCAAGAATCGATATTTCCGACCGATACGGCTGTGCAGGGCTCAGCCATATTTCATCGCTCGCCGGTACAACCGTGCTGCGCGCCTTTAAAGTATGCGGACAAATCGGCGTTATTATCATCGCGTCAAGGTCGGGGTGCAATACCGCACCGCCTGCGGACAGAGAATACGCCGTCGACCCGACCGCCGATGCAACAATCAATCCGTCGGCGGAATACAAACCGATGTTCGTTCCGTTTATTGCCGCCGAAATATTAATCATTCTCGAACCGCCGCCCGCCGTCACAACAATATCGTTAAGGGCGAGATAACGCCGACCCTCAACGCCGCGGCTTACCTTTACCGCGTCGAGCATCATACAGCTCGTCACGCTGTATTCGCCGCTGAACAATCTCTTAAATACCGAATAATCTCCGCGCTCGGCCTGTGATAAAAATCCGAGATTTCCTAAATTTATACCGAGAATCGGAACACCGTACACCGCCGCTTGCGGCGCAACACCGAGTATTGTTCCGTCACCGCCGAGGACGATTGCCGCCTCTGCGGATTTTAAAATTTGGGTCAGAGTTCCGAATTGAACACCGCAGACCTTGTTACGGAACTTTTGTTCGAGAGCGACCTCCGCCCCGAAGCTTTTAAGTATTTCGATTATATTTTTTGTCTCGGCGAGATTCAAATCCCGCGTTTCATTTGGTATCAATGCTATATTCTTCATAAACATCTTCTCTCATAATCACTTTATGTTATTTTTAAACCGCCGTCAATCAGACCGCACCCGAGTGCGAAAGCCTTACAACCTCATCAATATCGGCTGTGCCGCATTTTGTATCGCCGCCGTTTGATAAATACATCAGATATTCAATGTTACCCTCAGGACCTCTTATCGGCGAAAAATCCAATCCGAGTATTCCGAATCCGATATTTCGGGCAAAGTCAAATATCTTTTGCATAACCTCTCTGTGAATCTCAGGGCTGCGTACAACTCCTTTTTTGCCTATGTTTTCTCTGCCTGCCTCAAACTGCGGCTTTATCAGACACACGCCCGATGCGCTGTCCGATAAAAGTTCCGACACTTTCGGCAAGACCATAGTCAGCGATATAAATGACACATCAACGGAAAAAAAGCCTATATCATCATCAATCGTATCATTGTCTAAATATCGTATGTTGGTCTGTTCCATATTGACGACTCTCTCATCATCGGCCAGGGATTTGTCAAGCTGGTCTCTGCCGACATCGACCGCATAAACCTTTTTTGCGCCGCCTTTGAGCATACAATCGGTAAAGCCACCCGTTGACGCACCTATATCCATACAAACCTTTTCGGCTAAATCTATTTCAAAAACCCTCACGGCTTTTTCAAGTTTAAGTCCGCCGCGGCTCACATAAGCACAGCGTTCGCCGCGGATTTCTATACTTTCGTCTCCGCTCACACTCTCGCCCGACTTTGCCGCCGCCTTTCCGTCAACAAAAACATTCCCCGATTTAATCAACGATTGAGCCTCGCTGCGGCTTTTTGCCATACCGTTTTCGGCAAGAAACACATCAAGTCTTTGTTTTTGCATCTTAAATCTCCTTACCCGCCGCATTGATTCGGCAATATAACGTTGCCGCAGATGTCCTCTGCCTCATAGTCGGCGGGTTCCATTCCGAAATTTCAGTGGGAGTCATAATCTCCTACTGAAATCCTGAGGAGCCAATGCTCCCTGCGGCTATTGCAATCTGTCGCAAGCTCTGCTCTTTGCAAGCAAAGCAGAAGCGTTGCTCCGATTTAAATCCCTCATATCTCATCGTTCACGGCATCGCGGCGCGATGTTATGAACATCATTTTGTCAAGTATTTCTCAACTCTGTCGGCGATACTCTCGCTGTCGAGTCCGTATCTTATCTTTATCTGTTCAACGCTGCCTTGTTCTATCGGCTCTGTCGGATAGCCGAACTTTAAAATCTGTACGCCGAGTACATCCTCTAACTGCTGTCCGAATCCTCCCGTCACGATTCCGTCCTCAATCGATACAACCGCGCGCTTATCCGCCGCGCCTTTGCGCATAAAGTCTGAATCAATCGGTCTTACACAGCGCACATCGGCAACAGCCGCCGAGATTCCGCGCTTTTCGAGAATATCTGCCGCGATTAGTGCATCATAAAGCGTTATGCCCACCGCGGCAATGAGTATATCCTTGCCATCCTTGACAAGCCGCGACTTGTTTACATCCTCTATATCTCCAAGTCCCGTACCGGCGCGGTCGATTATCTCGCCGCGCGGGTATCTCACCGCAACGGGGTGCGCGGCGCGGTTCACCGCCCAATCGAGCATTGATGCAAAATCAGTCTTGTCCGACGGCGAAAGAATCTGCATATTCGGCATCTGGTACATATACGCAATATCAAACACACCCTGGTGTGTTTCTCCGTCGCTTCCGACCGGGCCGCATCTGTCGATGCAAAACACAACGTGCTGATTCATAAGCGACACATCGTGAAGAATCTGGTCATACGCCCTCTGAAGGAACGTGGAATATATGGCGGCAACGGGCGCAAGACCGCCCTTTGCCATTGCCGCACAGAATGTTACCGCATGCTGTTCGGCTATTGCAACATCAAAAAATCTGTCGGGATATTTTGACGCAAATTCGGTCAGCCCGGTACCGAGCGGCATTGCCGCCGTAACCGCGGTTATCTTTTTATTTTCACTCGCCATTGCGCAAAGGTATGTTCCGAAAAAGTCCGACCATGTTTCCGCGTGGGGCTTACTCTCTATACCGGTCTTTTCATCAAACGATGATATACCGTGAAAATAATCGGGATTTTTCTCCGCAGGGGCATATCCCTTTCCTTTTTTCGTATAAACGTGAACCAAAACCGGTTCGTTTTGTTCTTTTGCACGCTCAAAAACCTCTCTCATATCCGAGATGTTGTGTCCGTCCACGGGGCCCATATACTTAAAGCCGAAATCCTCAAAAATCACGCTCGGAAGAAGAATCGCCCGAACCCTGTTTTTAACGCCCTGGACAAATTTTTTGAGCGGCGGGCCTATTATCGGGATCCTGTCAAGCGTTGACTTTACATTTGATTTAAGCCTTAAATACTTCGCCGTTACCCTGATTCGTTTCAGCTGTTTTGAGATACCTCCGACATTTTTGGATATTGACATACCATTATCGTTTAAGACCACAATAATCGGAAGCCTCGCACTTCCGGCATGATTCAGAGCCTCATATGCCATACCGCCCGTCATTGCTCCGTCACCGATTACCGCAACGGCACGCTCACTCGTGCCGTTCAGTGCCGCCGCGGCAGCAAAGCCTGCCGCCGCCGATACCGACGTTGAGCTGTGACCCGAATTAAACGCGTCCGCCGTGCTTTCCGAAAATTTCGGAAAGCCCGAAAGTCCGCCTTGTTTTCTCAATGTATCAAACTTGTCGGCTCTGTTCGTGAGTATTTTATGAACATACGCCTGATGTCCTACATCCCATATAATCCTGTCTTTATAAGGGTCAAATTCCAAAAACAACGCAAGGGTCAGCTCGACAACGCCCAGATTTGCCGCAAGGTGTCCGCCCGTCCGTGAAATATGTTCAATCAGGAATTCGCGGATTTCCCCGGCAAGGCATTTAAGCTCTTCTGTATTCAAATTTTGAATATCACTCGGATTGTGTATCTTTTCAAGCATTGCCCGACCTCTTTAATCTTTGGATTTATCTAAATTTCACCGTTTTTACTCGCTCTGACATCATCGTCAAATATGCACGTTGCACGCTTTTCGACCTTGCCTGCCGTTGCCGGGTCAAGCATATATTTTTTTATCTTGGGATAAGCGTTAAAATTCACCAAAAATGACATCAGCGATTGTGTCATAAAAATCTCCAATGCCGCAAAAATCATCAGAACCCAAATAAAATACTTGCCCGTTACCACTGCCAAAAAGAACGGCAGGGCAATATGCACCGCCCCGACAACAAGCAATACGAAAATATTACTCGGAAGCCTTCCGAGCGTAAACAAAAGCGCATTCTTATACAGGTCTTTAAGCGACAGCTCAAACGTAACCATCATTTGATATATATACATATGCATCATCATAAAGACCGCTGTAATCACTATAATTACATACTTTATGTACGCTATCCGGCCGCCCATTTGAGAATAAAACGAAAAGGCAACATAAAGCAAAACCAAAACAATTATATCTGTTACATACACTATTGCCGCTTGTTTAAAGTTGGTTTTAAAATTATCTTTAAAATCGCTCCAAAGCCACGCGTGTTCCTCTCTTGCATAATTTCGGTATATATAAGTCATACCTGCCGTTACGGGGCCTATTCCCATTACCGAAATATACGCACCCGTGGTAAAAAACGCCATTATCGCCGCCATATACACCGATAACTCCCCTGTCTGTTCCGAGGCAAAAAACATTGCGCTGAACAGAAAAAAGAACGCGATAAAAAAAGGAAGGGCGAATATAAATCCAACCGCGTCATACAGCAGATTCGCCTTTATGAAATGCATCGGCTTTCTGCGAAATATATCAATGTATCTGAAAAAGCTCCTTTTTTGCGGAGCGTCCGGGTCTATGCCTCGACCCGGCTTGTCATATCTGTTTGAAAAAAAGTTCATTTATCTTTTTCCTCCCTATTTATTTTCGCCCGGTTCACCGACGGTGATTTCGTCCTTGATTTTTTCAAACCGCTTTTGACCTATGCCCTTAACCTCGGTTATCTGTTCAATTGACGTAAAACCGCCGCGCCGCTCGCGCGTTTCTATTATCCGTTCAGCATACTTTTCGCCTATTCCGTCAAGCGTGGTAAGCTCTTCTTTTGTTGCCGTGTTTATGTTTACCTTACCCGAATTGTTTTTAAGTTCGGGCGGATTGGAATTTTCATTTGCCGCCGATTCATCACTTTTCTGATTCTTGGCGGAATTCCCATCGCCGTTCGGTTCCGATGCCGAATTATCGGCGTTTTGTTCCGAATTACCCGTTTCGCCGCCGTTATCTTCACCATTGTCGGATTCAACACCGTACAGATAATGCGCAACCTCCGCCGCCTTTTGTGTCGGGTCGTCAACTCTGTCTGTGCGGTTGATGACATCTATTCCTATAAAATACAGTGATATAACAACAATTACGCACGGAATAATAAGCAGCTTATAGTATTTCTTCATATTTTATGCATCTCTTTTGTATGTATTCAAAGCCGAAATTTATTTGTTATAGCGCGAACGCAATTCCGCGAATATATCGTCCCATGTAAGTCCCTGTTCAACGAGGACAACCGAAAGGTGATATAACAAATCGGCTGTTTCATATTGTACCTCGGCTTTAACATAATTCTTTGACGCAATAATAACCTCTGCCGATTCTTCGCCAACTTTTTTGAGCATCTTGTCAATGCCCTTTTCAAACAGGTAATTGGTATAAGAACCCTCTTTCGGATTTTTAACTCTGTCAACTATTACATTATAAACATCGTACAAAATTTTGGGGTTGGTATCAAGACCGGTTGGGATTTCAACCGTCTTTCCGTCAACAATCTTTCGATAAAAGCATGACGGATGACCCGTGTGACACGCCGCACCGATTTGTTCAATCTTTAAAACAATCGCGTCCATATCACAATCCACAAGAATTTCCTTGACAAGCTGAAGGTGTCCCGAATGCGAACCCTTTTCCCAAAGCTCTTGTCTGCTGCGGCTGAAATATGTCGCGTGACCGCTCTCCAGCGTCATCTTTATGCTCTCCTCATTCATATAAGCCAGCATCAGAATTTCTCCGCTTGTTGCATCCTGTGCAACGGCAGGTATCAATCCTCTGTCATCAAACTTTAAATCCTTAATAAAATCCGTATTTGCCATTTTTTTATCTCCATTCATTTATATTTTTTCGTCTGTCCGGTTTTGGTCAATCGAAATGCTTGCCGCTGCAATCGCATCGGGCAAAGAAATTCTGTCCGTATACAGCGCCTTTCCGATTATCGCGCCTTTAACACCGGTTTCACACAGCCGTTTTATATCCTCAACCGTGGTAACACCGCCCGAGGCGATGATTCCTGCCGAAACGGCATTTGCCATTTCCGCCATTGCCGCCGTATTGGGGCCGCTTAGCATTCCGTCCGTTGCAATATCCGTGTATATTATATGTTCCGCGCCCATCGCACAAACCTTTTCGGCAAGCGCAATTGCGGAAACACCGCTCACTTCTTCCCATCCGTTAACGGCAACCATACCGTCCTTTGCGTCTATTCCGACCGCAATCCTGCCGCCGTATATATCTATTGCCCGTTTCAAAAATTCAGGGTCGGACAGAGCCGATGTACCGACAATAACCCTTTCAACACCGTTATCCAAATACCTTTTAACCGCGTTCATATCGCGGATTCCGCCGCCGACCTCAATCGGAACATTCACCGCAGCCGCAATACCGCAAATCAAACCGGCGTTCGGCATTGTTCCGGCTCTTGCCCCGTCCAAATCGACAATGTGAATGAACTCTCCGCCGAGTGATTCCCATTTCTTCGCAACCTCGCGCGGGTCATCGGCAAACTTTGTCTTTTGAGAATAATCGCCTCTTACAAGCCTGACGCACGCGCCGTCTATTATGTCTATCGCAGGATAAATTGTCATATTGTTTCGTCCTTTCATCAATTGCGTGTTTCTCTAAAGCTCCTAAAGCTCTGATTTTATGTCGGACATAAGCTTCAAAATACGTTCGCGATGCATTTTAAGGCTGACCCTGTTGACAACAAGCCTTGCCGAAAGTTCGCAAACGTCCTCCAAAACCTCAAGGCCGTTTTCTTTCAAGGTCTTTCCGCTCTCGACTATATCTACTATTACGTCCGAAAGTCCGACAAGAGGTCCGAGTTCGACTGAACCGTTAAGTTTGATAATATCAACCGTCTGACCTTTGACGCGGTGGAAGTAATCTCTCGCAATATGCGGATACTTGCTCGCCACCCTCATAATATTTCTTCCGACAAGTTTGTCTCGCATCTCCGACGGTCCGGCAACCGCCATTCGACATTTACCGAATCCCAAATCCATTATCTCATAAACATCTTTTCCGCTCTCCAAAAGTGTATCTTTTCCGACCACGCCAATATCCGCCGCACCGTACTCAACATACACGGGAACGTCCGATGCTTTTACAAGAATAAACTTAAACTTGTTCTTTTCATCTGTGAAAATAAGCTTTCGCGTCTTTGATTTCATCTCTTGTACATCAAAGCCGAGCTTTTCGAATATGTTTATCGAAAGCTCCGCAAGTCTGCCCTTTGCAAGAGCAACGGTTATATACTCTGACGCATTCTCGTCATTTCTCTCACGAATATCCGACAGAGCCGTCATAACACGCTCGATTCCGATAGCTATTCCCGTTGCCGGCAAAGCCTTTCCGAACTTTTCGGTAAGGTTGTCGTATCGACCGCCCGAACAAATGGGAAAAGCTACTCCTTTTGCAAATCCCTTGACAATTATACCGGTATAATAGTCAAGGTTCGGAACCATACCGAGGTCGGTTGAAATATACTTATCCAGACCTTTTCCTTTTAAAATCTCATATACCGAAATCAAGTTTTCGAGAGCCGCACGCGACTTTTCACCTATAATCGGGTTCTTTGCCGCCGCAACCGCCGTTTCGATGCCGCCGAACATTTTCGGCAGCTCCATAAACACCTCTTTAAGCTTTTCGTCAATATCGATTCCGTCCAAAATCCCCTCAATGGCAACAAAATCTTTATCGTTTATGTTCGCCCTGAGCTTATCCGATACTATCGGGTCAAGTCCCGCAATTTCCGCCAAGCCCTTATAATAGTCAGCGTGACCCATATCAATCTGAAAGTCTTTTACTCCGAATTTGAGCAAAGCCTCTATCGCGATTTCTATAACCTCTGCGTCTGCGTCCGTACCGCCGTTGCCGATAAGCTCTATACCTGCCTGAGAGAATTCTCTTCGGCGGTCGTTGCTGAACGTTTCGTCATTGCGAAACGCGCTTCCCGAATATGCAATCCTGTACGGAAGCTCGCCGAGAGGTTTTGTCGCCGCTATTCTCGCAACCGAAGTCGTGAGGTCGGGGCGCAGAGCCAGCATTCGTCCGTTGTTATCGAAAAATTTAAACATATTTTCGGCTTTTGTAACCGCTGCGTCATACACGTCATAATATTCAAACATCGGCGGCTGAACAACATGATAACCGTGTCGGGCAAAGACCTCCCTTGCCGCTGTTTCAATTTTAAACTTTAATTCGCATTCTTTGACAAGTATATCCGTAAGTCCTGCCGGAGTATGCGTATTTCCGCTCTTTTGCACGTTATCACATCCTGTTCAAATTCAATTTTGCACACATTTATAACTAAATTAAGATGTCCCCCGCTTTTATAAGCGGTGGGGGTCCTTATTAAAATGCATACATTAAAACTATTTTATTATATCACTTTTACGGCTTTCAGTCAATCAAAATTTCGACCAAATACAAAATATTGTGAAAAATTTCGAAATATTTTTTATCTTTTGCCTCCCCGAGCACACGGGAGTTAAACCCGATATGCCTTGTAAATAAAAAATCACCGTATTTTTGAACCGTTTGTCCTTGCAAGGTACATACAAAACCGCCCTCTCGGGCAAGCCGAGATGGCGGTTAATGTTTCATATAAATTACAGCAAGCCGTAAGCCGGGTTCTGTCGCGGATGGTCATCTATCTGGGACAAACGTCACCGCCTGCCTCAAGCCGCCGTATTCAGAGATGTCGGGCCGACTTAACCTCTGTATCAGGCGTTGCTCCGAATGGGGTTTACAGCGTTCCCGTGTCACCACGGGAACGGGTGAGCTCTTACCTCGCCTTTTCACCCTTACCCGTATAAACGGGCGGTATCTTTCTGTTGCACTTTCCCTAAAGTCGCCTTCGCAAGCCGTTAGCTTGCATTCTTGCCCTGTGGAGCCCGGACTTTCCTCATATGCCTGTGGCATACGCAACCATCTGTCTTACTGCATTTTATCAAATATTATTTTGTACAAAAACATATTTCCGATTACAAAAGCGTAACCTTTATTACATCGGGCATTGCGGCAATCGTATCGATTGCCGCGGCGTCACATCTGCCGTCAACATCAATCATCGTGTATGCGTTGTCACCCTTGCTCTTGTTAATCATATTGGCTATATTAAGGCTCTCTAACGCATCGGTGATTTTCTTAATCATACCCGTAACGTTCTTGTGCAATATTGTGATTCTTTCGCCTGTCCTTTTGCCCATATCGCATTCGGGGAAGTTCACGCTGTTTTTGATATTGCCGTTTTCCAAAAAGTCCTTAATTTCGTTTGCCGCCATAACCGCACAGTTTTCCTCACTCTCGGGCGTGGACGCACCGAGATGCGGCAGGCAGATTACATTCTCGCATTTAAGCAGAGCCTCCGAACCGAAATCGGTAACATATGTTGCCACCGTTCCGTTCGCTATTGCCTCTTGAACATCATTTTCGTCCACAAGGCTTCCTCTTGAAAAGTTCAAAAGCCTTGCACCCTTTTTCATCTTTGCAAAAGCCTCTGAATTGAACATACCCTTTGTTGACGGTGTTGACGGAACATGAATCGTGATATAATCCGCCTTTTCGAGCAATTCATCAAGGCTGTTTGCCTTATGCGCGAATCTCGTCAAGTGCCAAGCCGCGTCAACCGACAAATACGGGTCAAAGCCGATAACGTTCATACCGAGGTGATGCGCCGCATTCGCCACGCGAACGCCGATTGCACCAAGACCTACCACGCCGAGGGTCTTACCCTCGATTTCGGGGCCCGCAAACGCCGACTTGCCCTTTTCGACCAATGACGGAATATCGTCACCGTTGCCGATTAAAGTTTTTTCCCATTCTATACCCTGAACAACCTTTCTCGATGCCAAAAACAGAGCGCCGAGAACAATCTCTTTTACCGCGTTTGCGTTTGCGCCCGGAGTATTGAACACAACGATACCCTTATCGGTACACTTGTCTATCGGAATATTATTAACGCCGGCACCGGCACGCGCAACGGCGCGCAGGCTTTCGGGAAGCTCCATATCATGCATTTTAAAGCTGCGGAGTATTATTCCGTCGGGATTTTCTGTCTCATCGGCACAGGTATAATTTTCATCAAGCACCGCAAGACCTTTTTTTGAAATTTTATTTAAGGTTTGTATCTGATACATATCTTTTACCCTTTCTTATACTAAAATATCGGCGTTTAGTTGTTCGCCTCAAACTCTTTCATAAAGTCAACCAGCTTTTCAACACCCTCAACAGGCATAGCGTTATAGATGCTCGCTCTCATACCGCCGACCGTTCTGTGTCCTTTTAAGTTCACAAAGCCGTTTGCCTTTGCCGCGGCGATAAATTTTGCATTGAGGTCATCGGAATCGGTAACAAACGGAACATTCATAAGCGAACGATCCTCGGGAACAACCGTTCCTCTGAACATCTTTGAATTGTCAAGGAAGTCATAGAGAATCTTTGCTTTTTTAACGTTCGTTTCGTGCATAACCGAAACACCGCCCATATTCTTTATCCACTCATATACAAGCTTACAGATATAAATTCCGTATGTCGGCGGAGTGTTGTACATCGAACCGCTGTTTGCCTGTGTTTCATAATTGAGCATTATCGGTGTAATATCCATTGCGTTTCCTATCAAATCCTCTCTGATGATTACAACGGTAACGCCCGCGGGGCCCATATTCTTTTGTGCACCGGCATATATCAGACCGAATTTGCTGATGTCTACTTCCTCGGACAAAATGCAGGAGGACATATCGGTAACAACAACCGCATCGCCGAAATCAGGCATTGTGTTATAATGCGTTCCGTAAATTGTGTTATTATATGTAATATGTACATAATCGGCACCGGATGTAAGCATCGACTTATCCACCTTGGGAATGTACGTAAAGGTCTTATCCGCACTTGACGCAATTGCATTCGCCTCGATGAAACGCGATGCCTCTTGATATGCTTTTTTTGCCCACTGACCCGTTATAACATAGTCAGCCTTTTTGTTCTTGTTTCCGAGATTCAGCGGAATCATCGAGAACTGTGTCGATGCGCCGCCCTGAAGGAACAGAACCTTATAGTTATCCGGAATATTCATTATTTCACGGAAAAGAGATTCCGCCTCATCGATTATTGCCTGATACTCTTTTGAACGGTGGCTCATCTCCATAACGGACTGTCCGCTGCCGTTACAGTCAAGCATTTCTGCCTGTGCGCGCTTTAACACTTCGAGCGGAAGCATCGAGGGACCTGCCGAAAAATTGTAAACTCTACCCATTGATAAATCCTCCATATACTAAAAAATAATTCAATCTATAACAATAAATTATATCAATATTCAGATTATACCATATCAAAATTGAAATGTCAAGGAATTGCGGCAAAGCTTTTTTATAAGTTTTATGGAGCGGCTCTCGTCTGCCGACTCGGTCAAATCGCAAAACGATTGCCACCGGCAATCTGCGACCTCGATGCCCCATGAAATATTCATCAATTTATGCGGTTATCCGTCTGTTATGTACCGTTCGTTCGTGTGTTCAAGGTGGCTTGAAACCGTCCTCTGCTCCATATATATCATTTGCCGAATATGCTCGTGCTTTCGGGAATTCTGTTTATTATCCTCAATTAAAATCAAAATAATTTTTACATTACCGCCGCGGTAGGCTCGGCGGAACAGGGGGCGGCGATTATTTAATAAAATTATTTTGATTTGCCTATTGCTGTCATTCTTATAATTTCGCAATATTTGTTCGTGTGTTCGGAACGGTTTGAAACCGTCCCCCATAACCTCATTTATCCTCACCATTCGGCGTATCATTTTTAATTATATTATATGAATACAAAACATATTTATATAACAGAGTTTCTCTGAATTTCCAAATAATAGTTGCAAAAAATTTTATTATATGTTAAAATATATCAAATGATATTGTCTTTCCCCGGGAGGAATTAACGTGAAAAAAACCAAAAACGCCCGTTCGGGCAACACCCCCAAGCACCCCAAGCTCGAGAGCTATCGGCGAAATAATTTAAGCCGCGGCGGCGGACTGTTTCCGACCGTTCTCTATTATATTCTGACCGCACTGGTTGTTGCCGCGCTGATACGATATGCGGTAACGGGAAGCTATGAAAACTGTTTTACCTGTGCGCTCACTCTGATACTGTTCCTTATTCCGAACTTTATCGAAACAAAGCTTAAAATAACCCTGCCTCAAACATTAGAGGTCATAATTATATTGTTCATTTTTTGCGCCGAAATGCTCGGCGAACTGCATTCGTTCTATGTCAGGTTTTCATGGTGGGATGATATGCTGCATACAATGAACGGATTTCTTATGGCTGCGGTCGGTTTTTCTATGGTTGACATATTAAACAAAAACGACAGATTCAAATTTAACCTGTCGCCGCTGTTTATCGCCATTGTGTCATTTTGTTTCTCTATGACAATCGGTGTTCTGTGGGAATTTTTTGAATTTTCCGCCGACCGCCTTTTGTTTACCGATATGCAAAAAGATACGATAATAAATATGATTTCAAGCGTAAACTTTAATCCGTCGGGTATAAATTCGACCGAAATAATAAGCGGAATCGACAACGTTATTCTGACCGGCGAAAACCTTATGATAAACGGCGCGGCGGCGGACGGCGGTCAATATGTGATGAATCTCGGCGGTTATCTTGATGTGGGAATCATCGACACGATGAACGACCTTTTTGTCAACTTTATCGGCGCGGTTGTCTTTTCGGTATTCGGATACTTTTATGTCAAGAACCGCGGAAAGGCACAGAAATTTATTGAGCGCTTTATTCCCAAAAAGCAATCAAGCCGAAAATATAATAAATAGCATATAACAAACCTTAATTCAATAACCGGCGTGTATTTACGGACGACCGTACAGGGGTAATGACCGCCCGTAAATATACGCTTTATCTCTGATTTGTCCCCTCGTTCAAATTTCTCATTCAAAAAACGCGGAAAATACTCGAATTTTTTCTTGACAAATGCTCGTTTATGTGATATACTGTGTTTAGTTAGAGAAAACTAACCAAGTATTCCGGCTCGAAAGAGTCGTATATTTTTGAAATATGGTTAGTCTTCTCTAACTCAAATAAAATTACCGGAAACGGACGGAGTGATTATGACCGACACAATATACAATACGCCTGATTTTAGCTTTGAAGAACTTATCGCAAGACATTGCGGTCCTGCGCTCGCCGGCATAAAACCCGCCAACCTCGTTTCTGTATCAAAAGCCAAAATCGATAACATTGACGAAAAAATGACAGTACTTAACGCAAAGCTAAACCGCAAGGACATTTACCTCGAAATAATATGCGAATGCGACAAGACCGCGGTCATTCTGGTCTATAAACGAAAGCTGCTTACCGAATATCTGAACAGACCCGAGATTCTTGAACTGCTTAAAAAATTCGGGTATAAAAAATGCGATGACGTATCGGGATATATTTCACAGCTGAAATGCCGAATGAGCGGCGAAGATTTTCCGCACGAAATCGGCGCATTTTTGGGCTATCCCATTCACGATATTTACGGCTTTATCGAGAACAGACAACAGGGATGCCTGCTCATTGGCGAATGGCGCGTATATAAAAATGCCGAAGCGGCGGCGGAGCTGTTCCGCCGATACAAATGCTGTCGCTGTGCAATACTCAAACGAATTGCACAGGGCAAAACGCTTGCTCAAATTTTCGCGGCATAATACTTTATATGAGCAAACATTTTTACCCAGCCGAAAGAGAGTAACCCGAACCCGCCTGAAAAAGCATAATTTCGGCATCTTTT
>URAN01000018.1 GCA_900545865.1 uncultured Eubacteriales bacterium
ACGGAGAAATACTTACCGTTGAAATGCGCGACAATATGAAAAAAGAATTATGCATAGATACGGTGTATCAGTTGAAACAAAGATGTGGCAATTTGCAAGGAGTAGTGTTACACAGTGACAGAGGAAGTCAATACACAAGCGAGGCATATCGGAAATTATTAAAAAACTGCGGAATAATACAGAGTTTAAGCGGCACAGGGCATTGTTATGATAATGCGAGAATGGAAAGTTTTTTTGCTACGCTTAAGAAAGAAAAGTTATATCAAATTCCGACATATCGCATGAAAAAGGAAGAAGTTAAAACAATTGTATTCAGGTATATTTTCATATACTATAACAGAATAAGGCTGTATACCGGAAATCCGGGATGCTTGCCGCCGAGTGAATACCGTATAAAGAACTGTGAAAAGGTCGTGGCATGAACTTTCTTCAACCGACGGCATAGATTATATTTAGAAACAAAAATCTGTCAAGGTTAATACAGAGCGCCTTGGCGACCTTGACAGATTTTCGTTTCAGAATGGATTGTTAGTTATGCCGGTTGAAGAATTAAAGTAGTTTCAGAAATTTGGGGTAAATTTCGACTGCACTTTTATTGACATTTCCATAATTTTATCCATGAGATCTTGATCTCCTTTCTCTGATTTTCAGGGAGGTATAGGTTTTATTGGTAAAACTATTATACCATAAGGAGTTCAAGGTCTCAACTTTCATTTAACTTAACAAAATGAATTAAAGCACTGGGATGATTGGAATGTTGATTATTGTTTTGTAGAGATGAGTTTATAGAATATTGCTGTATTATATTGCCTGTTGATTTATAAAGAATTGTGTGATATAATCAAAACAAATTTATATTTGTGTTAAACAAGCATAGTCATTTATGCGGACGGGTAGGGTGAGATGTTTGGAGAAAGTAATACATTTGCCAAAAGATAATCACTATGCGATTGGTCATGATGTTGATTATTATTTTAGAAGGTGCCATGATCATATTGGTTATTATGAAATACTTTTCATTATACGGGGCAGAGCAATTAATGTTATTAACGGTGATGTTCAGATTTTAAAAACTCAGAGTGTAACATTTATTCGTCCTGATGATCAACATTATATTAAGCCGTTTTCCGATGAAAAGGATAAGTTTGAGTTTTTTAACATAAAAGTACCTGTTGAGATTATGGATAAAGAGTTTAAGGTATGCAGTATCATAAAAGAGCGGATTATTGAAGGAAAAACACCTTTCTCAACTATGATAGGCAGGACTGAGTTCGGGGTTATGTGCGCCAGGCTTCTGAGATACGACAGCCTGGGTAAATATGAAGATACCAACATTAGTGAGGAAACAAAATATTTGTATTATAGTGTTGTGCGTGACTTTTTAACAATAGCGATGTGTGCAGAGAAGACATCACCGCAAAAGATGCCTCAGTGGTTTGAAAAATTGCTCAGGGATTTAAAACTTCAGAATGTTGCTGCACCTGATTATTCCGAAATGGTTGAAATGGCAAATGTTGATAAGAGCTATTTGTGGAAGGTATTTAAAAAGTATCTTAACGTTTCACCAACTGAGTATATAAATATATTGCGGTTAGAGCGGGCTTGCGAGTTGATAACAGATAATAAGATGTCACTTACTGAAATTGCATATGAGGTAGGGTATAACAACTACAGCTACTTTGTGCGGCAGTTTAAAAAAAAGTACAATTGTTCCCCGGCGTCTATGGTACGCGATAATAAAAATAACGATAAAAAATAACAATAAAAAATTATAACCGGCATTGCTGATATATGCCGGTTATAATTTTTTATCTGATTATTTTGTGCAGGAAAACATTGTTCAGGTATTGCAAAAAACACACCATATAAGTAGATGAGAAATAAGGAGGTTAGATGGTATAATATATAAAAATATGAAAAGAGGATATAATTTTATGAACATTGCAGAAAAAGTATTTCACAGATACGAAAAAAACCCGTTAATAGCACCAAAAGATGTCCCGGGGGCGTATGGTACATTTAATTGCGGTCAGACAATGTATAACGGAAAGACAATTTTATTGCTTCCGGTTCAGGAAATGGGGAATCAGGTTCCTTCGATACATTTGGCGGAAAGCGAGGATGGAATAAACTTTAACATACATAGCGAGCCGTTTATTAAAAGAAGTGAAAAATTTTATGATTTAGATCATTGGCCGATTGATCCGAGGGTTGCATATATTCCCGAAGACGATATGTATTACATAATCAGACCGATAAACTCGTCGTGGGGATGTTCATCTCTTCTGCTTAGAACAAAAGATTTTAAATCCGTTGAGGAAATGGGAGTTGTTGCTCTTCCTCATAACAGGGTTCCGAGTTTGTTTCAGGGCAAGGTAAACGGCAGATATGCAAGACTTGACAGACCTTACGGCGGTGCCGGTTCATCGGGCGGTGGGAATATATGGATATCATATTCTGATGATTTGATACATTGGGGCGATTATAAGCCTTTTATGAAGCCATATACAAACTGGGCTGCGGATAAAATAGGACCCACGCCTCCGATAAAAACAAAATACGGCTGGCTTGAAATATATCACGGTGTTAAGTCCTTGAGATACAGCTTAGGCGCAGTATTAATGGATTTGGATGACCCGACAAAAATTATTGCACGTACAAAAAGCCCTATTTTAACACCAAACGAACCGTATGAGTATATGGGACATACAAATGCAGGTACAGTCTTTGCTTGCGGGGCAATAGTTGAGGAAGAAAAGGATGAAATACGTTTGTATTATGGCGCTGCTGACTGCTCAATAGGACTGGCAACAGCTAAACTAAGTGAACTTATAGATACTATGATGTACGAAGAAGAAAATTGCGAGGAATGGATTTGGTCGTAATATGACGGAGGTCAGAGCTTAGTCTTTGAAGTGTTTGATTCGCTTATAAAAAATATCTATTATTTGAAACAATATTAAAGACAAATTATTAAAAGACAAGAGGAAAAATAAAAAACTTTTATTAGAATCTAAGCAATTATAACATAGTTCTTAGAGAGAAACTCTAAAAACTACTATATTTATTATACGAGGAGCAATTATTATGAAAAAAATTTACACAGACGAATTACCAAATATTCCTTGGGAAGATAAACCAAAGAACTGCAATGACGTTGTATGGCGAAGTTCTGCTAACCCTATTGTGGATAACAAAAAAGTTTTTATGGCGGACAGAATATACAACAGCGGTGTTGTGCCGTTTGACGGCGGATTTGCGGGAGTGTTTAGAGTTGATGATAAATCAAAAGGCCCTCACTTACGTGTGGGATTCAGCAAAGATGGTTTAAATTGGGATATAAGCGATAGCATAATAGAGTTTGAGGGTGATTTTGATGAAATAAAGGGTAGGTATGAATATGACCCAAGAGTTGTCTTCATAGAAGACAGGTATTATATTACTTGGTGCAATTCTATGTTCCACGGTGCAAGTATCGGGGTTGCATATACATTTGATTTCAAAGTGTTCCACAGACTGGAAAATGCTTTTTTGCCTCAAAACAGAAATGGCGTTCTGTTTCCGAGGAAAATAGGCGGTAATTATGTTATGCTCAGCAGACCGTGTGATAAAGGACATAATCCTACCGGTAATATTTACCTTAGTGAAAGTCCGGATCTTACATATTGGGGCAAGCATCGTTTCTTGATGGGGACTGCTCCTGGATGGCAGGGGGGAAAAATCGGCGCAGGACCGATTCCGATAGAAACTGATGAGGGGTGGCTCGTTATTTATCACGGAACGAATCTGTCTTGTAACGGATATATCTACAGTTTTGGCGCGGCATTGCTTGACAGAGAAAATCCCGCTAAAGTATTGCACAGAGGAGGTGCATTCTTACTTGCGCCCGAAACGGATTACGAGAGACTCGGAGAAGTAGGAAATGTTGTATTCCCTTGTGCAGCTTTGTGCGATTCAGCAACGGGAAGATTGACAATATATTACGGGGCAGCTGATACTGTTCTTTGTACTGCTTACTCATATGTTGATGACATTATAGAGTATATTAAGAAACATGATATAAATTAATTTACGAGACTGTATATATTATAAGTTATATAGGTGTGATAGCCTTTGAAAGATATAAGATTACAAAATGTAAATAAGGTAAGTTAACTTACAGATATTATGATGTACGAAGAAGAAAATTGCGAGGAATGGATTTGGTCGTAAATAAATTTAAAATTTAAAATATATAAGGAGTTGAAACTAATGAAGTTAAAAAAATTTTTATCGTGTGTTACGGCGTTGGCGCTTACAACGGCTATGGTGGCAGGGTGTGCGCCGACTAAGGTCGGAAGTTCAAAGTCATCTGACGGAAAGATTCATATCAGTATTGGCGGTTCTCCGGTTGAGAGAACCGAGAAAAATGCTGCTACGTACGATCTGTTTCAAGAAAATGTAGCAAAGTTTGAAGAACAGAACCCCGATATTGAAATTACCCCGGATGGATGGAGCTTTGACTTAAAGAACTATCTTACCAAAGCTGCGGCAGGCGATCTGCCCACAACGTATTTTACTTCTCCCACAGAGGTAAAAAATATAATCAAAAACGGTTATGCAAAGGATATAACAAGTATTGTAAAAAAATACGGATACGACAAAAAAATCAACGAAAAATATTCGAGTTTAATCAAGTATGACGGCAAGTATTACGGACTGATAAAAAATGGTTCGATATATAACATCGGTTTGGCTTATAACATTGATTTGTTTAAGCAAGCAGGCTTGCTTGATGAGAACGGCATCCCAAAATATCCGCAGACGTGGGAGGAACTTGCTGAAACCGCTAAGACTATAAAGGACAAGACGGGAAAGGCAGGATTTGCAATCCCCGATATGAAAAATCACGGCGGGTGGTTTTTTATGAATATCCTTTGGGCATACGGTGCCGAAATGATGGAACAGAAGGACGGTAAGTGGGTGGCTACATTTGCAAGCGAAAACGGTGTAAAGGCCCTTCAGTTTATAAAAGATTTAAAGTGGAAGTATAACGTTCTTCCGTCATCTGATTTAATCGGTCTTGCTGATATTGAGCAGTCGTTTGCTGTAGGCGACATAGCTATGTATATTGAAATTCCGTCTCAGTTTGACAATATGGTGACGAAGTATAACTTTGATATTACAAATGTTGCGATGTCTAAGCTGCCGGCGGGCCCTGCGGGAAGATTTTCGCAGATAGGTGCAAGTGTATATATGTTTACCGGAGACGATGATCAGAACGAGGCGTGCCTTAAATGGTTTGAGTTCATTGGTGAGGGCGCAAATGTTACAGACGGTATGAAGGCGCAATGGGAAAAGACATACAAAATTAAAAATGAGAAAAAACAGTTAGTGGGAATTGCTCCATCCGATTATTGGGTTGATGAAGAAAGAATGAAGGCGGAGCAGGAAATAATAGATAAGTATAGAACGATTGAGCAAAAGTATTTTGACGATTATTCAAAAGCGGAAGGGGTGACATTTAAATTTGAACCCGAAAAATGTGTTCAGCAGATGTATGCAGTACTTGATACAGCCCTTCAGCAGGTTATAACCGATAAGAATGCCGATTGCAAAACAGTTCTTGAAAATGTACAGAAGGACTTTCAGCTGAATTATCTTGATAAGGAAGCAGAGTGACAGTTATTATTAATTAAGGATGTGAGAGATTAAAATGCTGAAGAATAATGAATACAATTCAGTAAAGAAATCCGGTCTTGGAACAAGAATAAAAAATCAATCAATGATGTGGCTGTTGTTATTGCCGACTACATTTGCATTGGTTATGTTTATCATATATCCGATATTAAGCGGTATTATTCTTTCGTTTTTTCACGTGAAAGGATTTTCGCCAACAACATTCTGCGGATTTGAAAACTATAAAAATGTATTACACGATACACTTTTTATGAAAACGTTGACAAATTCGCTGCTGTATGTTTTCTGGTCACTGGTAATAGGATTTTTGCCGCCGCTTGCTTTTGCAATAATGCTTGATGAGGTGGTTCACTTTAAACAAGGGTTTAAGTTTATTACATACCTTCCGGCGGTTACTCCTGCCTTGGCAGTAAGCTTGCTGTGGACGAGTATATATAATGCAGGAACAGGCGGACTTTTAAATATGATTATTGCAAAGTTTGGAATCCCCGCCCAGCAATGGCTGGGGGATCCAAATCTTGCATTGCCTCTGATTATTGTTTCGATGACATGGAATGGATACGGACCGACAATGCTTTTATACTTGGCGGCACTGCAAGGTGTAAACCGGGATTTGTATGAGGCGGCACTGATTGACGGGGCGGGTATCTGGAGAAGACTGTTTAAAATAACTCTTCCCAAAATTGCGCCCACAATGCTTCTTTTGGGTGTAAGGCAAATGATAGGTGTATTTCAGATAATGGATCAACCGCTTGTTATGACTGACGGCGGGCCGAATAACGCAACTATGTCAATTAATCTTGCGTCTTACAAAATGGCGTTTACTTATATGCAGGTTGACAGGTCTCTTGCTTTGGGCGTTGTGGCGTTTGGCATATTGCTTATTCTGACAATCGCATATTTCAGACTTGACAAAAAACTCGGTGCATAGGGGGCAGCAAAATGAGTGCAAGAATAAAAGAAAAACAAAGCGGTATGATTACAAGTATCGATTATAGACGAAAAAGTGTAAAAATAGGATATTGGCTTATGTTTATTGGTTTAATAGCTCTTACTTTGATTGCTGTTATACCTATTGTGTGGACATTTCTTTCGGGATTTAAAGAGCCCGAAGAATATTATAGTTCTATGCCAACATTCTTTCCGGCTCATTTTGATTTAAGCAAAATTAAAAGCATTCTTGTTGTACTGAAGTTAAATGTTTCGGTAGTAAACAGCTTGATTATGTTTGCCGGAGTATGGTTTGCAACTGTGGTTATTGGAGGTATTGCAGGTTATACAATTTCACGGTTAAAGCCAAAAGGCAGTGCGTTATTGTTCAGGGTAATATTTTGGATGATGCTTATGCCGAATACTTTATCTTTGGTACCAAGCTTTTTAATGTGGACGGATTTTCCGATTATACATTTAAACTTTCAAAATACTTTTCTGCCGTTTTGGCTGGGCGGCTTATGTAATGCTTTTGATATAATGCTGTTTAAAAACTTTTTTGACAATATACCCGACTCATTTATTGAGGCAGCGAAAATAGATGGATGCTCAAACATCGGGATTTTCTCAAAAATTGTTGTGCCATTGAGTAAGCCGATAATATCAACGGTAACGATTTTTGTTTTTCAGGCAACGTGGAATAACTTTATGGGACCGTTTTTATATTTGAAAGCTCCTAACCTTGCGACGGTTGCATTAAAACTTTATAAATTAGCAGAACAGTATACCGTTCCGGAGCAGATGCTTGGCGCATTTATATTAATGATACCTACTATGATTATATATGTTATTTGTTCAAGACAGATATTGTCTAACGGAATGTCTGCAGGTATTAAAGAATAATTAAATTTTATACAAATCACGGAAATAATGTTATGAAATTGAGTTCTCGACTAAAGCGCGAAAATGAGGTGTTTATATTGAAAAGATTGCTTTGTTATATACTATTGCTTGTTGTATTGGTATCATCGCAGTTTGCGATGATACCGGTCGCAGCTGTTGCAAACGAGTATTTACCTAATGATTCCGGTGTAATTGCATCAGCCGTCTTGGGCGAGAGCGTTCAGATGAACGGATGCAAGGTGTGGCAGGCGGATGAAAATAAACCGCAGATTCAGAACAGAGGCGGAAGAAACGGATGGTTTTTAGACCCTGCCGTAGGCAATTCAAATCGTTATATTTGTATGGATGTTGATGATTCTATTCTTTCTAATTTAACAGACGGAACGAATTTAGAATTGGTTATAACATACTATGATGATTCTGACGGAACAATTGCGGTAGAATATCCGGCGTATCAAAATAACAACACAGCGGTAAATGCAAATAAATGGGATGCAAAGACAAATGCAAGCGTTGTCCGTGAGGAACGCGTGGATATGCACTCAACAAAAATGTGGAAAGAGTCCGTTTTAATTATGGAAAAGCCTACAATGCGAAATGAACTGAATTCGGCAGATTTCCACATAGGTATCTACACTGATAAAATGGGCTTTTTGCAGTATGGTACGGTTTTGGTTTCAAAAATTGAAGTGCGAAAAGCCGGAACATCGTCAAGATTCGGAATGCAGGTATCGTCATCGCATTACGGTAACATTTTTTTTACCGGAGATGCAATGGACTTCACCGTAACGATAAATAATTCTGTGTATCCTGAGCTTGCTTATGCAGATGGTGAATATGAAACTGAGCTTATCTGGAGTTTGTATGACAGATATGGAGGGATATATCGGCAGAAGAAAAGCAGCGCAGTTATAAAACCCTATGAAGAAACAAAACAAACCATATCTTTTGATGATATTGACAAATATGGTGTTTATATTATCAAAGTTGAAGCAATTAATTCAACAAAAAAGATATATTCATCGGTATATGGACGTTGTTCTTATGTTATTACCACCAACGGTAAGATAAGAAATCCGCACGGAGGAATTAATGTTCCATTATTGGGTGATAAAGAGGAAGAAGTTGCGGATTACTTATATAAAGCAGGATTTACTCATATTGCGTCATATGCTCCTATATCTCAGTGGGGCAGAATAGCGTACCCGAATGATAAAACGGATGCAAGTGAAATTTCACCTACGACAGCAGATGTGAAGATTTGGAATGCGCTTGCGGGAAAAGGATTTGACGTTGGAACTTATATTCCGCACGGAACTGCAAATTCATCGACAACAAATGTGCTTTTGGATGATGCCGAACCGATTGCAAACGGTTTGTCTCCGGTAACCGAAAAAGGAGCCAAAAACTTTGCTGAGCAGAATTTAAAAGTTATTGAAATAATGGGAGATTCGCTTGACAGAATTTTTGTTTCAAACGAGATTAATATTGCACCGGTTTTGAATGAAGACCGTTGGGCGGCTGCTATGGCAAGAACACAGGAATACAGCTATAAGGCTATCAAGCAAAGATATCCCAATTTTCCGGTCGGCGGCCCGCAGGTTCTTGCTATAGGTAATGATAACGCGTGGCTTGAAAACTTTTTAAAAGCAGGCGGAGGTAATTATATGGATTTCTTTGCAAGTCATCCGTATTTACAGAAAGAAAGACCGATAGCTGCCGATATGTGGCACAGTATATCAGAAAGAGGCGGGACTCTTACCGAGTTAAAAAATTTATTGGATGAATACAATGTCGATGTCCCGCTATATGCAACAGAGTACGGTTATTCTTCGAGATATTACACCACTTATACGACATTGAAGCAAGCTTGCTGGGATATTCAGCAATATATGGAACTGATGCAAGAGGATTTGTTTGATGTTGCTTATGTTTTTCAGATAACAGATGCAAGATACGGAAAGGCAGGGGTGACAAAGGAAAACGGGTTTGGATTGCTATACGGACTGATGACAAGAGATGATCCTTTATATGACGGAACGGCAAAAGAAGCCTTTTTGGCGTACTCAAACGTGAATATTCAAATGGCAGATACGAAATATGTTTCGCGCCGTGAATTTGATGAAAATCACACAAGATGCTATCAGTGGAAGAAGCAAGATACGCAAGAGGATATGCTTACGTTATTTACTGATTTGGATAATACGTATCATACGTTTGATTTGGGGACGGATAAGGTTACCGTTGTTGATATGTATGGAAATGAACAAGAAATATGCGGAAAATCAGGAGTGTTTACATTTGCGGTAACACAAGAGCCTATATACATAAAAGGACATTTTAAAAATTTGGTTCATTTGGAATCGGGAGATTTAGCACCTGAAAATGCAATTTATTCTGCAGCACCCGGACAGGATGTAACTATAAAAATACGAAATGCAGACAACAGTAAGTATAGTGCGGATATACAAACAGTAAGCTTGTCCTCAATAGAGGTAAAAGAAATTGCCAACGATAGTATTACCCTTCATATTAACAATGATATTGTTTTTGATATTGAGCCTATAAACATAAAAATCTCAAATGAAAATGGTGTTGTATTTGACGGCATAGTTATGCTGACATATATAAATAAAATTAAAATGGACAATATTGTTGCGAAAAACAAGAATGGTGACTGGGAAATCAGAACAACATTTACCAATAATGATGAAAATGTTTCGTTTGACGGAACGTTAAAAATTGTGGGTCCAAGCAAGTGGACGGATAGCATTCAGCCTGTTGATGTAAAGCTTGAACCGGGTGAGGAAAAAACAGTAGTTCAAACCTTAATTAAAAATATGGAAGAATTTAGCGGAGACGTTGTATCCTTCGGATATATTACAGATGAGACTACCTTAAGCGGAGCATATAACAGTACCGAACTTGATTTCTTATATGCAGCCAAAGCAGACAAAGAAATAAAGATAGATGCGGATCTTACTGAGTGGTCAAATGCAGGTTGGATAAAAGCTAACAGAACAGATATGTTTGAAGCTGTTGTCGGATTTAACAATGAATACACCGGACTTTCGGATATAAGCGGTGAGGTTGCCATTATGTGGGATGAAGAAAATGTTTATTTTGCAGGCAAAGTTTATGACGATGTTCAGTATTGTGAGAATACAACGGCAGACAGAATGTGGGAAATGGATAGTATACAGCTTGCGTATATATATGATCCGAACGGAGAGCTTCCGGATTCAACCTTTGAAGAAGTGGCAATGGGTCTTTTGAATGGAAAGCCTACTTTATACCGTCACAAGACTTCTTTAAGTATTTCGGATAAAGACAAAATTATAAATGTTGAAGGTGCTGAATTTGCAGCTAAACGTGAGGGCACGGAAACCTATTATGAGCTTAAGATGCCGTGGAAATCAGTAATTAAAGATCATTCAAAGATAGAAGCCGGCATTGTATTTAAAATGGCAGTTTTAATTAACGAAAACGACGGAAACGGACGAAAGGGTTACTATAAGATAGGAGACGGAATTGCAGGTTCAAAAAATAGCAAAACATTTTTAAAGCTGTACTTCCAGGATTAAGGAGGATTATTAAAATGAAGAGCTTAAAAAGAATTTTAGCAAGTTTGACAATGGTGTGTATGCTTGCATCGGTGTTTCCGATGACGTTTGTGCAGGCGGCAGAGACAGACTACAACTTCTCAAGCGAAGTTACCGAGTTTACCAAATATGGTGACAAGGGAGAAGAGACTAAAAAAGGCAGCTTTAATGTGAGCAAAGAGCAGTTTGAAGACAGCGGAAACTTACTTGTGTTTACATATGATGCGTATGTCCCGGACTTTAAGGATAAAAAACAGTCGCTGTATTTACTGCTTAATGGTAACAATAAAATATTTGCCCTTGGGTCAAAGATTGGATTTTTAGGCGAAAATAGAAGAATGTATGCATACAATCGTGAGGCGACAGAGAATGTGGGTAGTTTAGGTTATAATAGTTCTTTGTCGTTTAATAACACGACAACAGCCGCAAGCGGCGGACAGTGGGTAAACTTAAAAACTGTTATTAAGTATGACAGCACAAAAAAAGCGTATGTATCGTGGAATTACTTCAACGGAAAGGCAATAACATCCGAAAATGAAGTTGCAAAAATCACGTATACCCCGACCGCAGAGGATTTAAGCAGCATACAGGGAAGAACATCTATAGGCTTTACTATAGGCGCACGCTGCGGAGCAGATAAAAATAACACAGCAGGAAATATAAAAGTAGCGAACATAGGTTTAAGTGTATATAGCACAACCGAGTTTGAAAAGACAATAGAGGTTGCAAGCGGAGCGAATGAGGTTACCGTTCCTGTTACCAATGCAATGTTTAAGAATGATACAAACGCTCCGGATGAATTAAAAGGCGGCTTGATTGACGTATCAAAGGCGACGGTAACAGCTACTAAAGATGGCACAGCGGTTAACAATATTAAAGTAACAAACGCAGCTGTTGCGCACAGAGGTTCTGTAAATGTGGCAGACGGTTCGGCATTTAAGCTCAGCGGCTTGCCTGCGTTGGCAAAAGGTGATGTTTTAAAGGTTATGATAAACGGTGCAATATCGGCTGATGATACATCGAAAAGCATCGAGTTAGAGTTAAACGGAAACGGTAGTGGCAGCGGAGAAGATCCCGATCCCGGTGTTGATCCTGAGCCGGGTGAAAAAAATGATAAATACTATTATGAAGATTTTTCAGGATGTACTGATGAAAATATTTTAACATCATCCGGATATACAGGAATTAAGAATAGTAATCGCTACGCTTATACGTACGGAACCAATGATATAGCGCTTGGCTGTAAGTATTATGCTGATAGTAATGCAGATGCGGTTACAGGACCTTCAGGCTTTAACATAACAAAAGAAGAGTTTGAAGACAGCGGAAACCTGCTGGTATTTTCATATGATGCCTATATACCTGACAGCAATGACGCAAAACAGAGTATTTATACCTATTTTCAATTTGAAGGGGAAGGCAGCGGAAATAAGCAGTTTGCTCTCGGACCGAAATTATATTTCACCAGCAGTGCGGGCAGGAGTCTTTGCGGATTTAATTGTGAAACCGACAATAATCAAAAGATAGACGGTACACAGTATTTAACCGGATTAGGTTTTAATTCGCTTTCACAACTTAGTAATGTGAATGCGGATGCAAGCGGCGGACAGTGGGTTAATATAAAAACCGTTGTAAAATATGATAAAACGGATAAAACATATACATCGTGGAATTACGTTAACGGAAAACCCATTTTAAATAGTGGTAAGATGGCAGAACTGAAGGTAACTCCAACCGCAAAATGGCTTTCTGCAATGCAGAACAGAACAGGCATTAAATTTGTTATGGAAACCCGATGCGGAGCGGAAGGAGAATCCGGCAAAGACATTGCTGTCGATAACATATGCTTTAGCCTGTACGGCGACTCGGTATTTGAGAGATTTATTGAAGCGGACTCGGGCGATGTAACTATACCTGTATGGAATTCTAACTTTAAAAATGATACTGATGTTTCGCGTAAAATAAGCGCCGGTATGCTTGATGTTTCCGCTTCAGAGATTACAGCAAAATTGTATGATGCAGATGATTTGTTTAGACTCAGTGGGGTAGAGCAAAAGAGTGTGTATATAATTAATTCTCCGTCCGTGCAAGACGGTTCGGAAATTACAGTTAAAGATGTTCCCGAGTTGAAAAAGAATCAGATGCTTGTTATTGATATTGACTCAATAGAGGGGCTTGAGGGTGAAAGCAAAAATGTGCATTTGATAATATGCGGAAAGGGTTCGGATAAAGTTGATTTTTATAGGGTTAATATGTTTGATTTTTTAAACAACCCCATTATTCCGCAGAAAGACAATGACACGTATGTGATATCAGATAAAACAACATCTTTTAACTTCTATACTGCCGATTACACAAACAAGGGAATAAAAATTGTTAATGAAAGCAACGATGAAGTTAAAGCTGTGACATCATTTAATTCGGCTGACGGAAAGTATACGGTTTCGTTAAAAGAATTGCTGCAACCGGGTGGAAAGTACAAAATACTCCATAATAACCAAGAGGCGGGCAGTTTCCGCACAAATGTATCTTCGGGTTCGGTTGAGTTTACAATTGAGAATAACGGAATGCCGACATTTAAATATATTAACACATCTGATAAGAGTGAAAATGCAACATTTATCACAGCGGGATATGATACTGACGGAAAGTTTTTAAAAGCCGTTATGGATAAACAAGAGCTTAACGGAAGAACAATAGGCAGTTTCAAGACCTCGCAGAGTTTAGGAAGCGGAATAAGTTCTTATAATGGATTTGCGTGGCTCGGCAAAGAATTTGAAGACGCGAAAGAAGATTCAAAGAGCGTTTATGTTAAACCTTTTGATGAAAGTACATCATTGTCTGAGGTAGTCGCTTCGTTCAAAACGGACAATGAAACAGCTGACCTTGTTGTGTTAAATGCCAAAAATGAAGTTGTTTATGCTGATAAAATGAATACGGACCAAAACGGAAAAGCATCTAAAAAAATAGATTTTTCAAAAATGGTATCGGGTCAGTATAAATTTTATGTAAAATGTAAGGAAGAGGTTTATAAAACCGAAAAGTATTACCTTACGCCGAGCGAAACAGAAACAGAGTTAGCAGCCTTTGTTAAAATGAGTCAACAGGAAATGGAAGACTATATTAATACAAACGGCGCAAAGTTGGATTTGGATTATAACTATTATCAAAGCCTTGCCGATAAAAAACAAGTGGTTTCAGAATTGTATGCATTTGTGCATAACAATTTAAACATAACAAAGGCAGAACTTGTTTCTATGTTCAGACAGCTGTCTGTTATTCAGGCTTTCAAAGAAGGAAAAATAGCCGATATTACAGATGTAAGCGAAGATATAAGCTGTTTAAACAAAGAACCGGCTTCAAAATGGTTCTTTGCTGATAATTCGGTGATTGCAAGTGATCGCAGGGAACGTTGGAATAAATTTATCACAAAGCAATTAAACGGCGCTTCAATAAACGGAGTGTCTGACTTTGAACAAAAGATAATGGCTTCACTTTTGTTTGCGGGAATTAATGACAGACAAAGTACGGATTCTTTAAAACTTATGATGGAGGACTTTGCGGATAAGCTTGGGCTAAATAAGAGCCAGATAACAACATCGGTAATACTTAAATTGGGCACATCATACAGCGGATTTGATTTAGACACTTTAAAATCGGATATGCAGAATGCGGCAAGCTATAATAACTATCCAATAGCCGATGGAGGAAGCACATCAGGGTCATCCGGAGGCGGCTCGTCACTGTCGTTTTCAAATAAGCCTGTAACTCCGCCGCAGCCTATTGGACCTGACGGAGAACAGAATGCCTTCTTTAAGGATTTGGATAATTATGAATGGGCAGAAAAGGAAATAACGGAATTAGCTCAAAAAGGGATAATTGCAGGCCGCGGAGATGAGAAGTTTGAACCGGGAGAGCTGATTACCCGTGAGGAATTTTTAAAACTGATTGTGAGCATAGCCGGGGTAACATCAAGTAATTCCGATGATATAGGTTTTAATGATGTTTCAAAGGATGATTGGTATTATAAGTACATTAAGGCAGCGGTTGAAAACAATTATGTCAAGGGTGTTTCGGATGAGCTGTTTGGTGTAGGCGAAAATATTACCCGCGAGGATATGGTAACTCTTTTATACAGAATGTTAAGTCAGCAGGGAATTGTTCTCAGAAATGAAAAAAATGATTTTACAGACTTTGAGGATATTTCAGAGTATGCCCAAAAGGCGACTGCGTTCTGTGCGGGAGAGGGCATTATAAACGGATATGAAGACGGAACATTCAGACCCCATAATAATGCAAATCGTGCAGAGGCCGCAAAGTTGGTATATGCTGCTTTGATGCTTCTTAAATAATTGAATTGCGGAGGATTTAATATGATAAAAAAACTGTCGTTTGTAATGTGCATTGTGTTGCTGCTGGGTATATGCAGCAGCAATACATTCGCTGTTGAAGATACAACTGTTGACGCGGATTTTGAACTTGCCGTTTCTTTGCTTACGTATATGGGGGTTATTGACACGCCAAAAGATGACAATCTCCAAATGGGTGTAAGGCGAGGAGAATTTGCGGAATATCTTGCAAAAATGATAAAACTAAATGGCAGAGTAATGAATGATAAAGCCGTATTTTCGGATTCAAAAAATCTTGCCGCAGTAGAAAATCTTGCTGCGGTAGGGGTATTTAAAGGCAATGAAGAAGGATTGTTTTGTCCGGATGAGGTTATAAGCTGCAGGGATGCTGTCATAGCAGTTGTGAGACTGCTGTGCGGAGATTTTGAGGAAGATGCTTATTTCAATTTAGCAAGAAGGTTAGATATTGACAGAGGTTTAAATTTAACCGGAGATTTAAGCTATTATAATTGTATAGTGTTGTTATATAATGCCGCTAAAGCCGAAATAGGTGTTGATTTATGGCGCAGTGACGGAACGGTAAAGTTTTCAAAAGAGCATCCAAGTATACTTGCTTCGTATTATAAGATCTGCTACAGTTCGGGACAGGTTACGGCAAATGAATATACTGCATTATACTCAACGGAAGAAAGCGATTTAAAGGTAAATCATATTCGTGTAGGCAATGAAAATTTTGCAACCGATAGTAAAGACTTTTCAGATTATATAGGTCAAAATGTTAAGTTTTTTTACCGGCAGGATGATGACAAAGCAGAAAAGGTAATCTTTTGTCTTGTTGCGGACGAAAGCGCCAATGATTCGATTAGCATTAAGTCAGAGGATATAGTATCCTTTCAAAGCAATACTATTTCATATCAGGATAAAAACTCTAAAATCAGACAACTGAATTTAGATAAAAACTTATCTGTAATATATAACGGAAAAGCTACTTGCAGGGCGTATGAAACAGTCTTTAATTCATTATCAAACGGAACGGTTACTTTTTATAAATCGTCAAATACAGACAATTATTCGGTAGCCGTGATAGAAGAGATGAAGAATGTTAAAGCAACAATGATTGATCAGGAAAAGTATCTTTTATACACGGACGGAGGCAATGAGGTTTCCATAATACGCTTCAGCGAAACCCCAAAGGAACATTGCAAGCAAGAAATATTTGCTTCTGATACAGGAGAGACTGTCGGTCTGCTTTCTCTTTTGCCAAATGATACATTATCTGTTTTTTGCTCTGAGGATGGCGATGTGGTTAAGATATACCGAAATATGAAAACGGTTGTGGGCAAGGTTCAAAGTATCAGAAGTGAGGATAACTATAAATACCTTTCAATAGGCGGTGATGAATATAAGTGTTATGATTACATATCCGCTGCTGTGGGTGAAACATATTCATTTACATTCGATAAAAATAATATTGTTGCCTGGACTAAAAACTGTGAAAACGAGAGTCAGACTGGATATTTATATAATATGAAGCTGATAAACGAATCATTTGAAGATAGAGTTACAGCAAAAATTTATACGGCCGACAGAAGGTTTATGCAGCTTGATTTAAAAAATAAAGTATCTGTAAATAATGAAATTTACAATGCCGATCAGGTGTATAAACAGTTTATATCAAAGGGCAAATTTGTTCGGCAGCTTGTTTATTTCTCTGTGAATAGTAAGGGCGAGCTGACAAGAATTGATAAGGCAAGTGACAACGGAAGCTTGTCTGAGCTTACAGACGGGTACGAAACTATGAAGTTCAACAGTAATCTTAAAACATTTTATCCGTTGTATCCTTATAACAGCGATACCGCTATATTGATTGTGCCTGATGAAAACTCTGATGAATACGGGATTGAAAACTTTGCGGTAACATATATGAACGCGACTACAGGACCGTTTGTTCCCGAGGCTAATTACAATGTGCGTCTTTATAAAACAAATAAAGAAACACCATATGTGGATTACGTAGTATATCAGCTTCCGATTGTGCCTAATTTTTCAAATTACCCGCCCACGATGATGGTCAGCGAAATTAAAACTTCTGCTGTTGGGGATGAAGTATATACCGAAATAACGGGTTACAGCGAGTATATATATAAGACGTTTTACGTTAACCCTCAGATCGATGTTTCCGCAGTGGAAGTCGGCGATGTAATCAATTGCCAATTTAATGCGGCAGGCGAGATAGCGGCAATTCGTATTTTATATGATTACAGTGAAAATAAGACATCGTGGAGCGGAAACTACAGCTATTCATCTTTCTTTAGATTTGGTACGGTTGAAGCAGTTGATTATGACCCTGTAAGCGAAAAGCAGGCAGTTATAACATTATCATATAACGGAAATGTAGCAGAGTATGCTTCTAATAATACATCTGACTTTAAGTTTGTTATATATGACCCATCGTTAAGGAAGAATAAGGTATATATAGGGGGGATAGCGGATGTGATTTCCGGTAATTTAGATAGCGGAAAAAAAGAAAAACTGCTAATAGTGGGATCGGCGCGAAACTATTTACAAATGTACTTGTTTAAGTGATGAAAGGAGAATGATACGATGAAAAAATTTTTTGCATTAATTTTAGCAATAACTTGCGTGATATTCTCTTTAAATACCGGTTTTGGGTATGCGGAGGAGGCTGAAGCTGAAGCAAGTATAGATTCGGAGAAATACAGCGCAGATTTTATGCTGAAATATGATTTATTGTCGCATCTGGGAATAATAGATGATGGCTTTTTGACGAATGCAAATGAAGCGATTACACGCGGAGAATTTGCGAAAATAATTGAACAGACATTAAATTTAGCAAGTGTGTCAGACGTTTATTTTACAGATACAAACGATAGTGCGATTAATACGCTCGCTGCTTATCGGTATTTATCGGTGCCGAGTGATAAAAAATTTAAGCCAAGTGAGCAGCAAACATATTTTGATGCGGTAAAGCTTTGCGTGACCGCACTTGGGTACGGCGATTATGCAGAAGCACGAGGCGGAAGTGAAAGCGAGTATTTTAGAATAGGCAGAATGATTGGGCTGACGGGCAACAAGACGGCAGACGGAGCTGTTAAAAAATTCGATGCCGTAGAGCTTGTGGGTAAAATGCTTCTTACGGCAGAATATTCAATTTCATCTGTTAAAATATCCGATGAAGATCTTTCGTATGTCAGACAGAAAAAGGATACGCTGTTATCAAGTATATATGATATGTATTTCGATGAGGGTGTGGTTACGTCGAACCAATGCACATCATTATATGATAATTTGCCGACAGCGGAAGAGGGTCAAATCAGAATAAATGATGAGCTTTACAGTGACAAGGCTAATGAATACTCGAATTTGATCGGTCAAAAAATAAAGTATATATATAAGTATACGAATGGTATGAAGTTTAAAGAGTTAATTGTGTGTGTGACCGATAATCAAAAAGAGTGGACAGATATAAAAGGAGAGCTTTCTGAAATAAGGAGCGGCAATACCGTTAAGTATTATCAAAGTGATGATTCGGATAAATTTATGCAGGTGGAAATCAGCAATGCTGTTTTGGTGTATAACGGATGCGTTAACTTTAATGTCACAACGGAAGATATTAAAAACGCTGTTTTGTCAGAAAATGCTGTTACAAATATTTATCAAAACGACTATGCAAAATATAATATGATTGTCATAGTAAATGATTATGTTAATTATGAAGTAAAGGCGTATGACAGCGCCCGCAATATAATTTATTTAAAAAATTTAAAAGATGATAAAGTAACAGGTATAGATATAGACTCGATCAAGCGTTTTAGAATTATCTCCGCTGACGGTGAGATTGCGGAAGAGACCCCGGGCGAAAATGAAATTGTATCAGCGGTAATTTCTAACGATAGCAGTAATATTGAATTGTATGTTTGTAAAAAGAGTGTAAGCGGTGCAGTGAAAAGCGTGTCTAAAAATGAAAATAAAATTATCGTAAACGACATATGTTACAAGCTTGAAAAGAATTTTGCGAAAAATAACAATGTTTCACCGGGAAGTACTTATACATTTACCTTAGACTATCTGGGACGGATTGTACGTAAATCAAACAGTTTGCTGCCGCAAGAGTATGTGCTTTCGTATGTTTATGATTCGGGTAAGCAATATAACTTTGATGAGGAAGTGTATCAATACAAAATACTTACAGGGGCGAACGAAAAGCTTATAGTAAAAACAACGGAAAAAACAAAACTGAACGGTGCTGACTCAAATCCGAAGGCTGTTAATGATGCACTGTCGGAAAACGGTTCATTAAAAGAGCAGCTGGCAATTGTATCGTATAATTCAAAAAATGAATTGATTGAGGTTATCACCTGTAACGGTGATTCGAGCAATGAGGTGTCGCTTCGGTTGATAAGTGATAAACAGAGCAGACAGTTCTTTAAGCCTACGCGCGCTCCGGGGTCGGTAACATTTTCAAATTCGACAAATCGGATGCTTAACTATAATCTTTATAATGATACCAAAGTCTTTCGCGTTCCTGATACATCAGCGAGCAGAGAAAGCTACGACAATATTTTAAAAGCCGGAAGCATATATAATGATACATTTCTTGCCTCAAAGTCAGATTATAATGTAGCACTTTATAAAATAGGAGATAAGTCGCCGTTTATTGATGCCTGCGTTATATATACAGGCGGAAAGTACAGTCCGTCGATGGGTTCAAAATGCTATTTGGTAAACGAACTTTATACTTCTTTAAACAAAAACGGAGACAATGTTGTTTCTGCAGCGGTTATCGACTTAACAACAAGAAAACCTGTAGAGTTAAAGATAGAGCAAAACGCTTATTTTAACGATGGAAGTGAAAGGTTATATAAAAGGATTTCAGATATAGAGGGATATAAAAGTATAGATGACAGAATAGGTCCGGGAGATATAATTCAGATCGGAGACGGCGATACAAACAGAGATTATGTTAAGCTTGTATTTGATTGCAGTGAGGAAAAAACGTTTTACGGATATCAAAACGGTATTTATACTTATCAGTTTGAATCAATAAGCCCTGAGGATTTAAATAAATCGACTTCGACAAGTAAGGCGCGTTTTACATATGGAGGGTTATATAAAAAGTATGTGGATTCATCTAAAGATTCAGAACTTCAATATCATAAGAACAGAGCCGTTTGTACCGTATCTGATTTAAGTGATATATCGTCTCCCAAAGAGACATATACATATCCTAATTATTGGGAGCTGTTTCTTGTTGTAAATCCCAATAAAAGAGCAAACCGGGCGTACTACGGAAGTGTTTATGATGTTCCCGATTATTGCGGAACAAATGAGGCAGAGTACGGAAAGGTATTTTCAATACTGAATGACAGCGGCGGACTGGTTGCAAGTGTATTTTATCTGCCAAAAGATGTGCGATAAACCATTTGGGAACATATAATATTATGGAGTATGACTGTAAATTGTATCAGAACGCTTTTGATAGATTGTTTTATTGTGAAAAAAATTAAAAATAAAATAATATTAAAATCAGGAGGATTATTAAGATGAAGAGCTTAAAAAGAATTTTAGCAAGTTTGACAATGGTGTGTATGCTTGCATCGGTGTTTCCGATGACGTTTGTGCAGGCGGCAGAGACAGACTACAACTTCTCAAGCGAAGTTACCGAGTTTACCAAATATGGTGACAAGGGAGAAGAGACTAAAAAAGGCAGCTTTAATGTGAGCAAAGAGCAGTTTGAAGACAGCGGAAACTTACTTGTGTTTACATATGATGCGTATGTCCCGGACTTTAAGGATAAAAAACAGTCGCTGTATTTACTGCTTAATGGTAACAATAAAATATTTGCCCTTGGGTCAAAGATTGGATTTTTAGGCGAAAATAGAAGAATGTATGCATACAATCGTGAGGCGACAGAGAATGTGGGTAGTTTAGGTTATAATAGTTCTTTGTCGTTTAATAACACGACAACAGCCGCAAGCGGCGGACAGTGGGTAAACTTAAAAACTGTTATTAAGTATGACAGCACAAAAAAAGCGTATGTATCGTGGAATTACTTCAACGGAAAGGCAATAACATCCGAAAATGAAGTTGCAAAAATCACGTATACCCCGACCGCAGAGGATTTAAGCAGCATACAGGGAAGAACATCTATAGGCTTTACTATAGGCGCACGCTGCGGAGCAGATAAAAATAACACAGCAGGAAATATAAAAGTAGCGAACATAGGTTTAAGTGTATATAGCACAACCGAGTTTGAAAAGACAATAGAGGTTGCAAGCGGAGCGAATGAGGTTACCGTTCCTGTTACCAATGCAATGTTTAAGAATGATACAAACGCTCCGGATGAATTAAAAGGCGGCTTGATTGACGTATCAAAGGCGACGGTAACAGCTACTAAAGATGGCACAGCGGTTAACAATATTAAAGTAACAAACGCAGCTGTTGCGCACAGAGGTTCTGTAAATGTGGCAGACGGTTCGGCATTTAAGCTCAGCGGCTTGCCTGCGTTGGCAAAAGGTGATGTTTTAAAGGTTAAGATCACTAATGCGATGGACGCAAGCGGCACAGTATTAACACCAATTGAGTTAACTTTATACGGTGCAGGGACAGAGCAGGCAATAATATACAGCCTCAAAAATTCAACTATTGATAAAAGCAAGAAAAATATAAAAGTAAATGTTGATGCTGAGAAGCTTTTTGTTGACAAAGAAGCAAGCGGAAGCGCTAAGATAATTTGTGCAAGTTATAGTGACGCGGGCGTGCTTCTTGGGGTTAGTGTTACTGATATGAATATTTCCGATAGTAATTTCACAAACGGAAAGTATCAGTATACAAATAATATCGGTTATACAGAAGGAGCAAAAAAGGTTAAAGTTCTCTTGTTTGATAATATGGAGAATATTAAGCCGCTTACCGAGTTTCAACCTTTTGATGTTTGAGAGTAATTGAAAATGTTAAGGAATTGCACTCTTTATGGGTGCAATTCCTTGAATTATAGCAGTGATTATAAATAAAATGAAAAACAAAGCAGTAACAGCCAATATTTTGCGCTTGGCTCAAAACTGGCATTTAGCTCCGGTAACAGAAATTTTTATGGATTTAATTATAGCGAGGCAACGGTTGGCGGAACATCAAATAAATCATATTTAACAGAATACGGTTATAATGCCCGAATGCTTTTTAACAACACAACGGATACAAGCGGCGGGCAGTGGACAAACTTAAAGACGGTTGTTAAGTATGACAGCACAAAGAAAGCATATGTATCGACGAATTATATTAACGGAAGGGCAATACTTGTAGCGGATAAAGAAAGTGCGGCTTTAGCTTTTAAGCTTGATGATAATCAGCTTAAAGATATCGTAAATCGTACGGGAATAAAATATACTATAGCGGTACGTTGTGGTGACACAGGTGCATCCGGCAAAGATATTAAAATAGCAAATATAGGCTTAAATGCATATAACGCAACCGAGTTTGAAAAGACGATAGAGGTTGCAAGCGAAGCAACTGAAGTTACCGTTCCTGTTAACAATGCAAAGTTTAAGAATGATACAAACGCTCCGGCTGAAGTTAAAGGCGGATTGTTTGACGTATCAAGGGCGAAGGTAACAGCTAATAAAGATGGCACAGCGGTTAACAATATTAAAGCAACAAACGCAGCTGTTGAACACAGCGGTTCTGTAAATGCGGCAGACGGTTCGGCATTTAAACTTCTCGGTTTGCCTGCATTAAAAGCAGGCGATGTTATAAAAGTTAAAATAGACGGTGCAAAAGCAATAATTAAATACGCCAAATTTATTTGTGTGGCTTTATAAATGACAGCATTAACTGACAGAAAAGGGGAAAATATAAATGATCGCAAAAATCAATGAAAATGATTTGTTGGAATATAAAGGTATGGCAAAAATGCCAAAAGACTTTGATGAATACTGGGTTCGTGCGCTAAAAGAAATGGAAAATACGAATCCACAAGTGGAAATAAGAAAAGTGAATTTAAATTTAAAAGGCCAGGAGTGTTTTGAAATTTATTTTACCGGTGTCGGCGGTTCACGAATTTATGCAAGGTATATGCGCCCAAAGAATGCAAAAAAATGTCCCATTGTTTTTAAATTTCATGGTTATAGCGCAAGATTTGAAAATTGGTACGATTCACTTCCGCACATATCACAGGGATTATGTGTTGCAACTCTTGACTGCCGCGGTCAGGGAGGAAAATCTGATGACAGGTTACCGGTAAGCGGCAATACGCTTCGGGGACATATAGTTCGCGGTGTGGGAGATAGTATAGACAAGCTATACTATCGTAATCAATTTTTAGACACAGCACAGCTCGTGAAAATTGTCAGAGAATTTCCTGAGATTGACGACACTAAAATGTATACAATGGGCGGCTCACAGGGCGGCGGGCTTGCAATAGCTTGCGCGGCACTTGTTCCGGACATTAAAAAAGTTGTAGCATACGAACCGTTTCTTTCTGATTATCGCTATGCATATATCAACGTTGACAGAGCAGGAGCATTTTATGAACTTGCAGAATACGTAAGAATGTTTGATCCTCAACATGAACATATTGAAGAAATGTTTGAAAGGCTTGATTACATAGATATTCAGAATCTTGCAAAGTTTGTAAAGGCCGATGTGATTATGTGCAGCGGATTAAAAGATATAATTGTTCCCGTAATGACGCAGTTTGCGATGTTTAACAAACTAAAAACAAATAAAAAATATTATCTGTACCCTGAAAGAGGGCATGAACGTCTTGACGCAGCTGATGATATAGCTGTTCAATGGATGAATGAATAATATTTGGTGAAATGATATTCAAACCAAGCGATTAGGAAAATTAGAGAAATGGTGAGAAAATTATTTAAAAGTGTTTCAAGCAATAAAACTTGTTGAGATAGATATCATTTTTATAACGGAAAAAAGATGACATAATAAAGGAGAAAATTAAAATGAGCAATTTATATAGGGACTATTCGAATATAGCTGACGAGGTGACGGTTCTGAAAAATCCGCATAAAGGATTTTATTATCACTATGTTGATAACGGAATTTCAAGACCGACATACCGTGACGGTATAAAAAGTGATGATGAAATATATGATTTCCCGGTTATGAAGTAGTCGCAGTACTCTCCTCCGTTTGCCAGCGTCTGTTTTCTGTGCAGTACACCATGCTGAAGGGAGATCATTACTTCATCAAGTTCGCAGAACAGCGGCATAAGTTCGGAAACGTCCAACTTTTTCGTATAGGCACAGATTGGGCAGCGAGTAATGCGGTAGTAGCAGGCACCTTCATACGGCTGTCCCACAAAATCCACTTTGAACGAGGTCGGATACTGTTTTTCATTTTCCGGCGTGTACCACTTGTAATATTTCACGATGCTCTTTTTGTTTTCTGCCTTACCCTTGGCGGTGTTCAGATCGGTTTTCGCAAAATACCATTTGATGTGGTAAAGCGAACGCCGCATCATCTCCTGCACTGTCTCCGGGGGGATTTTTTTCTCACTTGCCACATATGGCGCAACAAAGGCAAGTGCATACAACTCGTTGTATGCCATAGGGTTGTCGCCACCAATGTCATCTGCCTTTTCCACCAGTTCTCGATAGACCTTTTTGCTCTTTTTCATAATTTCCGAAGCGTACGCTTTGCCATATTTCTCTGTCAGAACCCTTCTCATCGGGCTCTTGAACATCCAAAAATAAAATCCGTTGTATTTCATATCACTTGTCCTCCCGTAATTTATTTACAGACCCAAAAAACACAATCCGGCCGTCGAAGTGATAGACCATCAGTGCGTCCATGTGCTGCTCAGCGGTTTTGCGGTCGGGACACTCCGCCGCGACACGGCGATAGCTGTCAAACTGTGCGAAAATCAAAAGTCGGGCAGCAGTTCATCCATATCGTCAATGCCATATGTGCGAAAGAACATGACGCTCTCTTTGATATTGCTTTGCACAAGACTGTCGAAATAATGCTCAAAGCTACTTCCTGTACTGCGCCCCAGAACCAATTCCGCCGCATCGGTATTCGGAAACAGAGTTTCGATATTGTCAAGAAGTGGTTCTCCAGATATCCGAACAGTTCTTCCTTGGATTTGCAGCTGATATCATCGCCGCCTTTCCCTTAGTCCGTTTATTTTTTTCCTATCAACAATGTTGAGCCGCGAAGCATCAGGCGGCAGGCTTCCTTCGGTGTCATAAAGCTACCGTCGGTCGTGTCGATCAGTTTCACACACTCATAGTCCATATCCCTGAGCTTTCGGACAAACGCCCGCATATCACCGTATCTACGGGGCGACATCAGATCGTGGATGGCAAACGTTCCACCTTTTTTCAGCACGCGCAGTGTTTCCAGCAGAAGCGACTGCTTGTCTTCCCCCGAAATGTTGTGATAGACATAGTTGCTGGTCACCGCGTCGAAGCTCTCGTCGGGAAAATCCAGCTTCACGGCGTTCCCACGTTGGAAAGAAACGTTTTTCACGCCCTCCGCAGAGGCGTTTTTTTCGCATAGCGGCAGACTAAAGGAGGCGTATTCCTTGCCCCAGCGGTCGATACCTACCATTTTCCCTTGGGGATTACGCTTTGCGCAGGCGATGGTCAGCGCACCGCTGCCGCAGCCGATATCCAGCCCCACGCCGCCCTCCGGCAGGGTGATATGACTTGCCGTGCCGTCAATGATCTGCCTTGAAAGCTTGCGCTCGCCGTCATAGGAAAAGCTTCGATAGGCATACACACACCACTCGGTGCACATTGTACAGATGACAAAGGCGATGCCGAATACCACTCCCAGCGCAATGCGCAGCCTTCCGCTCACGCCGATGCCGAATACTCCGAAAACGAGCAGCAGCGCAAGCGACAGTGCCGTGCCTGCGATGAGCGAAAATATCATTCCCCTGGGGATCCAGTTTTTGTAGTCAGGTTTCATGTTAAAAACTCCTCTTTTAATTGTGTGTGATTTCTCTCATAAAAGGCAGCCATCAATATTCCGCTGATTATGCCAAAAATGCAGCATCAGATAAACTGTTTCTTTCTTTTATTCCCGTGCATCTATTTCATGACCTTCATACAAAAATCGCAGCGGTCATCACCTCGCCCCAGTGTTTTCGTCCGATGCCACACAAGATTCGGGTGGAGTCCGTCATATGTGATATCGTCGCTGTCACAGAAGCACCGGCATAGCTCGGGGCAGCCGTAGCGCACACATTCATCGTGATATGGGCATCTCGTCATATCAATGCGCCATACACCGCCGGTCGTCCGGATTTCATTTGCCTCAAAGCCCGCCGAGTTTCCAAAGAATTTTGGCGTCTGCTTGGCGAAGATACCCGGTACCTTTTTATATAATCCCGGGATGCGCATCAACCGCAGAAAGGTCTTTTTCAGACGGTATGCCCGTTCTTCCACATATCCGTGAACAGCATTAAGAGCTTCGTCCTTCGGCATAACGGTCTGAAGGGTCTCATAGATTGCGATGCCCGGCATGATCTGACTTTCGAGGTGTCGCAGCCTTTCCTCGCTCGCTCCGGCATGTTCCGAGCGCAGCTCACTCAACCTCTTTTCAAAAGCAGAATTCAGCACGGCTTCCCGTTCCGGAAATCTTTCACGTACCGTTTTTCGGCACGCTTTTGTAAGATAGCTTTCCTTCATAACTTTTCCTCCCGCTTAAAGCATCTTTTTCTTATAACCGCAGTCGCAGTACGCCCCGCCGGAGGCAATCGTGTACTTTCGCACAAAATCTGATACACTGCCGGCTTCGCTCATCGTGTAGTCAAGGCGGCACAGTGCCGGGGTTAGGTCATAAAGTCCCAGATTTTGCATCAACACGCAGATGCCGCATTTGGTGAACCGACATTCGTAGCCGCTGCCGTCCGGGTATTCGAAAAAGTCCATATTCCATGAGTAGGGATTTCGGTCGGCAGCTCTCAAGTTGGCTGTCACTTTCATATCGGCAATGTCCTTTTCAGTGAATTTCTTCTTGCCGCTCATTCGGCAAAACCATTTCATCGGTTTTGTCATCATAGCTTTTGCATAATACTCTGTCAGCTGCTCCACATCCGGATGCTCCGGCATAGAGAGGATGAACGCACCGATCATCGCACAGTTGACAAGATTTGCTTTGAAACGGTCACCCTTTTCAAATTCCGGCAGTTCACATATAATTTCCTTGTATTTCGTTTTTGCTTTTTTCGTGATAGTTTTTGCAGTGTCAGTATCATAACCGAACACCTCTGTAAGCTGTTTTCTGAAGGACTTCGTAAACAACGTCCACATACCGAAAGGCATTCCGAAATATGTCACTTTTTGTCCCTCCAATCACATATAATGCGGGTCATGCGGCGGTCAATGTCAATGCGAGCTGCTTTGCACTCCTCGGGATATTTTTTTGCAGCGCTGAACGCCAGCTTGACGAACAGTGCCGAGCCAACGGGCAGCATGGTCTTGAGCATACCGTCGGGGAAAACAAAGTGCGTGCAGTGCTCATACACGATCGCCTCGACTTCGCAGGTGTGCAGTTTCTCCGCAAGGCGTTTCTCAGTGCGGTGGATGTATTTTGCGGCATCCCAAAGTGCGTCATCCTCTGCGCCGACAAGAAACAGCTTGCCGCGTATATTCTCGACCTTTATAAATTCCTCCTCGGTTATCGGGTGCGCCGATTCGGAGTCGTCAAACAGCTTGCGCGAGGCTATCATATTGCCGGTGCGTTTGGACTCCTCAGAGATTGTGTGCCAATAGTCGGGGTGCTTATAGCAAAACGGCATGTAGGGCAGGGGCTTGCCCCTGTAGGAGAAGAGCGATTCGCCCTCGACTGGCCATTCCTTGCAGCCGTCCTTTTTGCCCTGCATGAACCCCTGCCACACAAAGTCGCTCGGCGTCATTGCGACGGTTAGAGAGATATCACCGAATATTGAAGCCGCCGTCAGGGCGAGAGTGCCGGTGGTTGAGGCCCCGGCAATGCCTATCTTTGTGTTGTTGTGTGATTTGAGCCATGCTATCGCTTTTTCGATGCGCTCAATCGGATAGTTGTGATGACCATAGTCCTTTTTCCCGGGTGACATGGTCATCACATTCACGCCGAGGCGAAGCAGCCACTTCACCGCAGAGCGCGCCATATAATCCTCAGGGTCGTCGCCGAGCATGGCGATGACGGTGCAGCCCGAGCCACCCCTGTACTCCCAATATGCGCCGTAAAATCCGTCACTTTCAACATCAAAATAAATGTGTTTCATTAAAAATACCCCTTTCAAAAGTCAAGCCTTACAATCTGCATTTTCATCATTTTATCGCCGACTTTAGCAAGGAAACGGAAAAAGCCGCTGACGGACGGGTCACGAAGGTCATTGTAGCCCAGCATATAGCCGCGGCTCGTGACTTGCAAGCGGTTGTCCCACAAGGAAAGCTCATTTTTCGCGTCCGAAACGGCGAAATATGCACACACATCCTTGATTTTCGCACTCTTGAGCCATGTCTTTGCAATCATCTTCACCGCTGTACGGTTCGCCGCATCAAATACCAACACACCGCCGTGGAAAGCGTCCGCCATTGCTTGCACAAGCGCTTTGACTTGCTCGGTCAAAAAGTAGTAGAACACGCCGGAGGCGAAGAATATCGCACCGCCGGAAGCGTCGATTTTTTCAAACCATTCGGTATTATTCAAATCGCAGGGGATGTTTTCCTCACGCTCATCGGCGGGCAAAAGCTCGTTACGCACGGCTATGACATCGGGAAAATCCAGATTGTATATTTTACAGCTGCCGTTGTCGCAGGCTCGCCCGGTGCTGTCCAGCCCACAACCCAAATTGACTACTGCGGCTTTTGGGTGATCTTTCAGATAGTCCATTACTTCCCATGCCAAATCGTTCTGCCTCATAGCAACCTCCAGTGCACCGAAACGCTGCATCAGACTGCGGGAGTTTTTCTCTGCCACAGAAAAGTCGTAGTCAATTTCATTAATTAAGCGAACCGCCGTTTCATCCCGATAGATGTTCGGGTACAGCTCCGAGCACAGCTTCCGGGAATAAAGCGGAATGATAAGCGTTTCCTGTACAGTGTTTTTCTCGATTTTGTATTTCATAATTATTCTTCACTCCTGTTTTGTGCTCCGCTTTGCCTATCCCAAAGCTACATCTAACACCATCATAATACCGAATCCCGCCGCAAAGAAAATCGTTCCTATGTTAGAGTGCTTTCCCTGCGACATTTCGGGAATCAGCTCCTCCACCACAACATAGAGCATGGCGCCTGCGGCAAAGCTTAGAAAATACGGCAGCAACGGTATCACGAGCTGCGCTGCAAGAAGTGTCAGCACTGCGCCGATAGGCTCGACAGCACCGGAAAACACACCGCCCAAAAACGCCTTGCCCTTGCTTTCTCCCTCCGCTCGGAGCGGCATAGATATGATTGCCCCTTCCGGAAAGTTCTGAATGGCAATGCCGATGGATAAGACAAGCGCACTCGCTGCCGTGATTTGTGCGTTTCCTGCAAGGAACCCTGCGTACATCACTCCCACCGCCATTCCTTCGGGAATGTTATGTAATGTCACCGCCAGTACCATCATGGCAGTGCGCCCAAGCTTGCTTTTAGGACCCTCCGCTTGCTCACTCCCGACATGAAGATGAGGAATCAGACGGTCGAGCATGAGCAAAAACAGCACGCCGACCCAAAATCCGATTAATGCAGGGAGAAAGGATAGCTTGCCCAAATTTTCCGATTGCTCGATTGCCGGGATAATCAGACTCCAAATAGATGCCGCAACCATCACTCCGGCGGCAAAGCCGGCAAGCGCACGCTGCACCGAAACACCGAGTGATTTTCTCATAAAGAATACACCGGCTGAACCGAGCGTTGTGCCGAGGAAAGGAATCAATATTCCGAGAAATATTTGCATTTGTCACACCGCCTTTTTGTTAAGTTGTTATTTATTTCTTCGACAGCCGCGCTCATCTCGGTATTCGGGATGTTCCTTTAAATACGGGTCTTTATCACCGCAGATGGTATAGTCGCATCGGCAGCCGTCCACGCAGGTGGTCGTCCGTACCAGCCTTGCATGAAGCAGCTCCATAGACGCAAAGTCCACATTGCACAGGGCGGGCATAATATCCGTAAGACCGTGCCTGATAGCAAATTCCGCTGCAGGGCACGCCGTAAATTCATAATAGATAGGCTTACCGTTTTCATAAGGCGCAACCGTCATCTCGTAATCGTGCCATTTGTCGCAGCTGCGTTTCGCCCGCAAAAACGCTCTGTACATCAGCTTCCTCCAGAACGGTTTATTGCAGTTCACGAACCTTAGCTTGCGAAAAGACGGCAGAATCAAGTTTTCCTCCATCTCTTCGATTTCCGGGAACGATGAAACCTCTTTGCAGACCGTATAATAACTCATAATGGCGATACAGTCATAGGTGCCGCCTGTACCGTTGTGGAAGTTCTTTTTACCGCCCAAATCGGTGCGCCAGTCGGATAGAAAGTCCGCATATTGCCGCTGCACACTTCCCCATACGGCCTCCTGTTCTGCCGCAGGATAGTGAAGGGCGATTTTCGCACGTATCTCTTTCTTGCATGTCTTGGAATACAGTACGTGGACTTTGCGGTCGAATTGCAGTTTACTGTCTTTCATCTATTTTTCTTTATCCTCACTTTCTGCTTACTTGAACGAGTCCGATTTCGGTTTCACCTCTTTCCGGCAGACAAACCAGGCAATACCCTTCACGGTTCCAAGCGTTACGGCTGTGTACATTTTCTCCAGCCGATTTTTCAAGCCTAAAGCCGTCTCATATGGCGGCGTAAAAAACCCCGCCTTTTCGTAAATGTGACGGACGAACCAATCCGTCCGCTTATGCTCTCCCGCTACATAAAAACAGCCGCAGAATGTTCCGCCGGGTCTCAAAACCCGAAAAACTTCCCGGTAAGCGGCATCCTTATTCGGGAAAGCGTGAAAGCCGTTCAGCGACAAAACGATGTCAAAGGTGCTGTCCGCATAGGTGAGAGCGCCCACATCTCCTTGCCGGAAGGTTACATTTTTCAGAGTCAGTCGGTTTGCCTTTTCCTGTGCTTGCCCCATCATATCGGGCGAATAATCAAGGCAGGTAATGTCTGCCGCAGGCATAGTCTTATAAACCGGCATGGTAAGAATGCCCGTTCCGACAGGCACCTCAAGCAGCTTACCCGAGAAATCTTCAGGGATACCCGACAGCGCCTTTTCAAGATAATTGTCACATTCCGCTTTGTTCATACCCCACACCAGGCGGCACACTGCTTTTCCGCTCAGAGTGGAGCAGGTTATCATACCGTCATAAAAATTATTGCCACCCGTTATTCGGTACGCACTGCGAATGGCGTCCTTTCGTTCCATATTCATTCCTCCGAATCATTGTTTTTACTCTTGTATTCCCATATATCCTTCTAAATACCCGCTTTTTGCTTTTTCTTCGGTATCATCAGATTCGTCATAGGCATCATATGGGGCTTTGGGATCATGGACTTTTTTTCTGAAAGGGGAGCAAAGCTCATTCTTGTGTGCAAAAGCGAAATCTATATTGTCCGTCCAGCCTGTGTGCCCTGTAATAAACATCGGATGCAGATTGCGTTCTCGCAGCTTTTTCTCCAGTGTTGCCAAGGATTTCACCGCAAGGTTGTTGTCTTCCGCCAGTGCGGAAATAAAGCTATATCCACCGTCAGCACCGAACCAGATAGTGTCGCCGGTAAACAGATATTTGTCATCGATGAGATACACCATATGTCCCCAGGTATGACCGGGAACGAGGAAACATTCGATTTTTATGCCGTCAATGTCGATTATCTCTCCGTCCGAAAGCAACACTTTTTCGTTTTTGATCGTGGCCTGAGGCAGCTTATAAAGATGATAGATGACCTTGCGGCGTACCTCACCGGTCAGATAGCGGTTTTCAATTTCACCGATGTAAAGCTTTGCATTCTTAAACAATCCCGGACTGTCGGCTTCAACCGCACCTATATGGTCGGTATCCTGATGAGTGATAAGTATATGGCGTATAGACTTTGGGTCAATCCCGAGCCGGTTCATTTTTTCTTCCAATCTGTCATAGTTGTAGCCTGCGTCAATCATAATGGTTGTGTTGCCCTTGCAGTAGAAGAAGATGTTTGCAACCCACTCACGTACACAGGCAACATTCTCATCAATCCGACCGGTGTTCAGGGGTTTGAAAATCTCTTTGCCCCGGTACATCCTGCTCATTGCCTTTCTTTGAAATTCCGTTGCCCGTTTGGACATAGCGATTCCTCCTTATTTTTTTGCCGCAACGCACAGCCAACCCATCTTATTTTTGTATGCCTGCACATCGTGAAAGTCTGCCTGCTCCAGATACGCTTTCAGCTCGGTGTCCTTATAGATTGTCATGCCGGTGATGATTTTAGTCCATTTCTCGTCTTTATCCATATCGCCGTTGCTTTCGTTGCAGATAAAAAATGTCCCTCCGGGCTTCAGCACACGCCAAACCTCTCGAAAGCACTGCGGCAAATCCTGCCAGAAATAGACGGTTTCAAACGCTGTGACCGTATCGAAACGGTTATCAGCAAAAATCATATCCGCCACACTGCCATGCAAAATTTTACAGTGCCCATTGGCAACGGCTTCTTTATTGACTTTTTTTGATTTTTCCACACTGACGGCCGAATAATCAATACCGTTTACGATGCCTGCCGGGCATTTTTTCAGCAATCTTTTTATGTTTGCACCTCCGCCGCAGCCGCAGTCCAGCACTTTTGCGTCCGGAGAAAGCTTCAAAAACCGAAGCCCCCACCGTGCGACAAAACTATGCCCGATGTTCATCATAACAACCATAATTTTTCCACCTAGTCCCGCAGGCTTGCGTGTGTTTTCAAAAAATGACATCTTGTTGCACCTCCGATTTCATACATTCCGCATATGTCAAGGGAAAGGACGCTTTCAGTACGGCACTTTTCCGCACTCTCCAGCCGTTTTCACGCAAGAAGTTTAAGTATTCCTCACTCGTCCACTTGCTGCGGAGAGGGAAGCCCGCCGACTTCATGAAAAAGGCTTTGACCTTACCTGAAAATGAATTTTCAGCATGGGTGAAGGTCGGCGCAATCAATACTCCGTTGTCCTTCAGCACCCGATGTATCTCGGCAAGAGCTTTTTCCGGCTGCGGCACGATGTGCAATGCGTTGGAAACGATTATAACATCAAATGACTTGTCAGAATACGGCAGGCAGAACATATCCAGTACCGAAAAATGCAGTTTTGCGGAGCGGCTGCTTCGCTTTGCCTCTCTGATCATTTCTTCCGAGGAGTCTGTTGCTTCAATGTGCTTTGCAGCGCCTGCGATATTTTTTGCGATAAGTCCCGTTCCCGTTGCAAGCTCCAGAACCGTCCTGCCCTTAACAACAGGCCGAATCAGTTCATACATCTTTTCGTATGCCGCTCGGTCTTTGCGCATAAATCTGTCATACAGACCGGCATTTCTGTCCCAAAAATTCTTTTTCATACTGTTTCACTCCTTAAAAACCGTATCTTCCGGCCGTCAATCACACCGTCCAGCTTTGTCCCGTAAGTTGAAGGTCGGACATTCTTTTAAATATTCCGTTTTTGTGAAGGAGCTCATTGGGGGAGCCTTGTTCCGCAACAACACCGTCCGACAAAACGACGATTTTATCCGCTCCGGCAACCGTTCTCATTCGGTGTGCGATAACAAGAACCGTTTTATTTTTTATAAGCCTTGAAAGCGCAGTCTGTATTGCCGTTTCATTTTCAACATCAAGACTTGCCGTTGCTTCATCCAAAAGTATAATCGGAGCATCCTTAAGAAAAGCTCTTGCAATGGAAATTCTCTGGCGTTCGCCGCCTGACAGCTCACAGCCGTTTTCGCCGATGTTCGTATTCCATTTGTCGGGAAGCTTTTCGGCAAATTCATCGCAGTTTGCAAGGCGTGCCGCCGCCAAAACCTCCTCATCGGTCGCTCCTTTTCTTCCGAGCCTGATATTTTCCATAATCGTATTATCAAACAGCGTAACATCCTGAAACACAATGGAATAAAGCGTCATAAGAGTTTCGGGATCAATCTTTGAAATATCCGCTCCGCCGACAGTGATTTTTCCCTTTTGATTATCCCAAAACCGTACCGCAAGCCGGGACACGGTCGTTTTTCCGCCGCCGGAGGGACCGACAAGTGCGGTCACCTCGCCCTGCTTTGCCGTAAAGGACACATCCTTAAGTACTGTTTCGCCGCTGTTGTATGAAAACCCCACATGGTCAAAGACAATATCACAGCCGTTGTTTGTGAGCGTACCACTCCCTGTCTGAACGGGGTAATCGAGAATTTCGTTCATTCTCGCAACGTTCGTGCGCATCGCAATGATTGCCGCAAGATTCAAAAGCGAGCCCTGCATCGGGTCGTAGAGCCTTGACGCCACAAGCAAAAACATAAAAAACGTAAGCACATTGAGATTTCCTTTTGTAAGCAGAACCGAGCCGGTAAGCGCAACCGAAGCAATACCGAGTTTGAGTATCATACTTGCGCCCGTTACAAATATTGCGGTGGTAATCTCTGTTTTTATGTTCTGGCTCTCTACCCTGCGAATTTTCTTTTTCAAAAGCCTGAGGTAGTTCCCCTCGGCATTGTTTGCCTTTAAGTCGCGCACCGACTCGATATATTCCTGTATCCCGTCCGCACAAGCCATTTTTACCGCCATATTTTTCAATTGCGCTCTGTCCTGAACCTTATAGCTCAGAAGCACTGTCAGTACGGAAACGGGGATTACCCAAAGTGCGGACAACGCCATACGCCAATCAAACACGAACATTCCCGCCGAAATAATCACCGTGGAGATAATCGAACCGAACAAGCCGGGAATAAAGTGAGAGGAACTTTGTTCAATTACCTGGCAATCTGCCATAATGGTGCTCGTAAGATCGGCAAGATCTTTTTTACCAAAGAATGAAAGCGGCAGTCTGCGTAATCTTTCGGCAAGGCTCAACCGTCTTTTTCCGCTTTCTTCGTATGTTGTAAAATAAGTGTTGTTATATTGAAACCATGTTGTAAGAAGTATCAGTCCGATGCAAACAACCGATCCTGCTGTGTAAAATGCGATTCTGTCGCCGATAGCGCCGCCGAGCATATCCGCAACAATATAATATAGCAAGGCGGCAGGCAGCATAAACGCTATATTTTGAAATACGCAGGCGATGATTCCTTTAACAAGTCCCTTGGCGCCGTCTTTTGATGACGCTGTTGCTCTTTGTATCAGCTTTATCATAATTCATCCCTCCAATGCCGTTTCGTTTGAAACCTTCCATTTAACGGAAGATTGATAGTCGTTTTGCATCTTTGCAAACAAGCCGTTCTTTTTCATAAGCTCGTTGTGCGTTCCGCTTTCAACGATTTTCCCATCCGCAATCACATAAATACAATCTGCATTTTGAACGGTCGAGAGCCTGTGTGCAATCATAATAACGGTTTTTCCTTTGGAAAGCTCCGAAAAAGCCGCCTGCACCTTAACCTCGTTATCGGGATCGGCAAAAGCCGTAGCCTCGTCAAGAATAAGAACAGGTGCATTTTTAAGCACCGCTCTGGCAATCGTGAGCCGTTGCTGTTCGCCGCCGGAAAGATACACGCCTTTTGTGCCGATTACGGTATTGATTCCGTTCGGTAATTTTTCTATAATATCGTCGCAGCGTGCAATTTTAAGCGCCTCGGCAACTTCGAGGTCGCTTGCGTCGGGCTTGCCCATTTTGACGTTTTCCGAAACAGTCGCCTTAATAAGCTTCGAGTCCTGAAACACAAACGAAACGCTTTCCATAAGTTTTTCCTTCGGAATATTGCGGATATCCGAGCCGCCTATTTTTATACTGCCGCCCTTTACATCGAAGAAACGGGCAATCAGGCTTGCAAGCGTGGATTTTCCGCCGCCGGAGGGCCCTACAAAGGCAACCGTCTGTCCGGCGCCGATATTCATTGAAACACCTCGGATTACTTCTTTTTTGCCGTCATAGGAGAAATGTACATCAGAAAGAGTAACGGAGGAATCCTTCGGATATTCTTTTTTTTCGCTCTCCGGCATAAATGCGGCGCTTAAAACTCTGTCCACACGAGAAAGAGCGTCGCTTACAATCATACCGTCCTCGCTCATAAACATAATTCTTGTCAGCGTAAGCGAGATAACCGGCGTAATTATGATGTAGAATATGAGGTTTAGTAAAAATTCGTTTGACACGCCGTTTGCACTAAACCATAAAGCGCCGGCAATCAGAAAAGCAAATACTCCGTTTGCTGCCGCAGTATAAATCATCATCGGCACACGCATATCTTTGGTGTAGGCGATAACCCATTTTGCATACTCGTCAATCGTGCCTTTAAATTTTTTGAAAGAAAATACCGATTGTCCGAATGTCTTTACCACGGGTATCCCGCGGACATACTCCACCGCCTCATTGGACATATTCTCCAGAGCGTTGTTATATTGCTTCATTTTTTCCGCCATTCGTTTTCCCGTCATGGCAGACATAATCGAAAACGCAATGAATACAGGGACAAGGCTTAAAAGTCCCAGCCGCCAATCGAATACAAGGAGCATTGCAAGAAGTCCCAGAGGCGTTGCGATTGCCGCATATTTGTCGGGGAGGCGGTGAGCAAGATAAGTTTCCGCTGCACCGGTGGAATCGTTTACGATTTTTCTGAGCCTTCCGCTGCCAAAGCTGTCAACAAAGCCAAGCGGCAGCTTTGCGATATGTTCGGCAAGATCTATTCTCATATTTGTCGCTATTCTGAATGCGGCAATGTGTGAGCACATTAGTCCGCCGGTGTAAACAAGAAATGACAAAAAGGCAAAAACCACAGCCCAAATGCCGTTGCTTACGATGTTCACCGCCTCCGAAAAGTTCGGCGAAACCTCCAAAACCTCTTTGATGATTTTCCATATGTACCAAAACGGCACAAGCGCAATAAGCGCACTGACGGCAGACAGAATCCACGAGGCATAGGTGAAATTCCTGTACCTGCCCGCATAGGATAAAAGCCGTGATAAATTTGATTGCCTTTTCAAAGCAAATTCCTCCTTACAGCAATTTTAATTATATGATAAAGAAAAGCTGCTTGACTTTTCCGATATCAGTATTATAGTTAGATGAGGCTAACCTGTATCCCAAAAAATCAGGGGTTAAAACCCCATAATTTTTTTTCCACCCGGCAGAGTAAAAGGCTCTTAATTCCTCGGTGTATTTTACGGCGTCCTCATAAGGAATATCGTGAATAATAACCTCAAAGAATGCCGAAAACAATCCGCTTACAAGCATATGCTCAAGCGTCGGGTCAATCTCATATTCTGGATAACCGAGTTTTTGCATGGTGTACGCAAATTTATGCGTTGCGTCAACCTCTATTTCCACCATTTCGTGAATCAGGTTTTCGTATTTTGTACCCTCGGACGAACAAAGAATCAGCTTGAATTTCTCTTTGCCGGCATAACAGTAATCCAGCATTTCACACATTCCGCTGCCGGCTTCGTTCTCCATTTTTTCACGCTGCTCCTTCGGCGAAAGCTTTTGAAAATCACCTTGGACTTTCTTAAACATAGCAAGAATCGTATCGTAGTATTCACCGACAAGAGCGTCAAACAATTCCTCCTTGCTTTTATAATAGCCGTAAAACGCACCCGTAGTTACGCCTGCGTCTTTTACAATTTTGCGCAGAGAGGCGGATTGAAAACCCTTTTCGGAAAATTCCTTTTTTGCCGCAGACAGAATTGCGTCAAGTGTACTTATTTCATTATCAGCCATTATTTCCCCTCCGAAAAGCTATATATAACACCGTTACATTTATTATAACAGTGTTATATCGTTTTGTCAATAGGTTTTGAAAAAGTTTTTTGATTTTTATTTTTCGGGGTGCTGGGCATTGTGTTTAACTTGACAGCGAAAGCCTAAAAAGATGGTGTGGCAAATGAATTCATTTGCCACACCATCTTTTTAAGAGTTAGATTATACCTGATTCTGTTCGGATTGTTCTATATTATCAATGTAATCCAAAAGCCGCATCATAACAGAAGCAAGCTGAGCGCGTGTTAAATTTCCTTTTGGCTCAATAAGCCCGTTGTCATGACCTTTTATAAGACCCATTTCATAACATATTGCCATATTTAGTTTTGCATAATCGGAAATATGTGTATAATCACTGTGCCTTTTAATTTCATCGGAGTCGCCGGGCAGCGCAATGTTTTTATATTTCAGATAACGCACAACCATTGCCGAAAGCTGCTCACGTGTAACAAAATTATCCGGAGCAAATTCAGTTTTGCCGATACCTTTTACAATACCGTTTTTTGAACCCCAGGAAACATAATCCGCATAGTATTTATCTGCCGTAACATCGGTAAATGCCGATACTGTGCCTTCTATGCTGTCTTTTGAAAATCTTCCGAGAACCGTAATCGCCATTGCTCTTGTGACCGATCCCTCGGGGTCAAAAAGTGTATCCGAAATACCGGTAAATAATCCCGCTTTTACACAACCGTAAATATCGTTTTTTGCCCAATGTCCGTCAATATCAGTGAAATTTTTATCCGAATAAGGTTTTGATGTATCCGGCAGGGTTATGTCGGGTTTTTTTATACCGCCGCCTGTGCCCGAACCTCCGCCGGAGGATGAGCCGCCTCCCGGCGAACCGCTTGAACGGGTTATGGTTACGGTGAACGGTTTTGACGAAGTGTCACCGTTTGTTTTGTTGTGTTCATCAACTGTCACAATTTTTGAGTCAACCAACGAAACGGTTCTTTTGGCACTTCCGTTGTATGAATAGTTCAGCGTTGCTATTTTTTGCTTTCCGGCACTGTATTTATTTGTGTTTGAAAAAAAGCCGAAATAGAGACAGCCGTCTTTTACAGTCTGTACCTTGGACTCGTTCTTTAATTCATCTGTCAAAGCAAGTGATGAAAATTCCACATCGCTTTGTGACGGTTTGATACCAAATTCCGCTCCTGCAAATGCAGTATCGGTTTCCAAATAAATATCAAAAGAAATGACCTTATCATTTTTACCGAGAGTAATACTTGTATTTGACGGAGTTATTTGTGCCGCATATGCAGAAAAAGAAGAAAAGCAAAAACAAAGAGCCGCACTCGCTGTCAGCAGTTTTTTTGTTAATCTGTTCATAATATCCTCCTTGCTGTGCAGGGCTGTATCCAATATACAGCCCTGCAAAATATGTAGACTATTTTGTAAAGTTCAGCCAAATTGCCATATAATCCTCTATGTCAATTTTTTGGTCGCCGTTAAAGTCGCATTTTGATGCGTCATTCCAGTTTGTGCTGTTTTTATCGGCACGATAATAAAGCTGTGCTTCGGTAATGTCTAAAAGGTCAACCTTTCCGTCGCCGTTTACATCATAAGTGAGCGCATCGGTAAATGTTGCCTCAGCCGGGTTGATTCCGTTTACAGTACCGTACATTACGTTTTTGCCCGAATCCCAACCCGATACCTTTAAATCAGTGATTTTCAGCGTTGCGTTTTCCGCATTCACCGTTATTTTTGCAATTTCAGCCGATTTGTCGGATGAAAACAGATTTGCGTCAGCATTTAAAAATCCCAGTATTGCCGTACCTGTATATTTACCGCCGTTTACTTCGCCGCTAATATCACCGATAATGGTAAACCCATTATCACCGATGATTTTAACGTCAGCGGTTGAGGTTTCAAAGGTCAGCTGAACATTCGCAATTCTTGAAGCCTCGGAAAGCGAAAATGTGAAATACGATTTTCCCTTTTCGGCTGCAACCTTTTCAGCTGCCAACGCTGCTTTGGTTTCTATATTTTCTTTTTCGGGTTTGGTTGAGTCGGACTCCGTAACGGTTATCGTGCAATATGCGCTGATTCCGTTTGCCGCTGTTGCTGTGATTTTTGCACTTCCTGCCGAAATCGCATTTACAACTCCTTTTTTGTCAACCGTTGCAACGGTTATGTCAGAGCTTTCCCAAGTGACGGATTTATCTGTCGCCGTTTGAGGCAATACCGTTGCGGACAGCTGAAGCTTGTCGCCTTTTTTCAGAGATGCGGAGGTTTTATTAAGCGTCACTTTTGTCACTTCATCATTATTTCCATCAGATATAGATGAATCGATGACCGCAAAATATCCCAAGCTTTCTGTCTGTGTGGTAAATGTTTTGCTTACCATTGACGATGAAATTTCCGAAGCTTCGCCGTCTGTATAAAAATACAGTTTTGCATTCTTTGAGTAACCGTCGGGCAGTCCGACGCTTACAGTGTAGCTATCCGCACCGTTGTCCGGAGTTGTCGAAATTTTGTATACGTTTAGTGCTCCGTCGGATGATTTTGCCTTGAAGGCGTTATATTCATCACCCGAATAAATTCCTTCCGTCGTAAGCTGTGAGTTAATCAGGAATTCACCCTCAACTTTGATTTTTTTATCAAGATTAATTAAATAAAAACTTCCCGGATTTATGGAATCAAGGTTTGACACATCGGGGAGGATCTCGTATTTATATCCCCAGTCTTCCACATTATTTACCGCCCAGCGCTCACCGCTTGAACCTTTTTCGACATAAACCACCAATGTTTTCTGGCTGTCAGGAAACATATCGTAAGCTCCTACGGTGTCATCATTCGGGAATCCTGTAACACTTGCCGGAATAACTACCCTTTGCATATTTGTGCAGCCTTCAAATGCCGCAAGTGTTATATTCACAAGGCCATCGGGAAGAATCAAATTTGTAAGCGATTTACAGTCTGCAAAAGCATACATTTCAATGTTTGTTGCCGATTCGGGGAAACCTATTGAAGAAAGACTTGTGCATCCCTTAAACAAGCTGTGAGAAATACTTGTCATACCTTTGGGAAGTTTTATATGTGTAAGCTTGGTGCAATCTTCAAACGCGCCTGAGTCAAGTTTTTCGACGGTGTCGGGAACGGTGACATCGGTCAGTCCTGTTTTTTCAAAAGCGTTGCCTCCTATGATTTTTATCGTTTCGGGTATATCGATATCGGTCAGATTTTCGGCGCAGTTAAATGCGCTTGCCCAAATTCGATCTACCGTTCTGCCGTTTACTTGCCTCGGTATTGTGTACCCGCCCTCTCTGCCGCTTGGATAGGCTGTCAGAGTCAGGTTGGGATCATCATACTGCGGAGTACCGTTATCTACCCACGGTCCAAACATGACGCCGTTTTCGTCTGTGACGTAGTATGGATTTTGTGGGTGAACCGTTATTTTGTCCATACTTGTGCAACCTTTGAATACATTTGCGGTTACATAGGTTGCCACCGCTGGAATTTCGCATTCGGTCAGTTTGGGGCAATTTGCAAAGGCACTCAGACGGATAATCATATCCGCTCCGTCGGTCGGGTCTTCAAAAATTATTCGTTCAAGCTCTGTGCAGCCGTCAAATGCATGATAGCCGATAACCTGAACACTGCCCGGAATTGTTACACTGGTAACATTATCGTTGTTTAAAAACGCTTCACCCGCAATTACGGTGACGGTATCGGGTATTTTAATATCTCCGCCGTTTCCGTAGTAGCCAAGAAGCTCGCCGTCCTTTATGTTTGCGCCGATCAGTCCGTCGTTTCCTGCGGACACGCTGACGGTCAAACCCGTCAGCATAGCCGCAATAACCATCAGCACAGACAATTTTTTTAAGATTTTATTCTTCATATCTGCTCCTTATTAAAAATCACTCAAATTATTGAATATATCTATATAGTCCTGAATGTCAACCTTGTTATCGCCGTTGACGTCCATAGCCTTCGCTTTTTCTTCCCAATTTGCATCTGTTGATTTCGCCTGATAATATCTTTGTGCCTCGGTAATATCAATAATATCAACTTTGTTATCGCCGTTTACATCATAACTCGGAATAAATACGCTTGCCGAAGAGGTGCCGATTGTAACCGTTCCGTCCATTGCCGATTCATCTTCGCTGACAACACCGGCTGCCAATGCACTCAATATCTCCGCTGTTATATTTCCCTTTGCACTGTCTTTTAACGGAACGGAAATTTGCGCAAGCTTTGTTTTCGCGGTTGAAGTAAAGCCTGTAACATTGCCTGTAATGCCCATATATGCTTTTAATACAAGCTTGCCGTTTTCCTCTTTCCATGTCGATGTTCCGCTGGTAAATTTATCGTTTGCTATTATTTCGCCTTTGTCAACTTTAGATAAATCAAACGACACTTTCAAAATAACTGTACTCACGTTTTCCGCATTGTCAAGATAAATGCTGTAAACCGCCTTTCTTTCTTTTATTTCGGCTTCCGACCCGATTGAAACGGCAGCCGAAACCGTCTTAACGTCTGGTTCTGCGCCCGCAACGGCAACCGTTGTATTTTCGGGTGTATAATACTTTTTGTACGGTGAGGTTGATTCAAATGCTTTGGCAACATCCTCATTTTTTACAACTACCTTGCTGCCCGAATTCATCTCGGTGCACACCTCAGAGCCGAGCGTCGGGGCGGTATCGTGTTCAAGGATAATTTCTTCAATTGCTTTCATACCGTTAAAAGTAAATCCTCCTAAGCTTGTTACGGTTGCCGGAACGGTAACCTTTTTGAGAACAGGATTGTTTCTGAAAACGTGCATTGCGGTCGATGTTACAGCTTTACCGTTTATCTCTGCCGGTATTGTAAATTCCGTTTCGATTTTTCCGCCGGGGTATACCACCATTACAGCATCAGCTCCGCTTACATTATAAAGGATGTTATCCGATGCCGCAAAGCTTTGGGCACCATCTTTCAATGTGATTGATGTGAGTGAATCGCAGCCGTACAAAAAATTATATCTTGTTGAGCTGAATCTCGCCGGAAGTTCAATCGATGTAAGAGAGGTACAATTTGCAAAAGCGCCGGCATTGATTGTCAGTGATGAAGCGGTATCCTCCGCAAAGTCAACTGTATCAAGAGCCGTGCAGCCTAAAAATGCCGATGATGAAATCGTATCTACAGATCCCGGAATTACTGCCTTTTTAAGAGCCGTACAACCCGAAAACGCTTCTGTGCCAATGTCGGTGTACCCCTCTGGAATGGTAACTCCCGTTATCGTATCGTTGTCCTTAAATGCGCTGCCGACCTCGGTAATCGTATATGTTGTGCCGGAAAATTCAGCTTCGGTCGGCAGGACAATATCTCCGCCCTTTCCGTTATACGATTTAACCTTAGTTGTATAGCTTCCGTAGGAATACGAGCGGTCGATTGTGAAATCTCCGACCTCAACTGTCGCCGCATTCGCGCCGACAGCGCTTATTCCCATAAGCATAACTGCCGAGCACATTGTTATCATTGCTTTTTTGAATAATTTTTTCATAGCCTAATCTCCATTCTAATTATTTATTGTTGTTTTGTCTGCAAGCGGTCGCATCGAATCGATTCCGTCCCAAATCATAACAGATACCGTTTCGGCTTGCCCGAAATCAATTCCGGTCGGTGATATTTCATTTTCGCCTTGCTTCAAGCCGATATTTTCCTTATACGCGTTTACAAGCCCGCCCTGACTGTCGTATAATGCATATATAACATCTGCATTGCGATTATTTGACGAAAGAATATTTACCTTGTTTTTGTCATAGCTCAAAACGCTGCATTCCCTTATCGCATAGCTGATCGGTTGCTCGGGGACGGTTACGTTTCCCTTGAGCGCATTGCTGTCTGTTTGAATAACACCGGCGCATATTGCGCTCGATACCGTAGCCGTCACATTTCCGACCGCTGAAATATCAATCGGGATTGAAATATGTGCTACTTTGATTTTACTGTCCGATGAGAACCCGGTTTTCTGTCCCGTTCTGCCCATATATGCTTTGAGTGAAACATGATTGTCATTGCTCCATTCGCTGTGCGATATATCAAAGCAATCATTGCCCGTAAGGCTCATAGTCCCTTTTTCCTTTGATGAAAAATCCATTGCAAACATTAGTGTACTCAAATTGTTTGCATTTTCGATATACACATCATAATCAATTCCGGCAGCCGTCCGCTTTGGTTCTAAAATAATTGCGGTTTGTGGTTTTTTACTTACCTGCGCCGAAACAGCCGTAATATTTGCCGACAGCATCAATGAAGCCGTAAGCAAACTTATTATTTTTTTTGCAGTTTCATATTGTCACCTCTTTCTTGGTTAGCTTTAACTAACTCATATTCAAAAAATAAATTCCCCTTTCAAACACTTCCTTTCATTAAGTTAGTTTTAACTAACTGTAAGTCTTTAAAAAAGAGTCTGTTTCAAGACCCGAATGTTTGGTCGTCACACCATAATTAACAAATCACAGTATAGCACATGATATTTGTCTTGTCAATACTATAAAAAATTTTTGTAGATACTTTACAAATGAATTTATTTATGTTATACTTTGTCTTGTTAGTCGTCACTAACCGTAAATAACGCCAACTTATTTACGAAAGGATTTGCAAAATAAAAGATGAATAATCAGATTTTTAAACGCATTGCAACCGCTTTTGTTTCCGTGTGCCTTTTTATTTCGGGTTCCGGGGTATTTGCGGAGACAAATGATATTTTTGCAGTGCCGTCAAATGATATTAATAAGAGCGGAGAAAGGGGAAATGTTCGCATTATTGTTGAGCTTGATGACACTCCGCTTCTTTCTTACGAAGGGAAAATCAGCACATATTCGAGCATTTCCGATTTTCTTGCGTCAGGTGAAGCCAAAGGTATAGAACAGCGGCTTGAACAAAAACGCAGGGCTGTAAAAAAAGCGCTTGGAAAAAGCGGTATGGATTTCATCGTCAAACGCGAATATTCTGCGGTAATGAACGGTTTGTCCGTGGAAGCCGATATTGATGACTTGAATGAAATCAAGGAAACTGACGGTGTAAAGGATGCTTTTGTTGCGGAATTTTATAGCCTTCCCAAGCCGGTAAATGCCTATTCAAACGGCGGAGTTTCCGCAATAGGCGGCGATATTGTCGGCGAAAAACTCGGTCTGACCGGTAAAAACAGTGCCGTTGCAATTCTTGATACGGGCCTCGACTTATCCCATCCTGCTTTTTCGTCGGTAAACAGTCCGAAATATTCCAAGGATGATATTGAAAATGTTATCAAAAACAATAAAATGACCATAGGTAAACTTAACGTTTCAAAAGTCTATATAAATGACAAAATTCCGTATGCGTATGATTATGCCGATGTTGATACAAATGTTTCAGGCGGCGATTCTCACGGCACTCATGTTGCCGGAATTGTGGGTGCAAACGGAGGCGGAGTTGTTGAGGGAGTCGCACCCGATGCACAGCTTTTAATTATGAAGGTTTTCGGCGACTCAACAGGCGGCGCATATGATGATGATATTTTGGCGGCTCTTGATGATTCCGTTAAATTCGGGGTGGATTCCATCAACATGAGCCTCGGCTCCACGGCGGGTTTTTCGGAAAGCGCATATAAATCCATGCGTGAGGTATATAACCGTGTAAAAAATTCGGGAATTGCTTTATATTGTGCTGCCGGCAATGAGTACAGTTCATCTTATCGGAACACTGCCGGCAACGATCTGCCGAAAGCAACGGAACCTGACAACGGCACAGTAGCTTCGCCGTCTACCTATGATGCTGCTCTTTCGGTTGCGAGCATGAATAATATAGAAACCACTTCGGTATATTTACTTGCAAGCGGCAGAAAAATCCGATATAACGACCCGTCCGAAAAACCGAGCGGTCAACTCACATCGCTTTCGGGTGCTTTTGAGTATGTTGATTGTGGTATAGGTGCGGCGGCAGATTTTTCAGATAAAAATTTAAAAGGGAAAATCGCTTTGATAAGACGTGCCGGTGAAGAAAACGGCGAAATTCTCACCTTTGCACAAAAAGAAACAAATGCAAAAAATGCAGGTGCGATTGCTGCGATTATTTACGATAATGTAGACGGTGCTCTTGTAAATATGTCAACCGACAATACGATACCGTGTGTGTTTATCAGTAAGGCAGACGGTGAGTATCTTTGCGAACAAGCTGACAAACACCTTTCGGTAAGCGAAGATTATGTTGACAGATTTAAAGATAGTTACAGCGGAAAGATGAGCGACTTTTCGTCTTGGGGCATCACTCCGGATTTAAAACTAAAACCTGAAATTACAGCTCCCGGAGGGGATATTTATTCCACACTTCCGAACGGGCTTTACGGAAATATGAGCGGCACATCGATGGCATCGCCGCATATGGCGGGGGCTGCGGCAGTTATGCAACAATACATACTTGAAAATAAAAACGGACTAAATATGACAGCGGCTGAAAGAACCAGTCTTTTTAATGCTCTTATGATGAGTACGGCAGCACCTGTTAAAGACGAAAACGGTATTCCGTATTCACCGAGGAAGCAAGGTGCGGGACTTGTTCAGCTCCAAAATGCCGTAAAAACAAATGCGTTTCTTTTAAATACAGATAACGGCAGACCGAAAGCCGAATTAGGCTATAATAAAATCGGACAGTATACCTTTGATTTTAAGGCGGTGTCTGCAATCGGCAACGATATTCAATACGAGCCTTCGGTAACAGTTCTTACTGAGGACACCGTTATGGAAAACGGTGTTGTGTATATGGCGCAAAAAGCAAGAGAGCTTTCAAGCGAAGAGGTTACGATAACCTTGCCGAAGAAAATAACGCTTGCGCCGAACGGAGAAACCGATATAAATGTAAAAATTGAACTTACGGAAAAAGGCAAAGCAAATCTGAAAAAAGATTTTCCTAACGGTATTTATATTGAGGGCTATGTAACACTGAACCCGATCCAAGACGGCGAGGTTGCACTTTCATATCCATTTATGGGATTTTTCGGGGATTGGCAGGCTCTCACCATGTTTGACTCAGATATATATGATGACAAGACCGCATCGATTTGCGAAACACAAATCGGGCAGTTCCGAAACAGCGATGGCGGCGGATATATTCTGGGGCACAACTATTATGTTGACGGTTCGGAAGAATATAATGCAGATAAAATTGCAATAAAAGGAAATGAATCCGGCAAGAATGTTACCGCCGCCGTTTCTCTTTTGAGAAATGCCGACAAACTTACATTTTCGGTGGAGGATATTGACGGAAATACTGTTTACAGCGAGAGCTTATCAAAGGTTTCAAAAACGCATTACTCCTCCGAAGCCTTTTACACGCCTATGGCGGTAAAAGGTTGGGAACCGTTTGATACATGGAACGCTCCGCTTGATGACGGCAGCTATGTTTACAAAATCACGGCGGAATTCGGTAGCAAGGAGGAGACAAAATCTTTTCCGATTGTGATAGACAGCACAGCACCGGAGGTATTATCAAGCAGAATTGAAGGCGCACGTTGGATTTTGAACGTTCACGACAATCACTATATTCAGGGTATATGTGTAACGGCAAACGGCAAAGAACCGATAACAAAATGGATAGAACCGGATGCCGAATCGGCTGATGCAATATCGGAAATTACATTTGATTTGTCATCTTCAGAATTTAAAGGACTGACGCAGGCAAAGATTGCACTGATAGATTATGCCGGAAACACATATCTTTCGGACTATTACTCGCTTTCGGGTGCGTCAATCGTATATCCTCAGTCGGTAACACTTGACAAATCGTCGCTTATAATGACCGAGGGTGAAAGTATAAGGCTTTCAGCCGAGGTTATGCCCGGAAATGCCTCTAACAGAACGGTTGCGTGGAGCACTTCAAATGCCGAAACGGCAGAAGTAACTGCAGACGGAATTGTTAATGCAAAAAAGTCTGGGAGTGCGATTATTACGGCAGAAACAATAAACGGAATAAAAGCAAGCTGCGAGATAACCGTAAATGCCAAAATGCCGGAAGCATTTTTTGTTGCGGCAGCCGTCACAGCTAAAAAGAATATCTTTGCCGGGGATATAATACCATTTGGATTTCAACTTGGTAATATGAAAAAAGTTGCAACCGTTTCATTTACATTTAAAAAGGATGCTGCCCTGCAATATGCAAATCTGATCGGCAAAAATGGATTTACACCGCTTGGAATCAAATGGAACGATGATAATACCGCAACAATAGCGTTGTCATATTTGCAGAACGGAGCAGGGGGGAGTGTGAGCAAACCGGAGTTTTTTGATGTTGCCGAAGTTCAGTTTAAAGAGATTCTTTCCGATATGTCCGTCGGTATAAAGCTTATTGATGTTTCTGCAGCAGGATATGATGCAAACGGAAAAGCGGTTTATTTTACAACAAAGATTACCGCAGAAAATGCAAATACAACCGTAATCAACAACCCAAGATGTGATGTTAACAGCGACGGTATAATTGATCTTCTTGATATTACATATTGTCAAAAATATTATCGAAAAGATAAAAGCTCATCAGAATGGAATAATTTTAAGCGTTGTGATTTGGATGGTAACGGTTTGATTGATATACAGGATTTAATTATTATTTTGAAAACAATGTAAAATATAAAAGGACATATCGCTGAAAAGGGGAGTCAATCCCGAATTTTGTGTAAACTCTTTACTAAACCTTCGAGATGATGTATAATAAAAATATCATTTTGGAGGTTTTACTTATGCCAAGGTACAAAT
>URAN01000019.1 GCA_900545865.1 uncultured Eubacteriales bacterium
AATTTTTTGAAAAAATTTTCAAAAAACTCTTGACTTTTAATAGTTAGTCACCTCCTTCCTCTGTGTGATTTAAAGTAAATATATATACAAGTCGCCTTACCGGCTCGTATATCAAGTATCAATGTCCTCTGATAAGAGCAGCCAACAATTTTAAAAACTCCCCGTCAGATTCAGCTATGATTCCTCTATCCTTTGGAATCTGCTCCTTTGCCGCCGCATAGTTTGTTGTCAGTACCGGCGTTTTCAGTATCAGTGCCTCACCGATTACAAGAGGATAACCCTCATACGCCGAGAAAAGCGCAAACAAATCAGAATTATATATATAAGGGTATGGATTTGTTTTCTCGCCCTCAAAAATGACAATGTCCTCCACACCCATTTTTTTTGCAAGTCCAATATTTCTTTTCATATCGGGGCCGTCCCCGACAATTCTCCATTTAAAGTTTGTAAGCCCTAAACGTTTAACCTGATAACAGATATTTATAATTCCGTCAATTCTTTTTGATGCGTCGTCTATTCTTGCAACGGTAACAATATCAAATTTTGATTTTTCAAACGGCTCATATGCTTGTGCAAGCTCTTTAATTTCTTTTTCGTCAAACACATTATGCTGCGTTTTCGTCTTATCGGCATATTCCGGAAGAAATGCATTGAATTTTTCCCGCACTGCGTCCGACACGCATATAATTTTATCAAACGGCTCATAGATTCTTCTGCAGTATTCTTTGTCAAAACCGCCGAAGACAGGGTCTGTATGGATAAAAGCATACTTTTCGCCGGCATTTACGAAATCGGATATGTATAAATTCGTTCCCTTATTAAATACGCCTGCCGGTATGTCTGTAAAATAAGAAACGGCAATGTCATATTTTTTATTTCTCTTTTTAAAGCACAGCCGGTAAAACCGCTTTGTTCCGATAGCTTTCGCAAATACGGTTATCAACATTCTAAGAAATATATCAAACACATTGCCGTTTTTTCTTATATCGCCAAAGGACTGTGCCGACAGCCCTAAAAGCCTTCCGCCATATTCTGTTTTGATATTCTTCGGCAGTTTTTCCGAAAGCATACCGCCGGTGAAAGCAAAGACGCTTATTTCGTATTCACCGCTTTCGGAAAGCTTTTTTAAATAGTTTACAAAAGCTTTCTGCACACCGCCGATATTCAGATTCTGTGCTGCAAATAAAATTTCTTTTTTACTCATCCGTTCCATCTCTCCGTATAACATATTTATATAACAGGCGCGAAGTATTGTCGGGACCGAGCAAACATACCGCCGTACGGACAAGCCGTATTTTGTTTGTTTTGCTTTCTTTGAGAAGAAATCGCAGCGCCTTTATTCTGTCCTTATAATTTTTTCTCGTTTCAGACGGCAGGGCTCCGTAAAACGGAAGAACGATTGCATACTGAAACGCAAGGAACGCTAAGATGTGTTTTTTACTTTCACTATGCATTGATTTGTTCAGCCACTTCTCTATAATTTTCAGCTGATCATCAAGACTTTTTTCGTTGCCGTAGGAACGTCTTGTGTTTTCGGATATTCGGTAGTAATAAATTCCGTCCTCATAAACGTCTGCCGATTTCATGACGGATACAAGCTGCAGAGTCCAGTCTATATCCTCGCCGATAAGCCCCTCTCTAAATCGGATATTGTTTGATCTTAAAAACTCTGTTTGTATGATTTTTCCGCCCGAACTTGCCGGGAATTTTGAACACTCTGATATTGCCTTTAATACCTCATTCGCCGGTTTCCCATGAATTTTTTCACGTTTGAGCCCCTCCGCCATGGGTCTTTTTGTTCCATCCGGAAGAATTTTTATTATCGTATAAAAAATGATGTCTGCACTGTGGTCAGCCGCTCCTTCGTCAAGCTGTTTGATAAAATTTTCGCTTATATAATCATCTGCATCCACAAATATACAGTATCTTCCTCTTGCTCTCCCACAGCCGAAGTTTCTTGCTGCGGCAGGGCCGGCGTTTTCTTTGTGATACACATGAACGCACTTATATTCTTTTGCATATTTATCACAGATTTCTCCCGATGAATCGGTTGAGCCGTCGTCTATCAAAATCAGTTCGCATTGCTCGCCCTGCTGCACGATACTTTTTATGCACTCTCCTATATATTTTTCCTTGTTGTATACCGGAACAATAAAGCTATATTCATACTCACAGTGCGGCACTCTTTTCACCTCGTCTTGAACTGTCCTTTTCGTCCGGAAAATATATCCGGAACAATTTCTCTTTTATAATTTTTATGTCATATTTTTTAATTTGCTCTTTATTGTAGTTTCCCATTTTTCGGCGCAGAGACGGATCATCTATAAGCTTTTTGATCCCCTCGGCAAAGCCATCGGAATCATTTGACGAATATAAAAATCCACCTTTATCCGGTGCAATCAGATCCCTGTTTCCGCGCACATTTGACACCACAGCCGGAAGTCCCGCTGCCATTGCTTCCATAAGAGCAAGCGGCATACCCTCGCGCGTTGACGGAAAACAGAATATATCGCTTGATTTTAAAAGGTCAAACACATCATTACGAAAACCGGGCAAATGAACCCTGTCTTTTATGCCATGTCTTTCGGCAAGCTCCGACAGCTCACTGCCAAAAGTTCCGCAGCCTGCGATAATATAATGCAGGTTTTTGTTTTCGATTTTTGCCATTGCCTCAATAATTGTTCGATGATTTTTCAGTTTGCGAAGCTCTCCGACCGATATAAGAACCGTGTCGCTTTCCTTTATACAAAATTCACGGCGCACTTTGCTTTTGTCGGGGCGGCTGTTTTCGATCCTTTCCAAATCCACACCGATTCCGTCTATGTGAACGATTTGTTTTGCTTTGAAATTTTTTGACGCCCTTTCATAGTCCTCACGATTAATCGTAACCAAAACATCGGTAATATGCGCCAGCAATCTTTCAACAGGGTAAAACATAAGCCAAGCCAATTTTGAACTGCCTCTAAAAAAGTGAAATCCGTGCGCAATGTAAACTACTTTGGTTCCCTTTTTCCTTGCGCCTCTTGCGGCAAGTCTGCCGATAACGCTGCCGACAGGGGTATTGCACTCTATAATATCAAAATTTCCGTTGTCAATTACCGATTTCAGCATTTTGTATGCTTTAATGTTACTCGCCGAAAACGGATTCCTTGCAAAAGGAATGTCTATATATAAATCACAGTCCGGAATATTCACCTTGCTGTCCTCATAATCGTTTTTTGCGGCAACAACCGTTTTGTAACCGCATTCTTTAAACATTTTTATGTACGGCAAATGAAAAGTGTTTATATGCGTTTTTACCACCGTAGCTATGAATAGTATTTTCTTCATTTGCCTCTGCCTCGCTTTGATTTATTTTGCCCGTCGCCCCTCATTACAACAGCAGCTGTTGCCAGCAATATTTTTGCATCCAGTAAAAGTGAACGCTTTTTTATATACTCTATATCATACTTGATTTTCTCCTCCGGCCTTAAAAACAGCCCCGTTATCTGCGCAAGACCCGTAATACCCGGCTTTACCATAATTCTTTGCGAAAAACCGGGAATATAGGTTTCAAAGCATTTATAGAAAACCTCTCTTTCGGGGCGCGGTCCCACAAGTGACAAATCACCCGTAAGGCAGTTAAATAGCTGCGGTATTTCATCAAACTTTATTCTTCTTAAAACCCTGCCGACCGCTGTCAGTCTCTCATCATCTTCGCCGAGCGACCAACGGATTCCGTCCTCCTCGGCGTTTTCATACATTGTTCTGAATTTGTATATGTAAAACCTCTTGCCGCCGAGTCCGAGCCGTTCCTGCCTATATATCGGTTTTCCTTTTGAAGTCACCGCCACGCATATGTAGGCAATTAGCATAGGAATCAGAAGAATAATAATGCCGACAAAAGATGCGATAATATCAACTGTTCGCTTTATAAAACCGTATACCGGCTTTGGCGGCAAGTATGTTATTTTTTCAACCTCATATATTTCATCCGTTCTCTCGAACGGCAATATAACCTTTTCTGCGCCGCTTTCCGTTACGGTTTCCATCGTAATCATCTCTTTTCCTTTTCGATTTGTTTTTTTAATACTTCAAAGCCTTTTACAACATCCTTGTAATAACTCTTGTCAATCATAAAATTAAGCGGCTCAGATATCAGAAAATTCTGAATTGCTCTTATATCGACAGAACGAATATCGCACCCGGCTATGGGATAAGATACGTCAGATAACAAATTTCTCATTTTTTGCCTGTATATAATCGGGTAAAAATCTATGTTCATTTTCAGGCTTAGCACAGCCGAGTGAAATCTTGCACCGATTATCTTACGGCACACAGAATATGACCTTTGTATTTCTCCGCCGGCGCTGTGGCTCACGATTTCCGCCATATTCTTATGCTTCATAAGCGACTTTACCTTTTTGCACAGAGAAGTATCGTCCTCTGTGCCTGTATCAAACGCAAGAAGTATCACGCCCTTTCCTGTCGTTTCAATCCAATAATCGGCGATCTGTGCCATTTTTAAATAGTAACTGCCGTTATTGCCGTCATAACGAATAAGCGATATACCGAGTTTATCGCCGTTCGATTTTTTTGGGAGCCAACCCTTTGGCATTCCGAACAGAATATCCGGCATATAGGAAATCATCGTATTCGGACACCTTTTTTGAAGCCATAAAAAGCTATTCTTGTCGCGGCATACAATATACTTGAATTTTTTCAGCTTATGTATGACAAGCCGTTCGGCAAGCCTGCTTTTAATCGGCTCGATATTGCATCCGATACAGTAATCGGCAATATGCTTTCGTCTTAAAAACCAGATAAGTTCGCATTTCAGCGCCGCACGGCTGTTTACCATAAATCCGGAACCAATTACCAAAAGCTTCGGGAGTTTTTTCTTCTGCCCGCTATTTTTTAAACTGACATTTTTTTCGTCAAGCAGCAAAGTCGAAGGAGAATTGCGCGCGTCTACGTAAAAATTATATTCCGGCATATAATGCGCTGTTATTTTCTGCATATAATCGTCGCCGAAATTTTGATCAAAATATCCGCACAATTCCAATTCCATATTATTCTCCCGCCGTTTCCGTTTCGTTTTTCTTAATATAAACCAACACTCCGCATATCAGAAAGCCGAACATTAAGGCGAGCGCAAGACCCACTGCATAGTAAAATACCGTACTTGCGGTTTTATGCGCCACAACTCCCGAAATGCAGGCTATGCTCTGTGCGGATTTGTATGAATTATAATCGTCTATTGTATCTTTCGTAAGCGAATAGAGTTCGTTAAACTTTTCGCATGTGTTTTCAAGACTCGTTTCAAGTGCATTTTGAATTTCCTTATTTGAAAATCCGTCCGGGAAGCTGTTCGCATCACTCTCATAGCGTTGTCTGTCAATCTCCGTATTCAAAGCGGACGTGCGATATTTGACATAGTCTAACACAAGCTGATCATATACTGACTTGTTCTGAACGTAGTTTTCATCACGCTCGGTGTTTTCTCGTACCTGCGAGCTTTCGCTGTCGTCATCGTCCTTGTTCCGACCGTCTCTGTCCCAAAGATACTGCTTGTTCTTGTCGGAATAAATCGTCATAAGTCCTTTTTGCGTTTCCGCTTTCTTATTGTTAAGGTCAATATCATATACTGCATCCGTTATTTTATTATGAAGTGCATTTCTCAGATACCAAGCGTTTTTTGTAATACCGCTCTCAATAACCATACGTTCCGCAACTGACAAATCCCGTTCGGCAAGCGATTTATACTCCGCTATCAAGTCCAAAAGCGAATAGCCTGTCTGCGGCGAACGATAATTCTTTTCCGCCTCGTAAACTCTCGCCAAATACTCAATATTAGAGTTTATTTTCTTTCGCAGAATATCCACCGTATCATAGTAATCATGCTGCATTGCCACATCTCCCGACAGGTTTGTTATATCATAGCTGTAAGTATATCTTTCAACATAATACAGTCGGTACTGACTGAAAACAGCGCTGAGCATACGTTTGGCATAGTCATTGCCCTTTGATGTAGTATATTTTACCGAGTAGTACACCGTATTCTTCTTTTCATCCTCATTTTTTTCGTAGTCGGAAAACTTGTCGATCCACGATGCATATTTTTCCTGCTCGGCTGTGGGGATAATGGGAGTCACGGTGATATTGCGGCTGATTTCATCAATATTCATCGTCTTAAGCCCAAGCTCTGTTAATGCGTTTTTAATCACAATTGAGCTTTTGATTTCATAAGGATTTATTTTTTCGCCGTTTTCGGCAAGTCCGTCCTCAGCCTTTGCACCGATATATTTTATCAATATCTCCGATGTATAGCTTTCGTCAAGCTTCAGCTTAATGGAGCAAAGAACAACGCTTACGGCAAGCAGTATCACAAATACTTTTTTATGCTCATACAGTCCGTTTAAGAAATCACGCAGCAGCATTATCACTTTCCTCCTTCATGATCTTTTTTCTTTTCAATACGGAATATATAAGCCGCCATAAATAAAGCACAGCAGCCCATATAACCGTTATTTTGGCAATCGTCACAACAGAGGAAACAACTCCCTGTCCGTGACCTATGCCGCTTATATACAATGTTTCATAAGATACGGTATTTATGTACTCATCGTTTACGGCAGCGGCTCTTTTTAAGAATTCATCTATTTTCACCGTAATATCGTCGCATTGCTTATCAGCAGCCTTTTTAACCCAATCCGCACTTTCTTCAAATGCGGAAAATTGCTTTATCAGATAGTCGTAATAATGTGCCTCGTTTTCCGACTCGTCCCCGGCAAGGTTCGCCTTACTTGCGTTTTCCGTCAGATAGTCTATTCCGATTTTTGTTCTGTTCATATAAAATATATTTTCCGAGTCCAGCGCCGGGATAAATACAACCTTTGTAACAAGCGGATCATACACCGATATGCCGTCCAGCATAATGTTATATTCACCTCGGTTTCTCTGCGTCTGCTCGTAATTTTCTTTCGATACATAACTGAACTGCTTTAAAAGCTTGTCTTTGTCGTTGGTAATACCGTTTTGGATAACAAATGCCTTGTATGTTTCGACATCGTTGTCAGCTATTCCCGTCAGTTCGGTACTCAGGTCACCAAAACTCACGCCATCCTTTGAAACAAACTTAACGTCCTCATCGTAACGGATTGACAAATACCTGTTTATGCGATTTATAATGTTTTTCAGCTCGCTTGCGCGGTTGAAATAATCAAGCAATTTTATTTTTGCCAGATCTGCCTCAAACACAGAACTCGTGAAAACATATTTGCTCTCATAATACTCCTTATAGCTGTCAGCAACAGCGGTTAGTATTTTTGCTTTTGACGGCAATACAAACTGTTTCAAAACCGCTCTGACAGACGCAGGTATGCCGTTCGCCTTAATCGAATCCGAGATAACCGAATACGAGATCGTGTATTTTGACGGAAAGTATGAATATGTGTCATTTCCATCGAGAACATTCTGCCTTATTGCGTTAAAGCTGCCGTCCGTGGTGATACCGGTAACGGAAATATGCTCCTTCAGCGTTTCGGGGTTTAACTTGTTATTCAGCTTATCACAGGCGCTTGTTAAGACCTCATCGCTTAACACCTCATAAATATCAAACGGTGATCCGTCCGGGTTACAGCCCTTTGTTATTTCCGAAAACGAAATTGAAACAGTTGTGTATGCCGTATTCAGATTTCCGGCAATAACGCAGATTGCCGCAAGTGCCGCAATTATGATTACGCATATCAGCGAATAGCCGAACTTCGCTTTCGGTATTTTCACTTTATCGTTCTCCTCGAACAATATATCCGCAGAAATTTCCGTTTCATCGTTTGATGTTTTTGGCTCCGGATAAAGTGTTTTATTGCTGAATATCATATGAAACCTCCTTTTGTTTTTCGGGTTTATCAAAGGAAAGCGCCGCATATATCAGCAAATTCCAGAAAGCCTTAATACTCGGATTTATTGTGAGCGTCATAGAAAGCGCCAATATGCCGAGCATCGCCGCCGAGATATATCCCCGTTTTTTTATGTTTCTCAATACAGCCGCAGAGGACATCAGAATAAACATTACAAATCCCGGTATGCCTTGGTTATAGAGCGACTGTATAAATTGGTTGTGTGCCACCACGTGCATCAGTTTTCCGTCTATCATCATTTCGTGATAGGCAAATATTCCTCTGCCGTACATCAGTTCCCACGACGAGTGTTTTATCGTATTGAGCATTGAAAGCCATATATCCCCTCGTCCGGTTCCGTGGGATTCGATAATCTTTTGTATACTGAAACGCGATGAAACATCTTCGGGCAGAATCGGAATAACAACCGTCCACAGAATAACCGCCATGCCGATTGCCGTGCAAATTCCGATAATGCGCTGTTTTGTCCCCTTTGCGTTTATGAACACATACGACATTATCATAACCGCAAGCCCAAGCAACCCGCCGCGCGAACCGGAGGTGAAAACCATATATGCTCCGAGAGCAAGTAAAACCGCACATATAATAGTATAGATTTTGTTGTCTCTCAGCTTTTTTAAAGCGACTGCCATAGGCAAAAGAAAAAATCCGGCAAAGTAGTTCGGATCGCTTGTGGTTCCGAATATTATCATCGTGTTTCTGTCACCGTACCAATCCGCACCGATAAATCCGAGCGTAATCAGTACACCGAGCAGTGTAAGCTGTGTAATCTCAAACGCTTTAATTTCATTTTCAGTATATTTGCGCATGGTTATAAGAAACATCAGACCTATCGTTTCAAAATATCCGCGCACATATTGCAGCGCCACCGGGCTTCTGTCCGCAAACAACGTCATAACAACCGTTATCAGATACGCAAACGACAACAAATGAACGATGTTCAGCTCAAGTTTTTCACGATAGAAAAACCAGCTTACCGCAAAATATCCGGCAATAGGTATAGTCAGCAGTTTCAAAAAGGAATTTCCCGCAGCGTTAATTGTAATGGTAAGCGGCAATGCAAGAAAATACGCACAAACAAGAATGCATGAAAGCCCGATATCCGCTTTTTTCAGACTGTTTATCAATCTCCTCACAGCTCCGTTTCCTTCTGAATTTTATATCATACGTAAAAAGCGCCGCTACATCTGCCTTTTTTGCAGCAAAAAAGCAATAGCTTCGTCTTTTGACGTAAGCAACGGCTTTTCTCCGTGGAAGTATTCTATTGCATCCAAAAGAACGGAAAGAGAATATTCTTCAAGCCTTATGAAGGTCAAGGCGTGCATGGCCCTGTCTCTGTCTCTGCCGAAACGCAAATCGGAAATATTCATACAACCGACCCTGTCTTTTAATATCTCAAATAAATCTTTTTCCATAGTCAGCCATCCTTGATTACAAAGTATTACTCTGCCGATAACTTATTTTCAGTGTGTTTACAACATAATTGCGATTATGTTGTAAATGGGTATTTGCCTTATGCAAACCATTGAAAAACATAAAGTTTTCTTGAATGTTTTTTGCATAAAAGCGCTTGTTAAACAGACCAATGATATTGCAAATATAACATTGGTCTGATTTTCCGTATTCTTTTTTTATTGCATAGTGATGAAATTTTGAAGATAAACAGAAAAGAAATCGCAAACTATTGACAAATTCGACTTTTTCTGATAAAATATATGTAGATAAGTATATCTTTTTTTCAACAGGCACAACATAATCGCAATTATGTTGTGTTTTTAACATCGCAAAAGACCAAGCTTTTGCAACTGTTTCATATGCTCTGTTCCGCTTTCTGCAGTGTAAATTCTTGTAGTGTTAATATTGGAATGTCCGAGTATATCAGCGAGTCTTACAATATCTTTTTGCAGGGAATAATAAGTTCTTGCAAAAAGGTGACGAAAGTTATGCGGAAACACTTTTTCTTTTGACACTCCCGCACTCTCACACAGCTCCTTTAACATTCTCCATATATTCGATCTGTCAAGAGGCGTACCTGTTCTCGTAACAAATATGCTGCCGCTTTTGATACCCTGTTTCGACGCATACTTTTGCAGGATAATACACAGCTTTTTGGGCAGAAAAACCTGCCTTATTTTTCCCTTGCAGTTTATTATTGCCTGTCTGCGTTTTATGGCCTCAAATGTTATAAATTTAATTTCCGATACCCGAAGTCCTGTGCTTGCAATCGTCTGTATCAGATAATACAGCTTTTTGTTTTTCCTGTTCTTTGCCGCCGTCAGCAGTCTTTCATACTCTGTTTTTGTCAGTTCCTTTGACTTGTCTGCAAAAATCTTGCGCTGTGTTTTCAATGTTTTTACCTTCATTTTGTGCCAATCGGCATATTCAAAGAACATATTGAGCGAGGACAGTATCGAATTAACACTTGCGGTTTTATATTGCGCAATCAGGCGTTCTTTATATTGAATGACCCTTTCCTTGCGTGGAATTTCTCCGCCGAGCCATTTGACAAACGCCGTAACGTCACGAATATATTTCTCGATGGTAGCGTCCGATTTTTCTTCGTTTGCAAGATATTTTCTGAATTTTTGAATTTGTTTTTCGGTTATACTCTGTAATTTCATATTGACCGCTTCCTTTCTTTTCACCATATATATTGTACCACTCAGGCAAAATTTATAAATTGAAGCTGTCAACAGTTTGCTCCTTTATCTCCGATTTCGTTAAACTTGCCGTAAAACGAGTCTTACTATTGCCGAATTATATAAAAGCCGCCCGACAATAAAGGCATGTTGCCTCTATGCCGGGCGGCTTTTTCTGCCGTCTGAAACCCTCGTTTTAAAAAGGCTTATTTTAATTTTTTATTTAGGCATAAACCGACGCAGGATTTTTACGGTATATTTGTACGAGCATTATTTTAATATTATTCTCATTTCATATCGGCGGCAATACATTGGTCGATTAATGATTTCAGCTTCTCCATTTGTGATTTGCCGGTAACACCGCCGACAATCGGTTCTCCAACGATGCTGCCGCTGCGGTCAACCACATATGTTGTGGGATAGGCGTATACATTTTCGACAAACTTTCCTGCCTCGCTGTCAGAATCAAAGTATACATTCCGATAGGAAACGCCTTTCTTTTTCAAAACTGCCTTTGCTTCGGATATTGCCGCCTCATCTCCGTCCAGCGTGAAAGAATTTATTCCGATGAGAGAACCTCCTTTCCCGGAAAGCTCTTTATTCAGCGCATCAAGTTCGGAAAGCTCACCCACGCAGGGAGAACAGGTAGTGAACCAAAAGTTTACCACCGTGACAGCATTGCTTGAAAACAGCTCATCACTCTTTATTTCGTTCCCGTCCAGATCCTTTCCTTCAAAGGACGGAAAATTCCCCGTACTGCCGTTATCGGATGGCATACTCATATCATTATCCGACGATTTTTGCGCTGCATCCGGATATTTTTTTTCAATCATAGTCAGCTTATTTTCAATATCCCGGATTTTCTCTGCTTCACCCTTAAGCAATTTAAGCTCGTCCTCCGTAAACCGTTCCTTGATGGTGTCAATGGTTTTGAGAAGAAAATCACCGTAGTTTTTACCGTCCTCCTGCAGAGTCATACCTTTGTCCGCCGCCGCAAAAACCTGTTCCCAAAGCTTTGTATTCTCCGCCAGAATCGCATTTTCACGTGCCATCAGTTCTTTATGCATTGCTACCGCTTCTTCGGCATTTTTCGGTTCATTTTCCATACCGTTCAATTTGTTATTATCCGTCGTTGTGCAGGCTGCCGTAACCAACACCACCAGCGCAAGCGTCAGCGCCGCTGTTAGAAGTTTTTTTATACTCATGTTTATTCCTCCTGATTTTTTTATTTATTACCTGCGGCGTTTTCGCCGCTTTTATCTTTACCTTTTCCAAAGCCGTACCGAAAACGAACGGCGTTTGTCGGACATGCCCGGACGCACATACCGCAGCGAATACATTCGGTGTGATTCGGCGTTTTTGTCACGTCCACAGCCATTTTGCAAGCTTTTGCGCATTTTCCGCAGGTTACGCATTTGCCGGTATCCACTTTCATTTGAAACAGCGAAACCTTGTTCAGCAGGGCATAGAACGCACCAAGCGGACACAGCCATTTGCAGAATGGTCTGTAAAACAGCACGCTTACCGCAATTACTGCAATCAAAATACTGAATTTCCAAGCAAACAATGCTCCGAGTGCAGAACGAATACCGGAATTGACAATGGATAGGGGAATTGCCCCCTCTAACACACCCTGCGGACAAATATACTTGCAGAAAAAGGGGTCGCCCATTCCGACATCGTCTACCGCCAACGCCGGCAACAGAAACACCGTTACCAAGAGAACTGCGTATTTAATCCAAGTCAAACATTTCAGCTTTTTGGTTGAAAATTTTTTTGTCGGGATTTTATGTAGCAGCTCCTGAAACCAGCCGAACGGACACAAAAAACCGCAGATAAAGCGCCCCAGCAATACTCCGAGCAATATGAGGATTCCTGTAATATAATATGAGAAACCATATTTTGCAGACCCCGCCACCGTTTGAAGCGCACCGATAGGGCAAGCTCCGGATGCCGCAGGACAGGAGTAGCAGTTAAGCCCCGGCACACATACTTTTTTTCCGGCTCCCCGATAAATTTCGCCCTTCAGAAAATTTGGCAGATGCAGGTTGCTCAACAGAGCCGCCGCTGCCTGAATGTACCCGCGGAAGCGAGTCAATTTTTGTGATATACCTGAAAATTTCTTACCCAATTCCCACACACTCCAGACATAATCTGATTGCCTTGCTCAGCACGGTCGCCGCCTCACCCCGCAAAGCTCCGGCGCACAGCATTACTGTTCCGACAGCCAAAAGCAAAGCCTGCGCCGCCACCTTTTTCCAACGCATATATTGCCACATCCTCTCTACATCCGTTTTCGGATTATATATTGTTTTCCGTTTTACATTCCGGGCAGATTCCCTCGAACACGGCTCTGTGACGGAATACCGTGTAACCGGTCGCATTTGCAACCTTTTCATCCGGATCGGAAAGATAATTAAACGGAATATCAATTACCTTTCCGCACTTAAGACAGATAATATGATAGTGAAGGTCAGTTCTCAAATCATATCTGTCTGCACCCGGCACCTTGATATGAAGTATTTCTCCGTCCTCTGACAGACAGCTTAAATTGCGGTATACGGTACCCTGACTGATTTTTCCGTCAATTGCATGAACCTCCTCGTATATCGTGTTGGCGGTCGGATGATCCGTGTGACATCTGACCGTTTCCAAAACGATTCTGCGCTGTTTTGTTTCCCTGTGTTTCAGCATTTTTTATGCACTCCCCTAAGTTTTGTCATATTTCAAATTTGTTATTCCGCGTCCGTCAAGCGGAACATATCCCCTGCATGGAGCAACAACAGTATATGCCGGGAAATGCCTTCATTAAATTTTTATCGGTTCTTGTTCTCGCATATTTATTGTTTTTCATAATCACTTCATACTTTTCATTTTATTTTTATATGTTATTAGGAATTATTCTTAATAATAATTATACCGTAATCTATTCTTCTTGTCAAGACAAACGGCGGAAATCTTTACTGATCTCTGCTTTTTCGGCATTTTGCACTATGAAAATTTTTATGATTTTTTTGCTTTTCTTAAAAACGCAAAAGCTATTTTTCTTTCAAAACTACAAAAATCATCACGGTTTTTGAATGAGTTAATTTTTTGTGAATTTCGACATAAACCCGTAGGGGCGCCCCCGTGTGGGCGCCCGAGCATACGAGCAAATGTCATAAATTTATATGGATACTCATATATTTCGATGAACATATTACGGGCGGCCACACGGGGCCGCCCCTACAAATATATGTTTTGTTCATAATTTGTTCACTCATTCAAAAACCGTGCAAAAATCATCAGTATGTATTGCCAAAAAAGAAATTTTGTGATAGAATACAAAATAACCGTATACGACGAGGAGGTGTGACGATGAACAAATCAGAGTTGGTTGCGATAATGGCTGAAAAAGCGAGCCTTTCAAAAAAGGACGCCGAGGGCGCATTAAACGCATTTGTTGACGCTGTAAAGGATGCCGTAAAGAAGAACGACAAGGTTCAGCTTGTCGGCTTCGGAACTTTTGAATCTCGCAAAAGAGAAGCAAGAGAAGGCAAAAACCCGCAGACGGGCGAAAAAATCAAAATCGCCGCGTGCAACTCGCCGGCTTTCAAGCCCGGCAAAGGCTTCAAGGATTACATAAACTAAGAACAAGAGAAAACCGCCAATATGATTAAAATCATTGTCAGCGGTTTTTCTATGTGAATTTATTACTGCATATTTATATTTATTCCAATATTCCAAATTGTTATACGATTTATGTCTTATTATCTATATCATTAATCGGGTGAAAACCCTGTATTTATCAGCATTTTTCAAAGAATTTGTTTTTTGCTTCTCCCCCAAATATACCGTTTGACCACAATTTTGACCACAACTGACCCCCAAAACTCAAAATACCGCCCTGTTCGGAGCGGCATTTTATTTATATTAACTTGATAAGCTGTAGTAATTTGATACAGTCCTTAAAGCCTTGAAGATACAAAAAATCTTTTTCTTTATCGGTTATTTGATATATGATATTTTTCCATTCGTCTATGGCTTTAATTTCCGTATCATCTAATTTTGAATATAATTCTTTAAGTATAATACTTACTTTTTTATTTTCCTCACATAGGCTTTTATACTCGCTGTCATATGCTCTATACTCTTTAAGTACAGACTGCTCATTGTCGGCAAAAAAATTTAAAACGGCTTTATCAAAATCATTCATTTGTAACACCCCTTATTTTTTAGATATATAGACTGCTTAATTTTTCCATAGATTGTTTTTTGTGGTCTGGCAATGCGTGAGCATATTTATTTAAGGTTGTACTTGCATTAGCGTGTCCCAGAACAGAAGCCAATACTTTAACATCAAAACCGAATTCTAATGCTCTTGTCGCAAAAGTATGCCTTAAAGTATGAAAATGTGTTGTTTCTATCTTTGCTTTTTCCAGCATATTTTTGAAAAAAACTTGATAAGTCCGAGGTTCTATACATTTCCCATATTCATTACAAATTACAAAGTCATTATCATTGTATAGCTGACATACACGTTTTTTCTCAACAGCAAGCATTTGTTTGTGTTCCTTTAATAATGGTATTAAAAACTTTTGAAGCGGAATAACTCTGTTAGAATTGCTTGTTTTAGGCTCACTTATTACAATATCCGTTTTCTTTTCCGAATTATCATATAGTGTCAGCCTGTTCAGAGAACGTCTTACTGTTACGGTGCGTTCCTTAAAATCAATATCACTGAATTTAAGCCCTAAAATTTCACCTATACGCATACCTGTGTAAAGCGATAACAATACTCCAATACCAAGCCTTTCGCCTTCTAATGCGTCTTGTAATGCCTGTTGTTCCTCTAATGTAAATACACGCATTTCACGTTGTTGTTCTTTCGGAAGTGTAACCAAGTCGCAAATATTTCTTTTAACATAGTTATTTCTATAAGCTTCTTTGTATGCGCAGGATATGACTTTAAAAACACCTCTTACAGAGCTTGCGGAAAGCCCCTCATTTCTTTTCTTATTGAGGAGCTTTTGCAGAGTATTTGCGGTTAGGTCTTTTAATTTTATTCGTCCGATTTCGGGCTTGATATGTAATCTTATCTGACGTTCATAACTGCCGTATGTAGATAGTTTTACATTCGGCTTTACATAAACGTCTAACCATTCATCAAGCCACGCACCGAAAGAAATATTAGGATTGGCAATATAACTGTGATTGTCAATGTCATTTAATATTTTATTTAACTTTTTTCTTACCTCGTCTTGTGTTTTGCCATATACGCTTTTACGTTTGTAATTTAAGCTGTAAAGACCCTCCCAGCGACCGTCTTTTCTCTGCCGTATAGTTCCCTCTCCGTTAGCTCTTTTCTTTGCCACGATACACACTTCCTTAAATACAACAATACTTTCTGCAATGATTTTTATACAGTGTTGTTTGCAAGCCAATTTTTAAATGCTTCTTTTTCAACTAACACACGTTTTCCGATTTTCATTTTCGGAAATGCGTCTAATGCCATTATTCTGTATGCGTTCGGCTTTGACACACGCAAAACCTCTTGAACATCTTTAACCGTCATAACAAGCGGTAAAGCTTCAAAAGATGTAACCTTTTTTACCAGTCGCCTTTTCATATACTCACCCCTTTCTATATAGGTAATATATATTTAATATTATATATTGTATATTTATTATAACACCACTTGACATATTTGTCAAGTATAATATATAATATAATTATATGATTAGGTATTTGATAAAAGGAGCTGTATAGAATGAATGTAAGCAAATACATTACAATAGATAAAAAACATATGTATTTACCTATAACAAACGAGGAATTTGAAATAGGCACTCTCTTGCTTGATTTTTTGGAATTAGATTTAAGCACATACCAAAAAGAAGTAGAAATAATTAAACAGCTTAAAGCTGAAAATATCAGAAAATGCCGACCGACAGGCAGAGGGTATAAAGGTTACAAAGGTATTATTCTTCAAATTGATAACAATATGTCAGATGAGGAAAAGTATGTCCGAATGGCTTTATATGACGCTTTAAAAGCTACCGAACACCCATACGCATATGAGGTTGAATATTCCGCACTTCACGATATAGACTATATGAAATTGTTTGATATATTTGACCTTGTAAAGCTTCAAAAAGAATATAGGGCGGCGGTTAATGCCTGTTTGTTAAAGCAGAACGAAAATGAGAAGTTTAACCCATTGGAAAGGTATCTTAATTATTCCCACGAATTAAACGGCAAGGCAGAAATTGTATATACGGTATCTAAAGATTTAACGCTGTGTGAGGAATATATTGCTTCTGATATATCATCGTTATTGTACCTTGAATTTATGAAAATGTTGCAATACAATATATTTGTGAGGAAATGTGAAAACTGCGGTAGGCTGTTTGCGGTAAAGGGAAATTACAATAAAAAATACTGTGACCGTAAAATTTCGGGTACGTCTAAAACCTGTCAAGAAGTCGGAGCGGTAAACAGCTTTAAAAACAAAACTTTGAAAGACCCGATTATAGGCGAATACCAAAGGGCATATAAACGTCTTTACGCACGGAAAAGGACAGGGAAAATTACAAAAGAGGAATTGGATATACAATTAAAAAAGGCTACCGCATTACGTGATGAAGCCGTAAAGGGCAGTCTTTCAAAAGATGAATATTTAGAACAAATCATTAAAATTTAAAGATATTTTAACGCTGTACGTACTATGTCTAAAACCGCTTCTTGTGTCTGGAGCGGTTTTCCTTTTATAAGCTGTTTAAAGTCTATAATAATCTGCTCTTCACTTGTGGGAACACTTTCGGAAAACAGGTAGTTCATATCTATGTCAAGCTCTGTAACAAGCTTTACAAGCGTTTGCAGGGAAAAACTCCGCTGATTGCGTTCTATATGCCCGATATAGGCAGGTGTAACGTCCACAAGCTCCGCTAATTCTTCTTGTGTCAAGCCTTGATTTAGGCGTGCTTCTCTGATTATATTTCCTATGCGGTCAAGCTTTAAATCAATTTCTTTTGTATGTGGTTTACGTTCTGTGATATGTGTGCGGTTTCTGCTGTCAATCTGTCCGCTTTTATGTTTTTTAATCTTCATAATAAATACAACTCCTTGTACATATAGTTTATACTAAAAGAATTGTTTTATGAAGATATTACAAGTACAGACCACTTTGTTTATCAGTACAGTTTATAAAGCAGATTTATATATTATACATTGTGAGAATGATATTATATACCGCTCTCACAAGTGGTCAAAAGAAGTATAACAGCTTTTGCGGTTTTGTTTTATGGTATTTGTATTTTATGCTATATATGATATTACAAAAAGTATATATACTGTAATGTAGTCATTGGTTAGTGTATGCTGATTTAATTATACACGTGTGACAACCCACCTTTAAACGTGTATTAACAAGCGAAAACTTCCACGCTGACCGCTTACGTCTGAGGATAAAATTTCAAACAGGAGGTTATAAACTTTTATAAGGTAAATGTGTGCTATCTTAATTTTCCGCTCCGTAAATCAAAAACTTTTACCGTGTATTTTTATATTATTCTCTTTTACAAGTCAAATTAAGGGCGGCAGAGAATATATATCTTTAACTATATAAGTGTCATAATACAAGTGAAAAAAAATTAACAAAAGGACGGTAAAATAAAAATGTCTTTAAGTAGTTACAGAAGCCATATTACCAATAGACTAATATACAAATTAAACTTATATACAATATATCTTACTTATGCCCTTTAACGGTCTGATACCTTTTATATTAAAATTTTATTTTTCGGAAAACAAGGACAGGGGTTAGGTATAGAAAAAGCATACCGAGGCGTTTAACCTTTGGTATGCTCTAACCATATGTATTTATTTTAGTATTCTATACTTTTTTTCTTATCTTTAATTTTGTTAATCAACAGCCAAACCGCACCTATAAATATAACCATTACGGCTATATAAAACAAATAGTATGAAATTGAAAAATTATATTTATTCGTAAAAATTCCACGGTCTTGAAAATCCCAGTTAAGCAATGCAAAAGTTCCTACTGTCAATACATCAAACACTATAACCGCTATCGGCTTTTTTAAGACCGAAAAAAGTATATTTAGCAATGAGAATATTCCTATCGTTACCATAGCTATAGGAACAAAATATTTATAAAATATATTTGCTCCGTGGTAATAAATGTTTGCCATATCAAAAAGAGAAAGGTTCATTGCTTCCCTGTTAGTCATATTGATTTTTTCATAAAAAGGCGTGTTGGGAGAAATGTTTAGAATTTTTGCATATTCTTCCGTTGCACTCACATAAGGTATGAACAACGATATTATAATTGTCGCTATGCCGACAAGCAGTATTAACATTGGGATATTTAATTTTTTATTCATTGTGTTTCCTCCGCTTACTCTGCAACCTCTGCAATTTTTTGTGTAATTCTTGCAAGGGTATTTATGTATTCTGTTAATACTTCCGATGAAACATTATCATTTTTTAACTCGTCCTCGTATTCCTGTGCTTTGTTTGCCCATTCTGCGGTTTCTGACATGATTTTTGCATAGTCCGATATTAAGCTTAAATCATCGGGGTTTTCCTTGCATTTTTTAGCAAGTTCTATATAACTGTTAGTCCAATTTTCATAATCTTTAAGAAATTGTCTCCACGCTTCCGTGTTAGCGGAAGAAGTTTGTGTTGCAGTTGTTTCTGTCGGCTGTGGTGTTTCCTTTTTATCGGGTGCATAAAGATTGCCGTCAAGTCTTTCATCGTCCGCATAATAATGTATAGACAGCTTATATCCCTCTGAATTTTTAGCATTATAATATGTTTCGCCATTTGACGGGTCAGAGGTAAAACCTTTCTCTTTGCAAGCTTGTACATATTCTTTAAATTGTTCTTTAGAAGCTCCGTATGATGTAAAGCCTAAGCTTGTACTGCTTTCCGAACAAGATACAGAGGGAACATTAGGTTGTGGTATGATAGTTGATAACTCACCCTCTGCCCATTTATATATTTCAATACCGTTTTCATCACCCCAACTATATTTTTGAGATTTAAAATCATAGTATATATTGTATGCCTTATCATTATCAACATATACTATAGTTGCCATATCGGGTTGCATTACTTCGTATTGAGCCATACTTTCAACATTGATATATCCGTTTATTTCACACGGTGACCCACCTACCGTTTCTTTTGGCTCTGCAAATTTGTGAGAATAACCAGAAATATATATATCTTTAATTTTGTCATCAGCTATGTTATGTTCTTCTTTGCAGGTGTCAAAAACTTTAAGTTCCTCATCGGTTATTCCGTCTTTTAAGGTAAACTTTATTTCCATATCACCAATAGTGTATTTTGTGTTATTTGTGTAACTAAAAACAACTTCTCGTTCACCCTCGACAATTTCTTCTTCTACAGACCAGGCTATATCCTCAATCTTAATCGGTATTTTCTTTGATTTTGTGCCGTCAGATGAGTTATTGCCATTATTACACCCTGTCAACATTGCCATTGAAATAAGTGCTGTTATCCCTATGCTAAGTACCTTGTGCCATTTCTTTAAGTTTAGTTTGTTTTTCATATCCAAACCCTCCGTATATTTAATATATACATACAGTATATATTAAATCAGTCTAAATGTCAAGTAAAACTATACTTTCGGTATAGTTTCCGCTATGAAATACGTTGCAAAACAGGGAATATTTTATCTTGACCACAATTTTGACCACAATAGATTTAAAAATTATATTTAGAAAATATTGATTGTTATTTACAATACGACTACGAAAACACAAGTATTTATGCCATATTTACGATACAAAATTTTTGATGATAAATTAGGTCTTATAACAAATCGGAATAAGGTTACTATTAACTGCTGTTAAGCTCTGTATAATTTTCTTTTTCAGCCTTATTTAAACTCTCAGTATCATTATTATCAGTATCGTTATATTCAGGTTTATTATCAGTCTTATTTGGTTTTAATTTTGAAATATCCTGACATTTATTTTTTAAATCTCCCGACCTTTCAGCCGTAAAAGTCCTGTCCTTTAAATTTTCAATGTCCGAAGATAAAATTTACCGGAATATGCCGGATTAAATAACAGCATAATCCGAACTTTAGATTTCTTTTTCTGCGTTAATATCTTTCGATATAACTTTACATCTCCTTTCTTTTGGGTTTTACATTTATTCGGTATTGCGACTTGAGATTGCATTTCCGCAATACTCGCATTTGCCTGAGCTTCCGGCGCGGATCCTTGTTGTTCCGTTGCATTTTTCGCATACAACGTTGACAAAGCTTGTTTTGCTGTTTGCTCTGCCCGAGAGAAGCACGCATGGCAATCCCTGCTTTTGCAGTGTACAATCTCGAAAGACGCCCTTTCCGAAAAGCCATTCAAGCTCGGAAAGCGCCTTATAGGACGGTTTTCCCATCTGCTTTGAAATCTCCTCAATCGTAACGGTGCCGTCTTGGTCGCACATAAATATTGAATCGTAACGGCGTGCAAGATTCGCTCTTATTCCGTTTTTTATGCCGTTTAACAAAAGGAGTGCGGACGGAACAAGCATGACTATATTGGTAATCAGGTTATCACGAAGTTTTTCGTTATACCCCGTAACCCCCGAAATAATTCCGAACAGAAAAACCGCTGTGAAGAATCCGCCTATAATCATTTGTATGTGCTTCTTTAATGTAAGTCTTGCGATTGCCGCCGCTGAAATATACGTTCCGCCGCCGGAGAATAATTTTGTATTCGTCTTCATTTTCACTGCCTCCGAAATATCATCATTCCCGCACCGATTACCGCAAGCAGTATACCGGCTATTATGCCGAAAATCGAGCCTCCGCGCACGCCTTTTTTGTTCTCCTCAGCAAATTCTTCCGCCGTCATAATTCCCTTAACGGTTGTAACCGCATCAATGTCATCGGCTTCTACCAGGTTACCCTCCTTTTGTACGCCGACAATCGTATATTCGAGCGGATCGTCGGATGAAACGATACCGTAGGATACTTTTTGAGATCCGTCTCCCGTCGACGAGTACGTACCTGTTGATTTTTTCGGCAGCCAATTTTCTTTTGAAACGCAGTAGCTGCTTTCTCTTCCGCCCGAAAGCACCTTCCAGCCCGCATTGAGGCTCTTCTCGTCATATTGCTTAAATTCCGTGTTTCTTATAAGAGGATTGAGCAGTTTGCTCTCCACCTTAAACTCACCGAGCAGGGTAGGAGCGGCGAGCATGGTTGTTGTAAGTATTTCGGCATTTATTCCGAAATTTGCCTTTTCACTGTAGTCGGTATTCTCCGGATGCCAATCCCACACTTTTTCATCACCGCTGCCGGTATCCTGTTTATAAGTCCAAACAGTTCTTTTCGCCGTTACTCCGGGAAGCTTAACACCCGTTATGGGATCCTGAAGCTGTTCTGCCGGTTTAAGAGTTCCTGAGACAACCACAAGTTTCCCTTCGTTTTCGGGGGTAAGCTTGCCGTCCTTAATCGTTGCCGCAGCTCTGATTTTCTCGTAACTCTGCGGTGCTGACACAAGAGCTTTTACAGCAAGCGAAGCAAAGAATATGCCTCCTATAATCAGTATAACGCCGATTATTTTTTTCATAGTCATTCCTCCATTCTGTGGCTATTCAAGCTTTTTTGCCTGATTTTGATACTCGTCCTGTATAAATTTTGAATTCTTATCGGTAAGAGCATTTACAACCTCGCCAAACGCCTCAAACTGCTCTTTTGTGCAATGCACCGCAACGGGTTTGCAGGCATATCCACGCGTCATACGTCCTAAATTTTCGTTTTTTACAAGTCCGAGCATGACTTCATAAAGCTCATCTGTATTGAAATAGGTTGCTTTTTCCTTCCATGCGGCATAGTTCTTCTCGGATTTGTTTGTAAAGCTTGTCACAGCTGCCCATGCGGGAACTTTGTCACTGCCCGGTGTGGTTTTAAAGTAGTCTATCGTAGCCCTGTATGCCGCTTCGCTTGTATTTTCGTGCGACGGATAATCGTACCACAGCCAAACAAGTCCTCTTACGCCGCTTGAATGAAGGTCTGCGTCAGCCTCGTTTTTCAGCATTTCAGAGATAGGCGCAACCACTCTGTCATCACCGAGGAGACCGGCATACTCATACGCTGCTTTCCGAACATCGTTATCCGAATCCTTCATCAGCTTGATTTCCGCATCAACCGCACCATCAAGAGTTTTGTTCCATGTACTTCCGAGAGCAACCGCCGCCTGCCTTCTTACAACTGCGTTTTCATTCTTTGCCGCATCAAGCAGAAATTTGCCGATTTCTGCATCCTTGCCGCCTTCATTGCCAAGAGCTTTTACCGCACATTTAATAACATAAGGCTCTTTTTCGGTTTTCAGAATCTCCTTTGCCGCCGCTTTATGCGAATCACTTGCCCCGAAAAATGTGGCAATGTTTGAAAAAGCATAGCCTCTTACCTGCGGCGAATCGCTTTTCAGAAGCGGCTCAACAAATTCCTTTGCCCCGGGGAGTGTTGCCTTGTTGTCCTTAAGCTTTTTGATTGCTTTATCTGTTATATTTTCATCAAGCTCAAGCTTATCGTTGATTGTTGTATATGAATATGTGGAAGCAAGATTTACAAATTCGTCCAAGGTTATATTCTTTTCATCTTTGATAAACTCTTTTATCAGATCGTCCTCTGTCATATTTGCGTAGTCAATCTTTTTAGCTCCCCCGGCTTGTTGTCCGCCGTTCCCGGTCTTGTCTCCTCCGCACGATGCAAGTGTGAATATCATTCCGATTGTCAAAATCATTGCTAATAACTTTTTCATAATATTGAATTCCTCCGTTTTTTATTGTTTATCATTATCATCAAATATGTCACCGCATTCAGGGCAGAATTTCGGCGGATTTTTAGGATCTTCCGGTTCCCAGCCGCACTTATCACATTTATAAAGCGGTGCGCCCGCAGGTTTCGGATTCCCGCAGTTTTGGCAGAATTTGCCCTTGTTTACCGTGCCACACGAACACGTCCAGCCGTCGGGCGATGCCTGCGGCTTTCCGCAATTCATGCAAAATTTGCCCGAATTTCCGGTCTGACCGCATTCACAGCTCCAGCCTGCCGTTTGAGGCTGCTGTTGCTGCTGACCCATCGCAAAAAGATTGCCTGCATTCATGCCGCCTGCGCTCTGCGCCATACTCATCCCGAAAAATCCGCCCATTGCACCCATTCCGCCTTCGTTTGCCGCAGCTGTTCTCATAGCGTCTGTCTGTCCGCCGACAATGCGCGCCGCCGCAATATTCGGGTTGGTTGTCATAATGTTTTCCTCCCACTCGGTAATTTTCTTTCTCTGATCCTCGGGGATAGATACACCGTTAATGCTTACGGTGAAAAGCTCGATTCCGCGCTTTTCCTTCCACTCGGCTTTAAGCTCCTCGGAAAGAGCCTTTGTAACCTCTTTTGTATGCGCCGGTATTTCGTAATACATTATTTTCATTGCCGAAATCTGCGCAAATGCCGGCCTGAGAGCATCCAGAAGCTCACTCTTTAACATTTCGTCGATTTCCGAGCGGCTGTATACATATTCGACATTACCGCTTACGTTCGTATAAAACATAACGGGATCGGCTATTTTATAGGAATACACGCCGTTACACCTTAAATCCACCGACAGCTTATAGTTCATAGACTCATCTATCGTTACCCTAAAAGGTACAGGTGAAGAAGTTCCGAATTTATTTCCGGTTATTTCCTTTGTGTTAAAATAATAAACCCTCTGATCCTTACCGGGTTCGCCGCCGAAAGTAAAACGCTTGCCTACCTGCGCAAAGCTTTGCTTAATGCTTTCGCCTAAGCTTCCACAGAAAATACTCGGTTCGGTGGAATTATCGTAGACAAATTCTCCTGCCTCGGCGCAAAATTCAACAATTTTGCCCGATTCCACGATAATCATGCTCTGCCCCTCATTTATTGAAATGATTGAACCGTTTGAAATAATGTTGTCGTCTCCCTTTTTGTTGGAGCTTCTTTTTCCCGCTCGTTTTTCGCCTTTTGCCACAAGTGTGTCGGCGTCCAAGCTTTCGCAGTAAAAAAATTCTCTCCACTGATCAGCTAAAACGCCGCCGAGCGCACCTGCCCCTGCTTTTAAAAGTCCCATAGTTCTGTTCTCCTCTCAATTATTTTATTTTTTATACTCTGTTATATCCCATATATCGGGTGTACATATCAGCCTCACCTTAATTACCCTTTCGGCAATTCTATCCTCATATCATGGCAGAGTATTCTGGAAACAAGCGCTGCCGCTTCACTCCTCTTTACCTGCGAATCGGGATAATATGTCATATGCTCATCGCTGCCCACGGCAATCCCCTTATTGTAAAGGTCTAAAATTTCATAAGCGTGCGGCGTTGTATCGTAAACATCCGGAATGTCAGTAAGCGGAACATCGTTTATAAAACACCGTTCCATATCGCACCGTGAAAACAGATATGCCATCTGCGCACGAGTTGCGTTTGCGTTCCAGTCGAAAACAATGTAATCTTCAATGATTGCGTTGGCGTAGCAGTAGTCCACATAAACGTCATACCAGTTTTCGCCCAGCATCTGAAATTCCGATTTCTCGCCGTCATAACGCTTTTGATTATGAATAACCGCCGCAATCTTTGCCGCCTCGGCGCAGGTAAGACCTGCGTTCGGGTCAAATATCGTTTCGCTTTTGCCGTTTATTATACCGAAATTATATGCCGTTTGAACGTAAGCGTAATACCATGCGTCCTGTGATACATCGGAGAACGGAAGAGGGTTTTCGTCAAGATATTTGCTTCCCTTAAAGCCGCAGTCCTCGCAGTATATCATGTTTTCACCGAAAATATCCTTTTCCGTCATACTCTCAACAACCGAAGTGTGCATAACTGAAAAACTAAAGTTCCCGTCACCCTTTGCATCGGATATTTTTTTGTGCATCGCATACTCATCTGCCGTGCACGGGATATAAAACTGTATAAATCCGGTTCCGATAAACACATCAAAATCAAACGTTATTTCCTCTGAATTCAATGTAACCTCATTAAGATTTGCGCAGTTGGCAAAAGCGCGCTCACCGATATTTTTCACACTTGACGGAATATATGCGCTTTTGGCATTGCAGCCTTCAAATGCATTTGTGTTTATCAATTCAATTCCTTCGGCAAGGGATATGTATTCAATTCCTAAGTCAAAACAAGCCATAACGCCGATTTCATTGATTTTTGTTCCGTCTATTTCTGCCGGGAAAAAGGCAAATTCATCACCGTAATAAGCTGTAATTACTCCATCCTTTGTATATTCATACATACCGTCTGCTGATTTGAATGTTTCCCATTCCGCACAGACAACAGTGCTGCTTAAAATCAGCAGTGCTGCAAGCAATAATGATAGTTTTTTCATGTTTTTCGCCTCCCATTACTTTATTTTGGCTTCCGCATCGTCCGCACGTCTTGTGTAAACCGCCATGCCGCCGGTCGCTGCATCATTCATAGCATTTATGCCTTCCTTCAGTTTTTCTTTGTCCGTCTCCGTTATAGCTTCCTCACCTTTTGTTGCAGCCTTAAAAGCCGTTCCGAATGCCGCCGCCATTCCAATCGCTGCCGCATCCTCTCTTTTTTCCGCCTTACTTCTGCCAAAGCCGAACAAACCTCTTTCATCATCGTGAACGCCGAAAATATAATCAAACTTGCATTTTGCATTATGTGCATACTGCACGTCCGAACGATTGTTTTTGCTGAAACAGATTTTAAGTTCTTGCTTGATATACGGATGAGGACGAAGACCTTTTTTGTTGTCTGTATTCACCTTGCTCATATTTCCGCCCAAAAGCTTGATTTTTAATCCGCATTCCTTAAATTCAGGATTTTTTCCCGGCTCGCTTGCCGGCGTTTCATCTATGTATTCCTCATAGCTTGCCACCTGATCGTAGCGGAAAAGCTCGTTCATCTTTCCTCTGCCCGTGTTGCTTCTGTGTTTAATCCGAAACATTCCCAAGTCATCGCAAAACTCAATGCCCATTTCCTTGAGCGACGAAGGGTATGTGTCTTTCTTTCCTTCTTTGGAATAGACCTCCTCAAAAAGTCTGTTCTGCCTTTTCATATATTCTATATGTCCCTTGATTTCATCCAATGTCAGCTCGCTCAGCCTAATGTACTTTGAACATAGATTCCCGCAATCGTCACATAAAAATTCCTTGTTCTTTATTTTTGTGCGGTGCATCATGCCGCATTCCTTGCCGCATAACGCACAATTTTTTTTGCCGAAAATGTTCTTGAAAAAATCACCGAGTCCCATAATTTTTTCCGGTATAATGTAATTGACTCATCTAACGGTCATTCGCATTATACCATTCTCCTTTCTATCAACCTTTTATTCCGCGGTTGATTACGGTTTGGTTTATTGGTATTACATAAATAAGTAATGTGGATTTGTATATTTTTCTTCCTTAAAATTTTTATTAAAAACTTCCGCCTCGTCCGCCGTGACTTCTGCCGGAAGACGATGTATGGCTGCCGGAATCCGATTTCGGTTTTTCCGTTTTTGTCACTGTACTGTAAAGGAATATATCCCTTGAAAAATCAAGATTCATACTGTTCGGCTTCATATAATTTGCGGCATTGTCCTCTTTGACCGCCGTTTTCATTGCGCAGAGCTTTTTGTACATCATAAAATACGCAAGAATAAGGGGAAGAAGAAGTGCCCCGGCAACCACACACAGGATATACTTCATGCTGTGCTGAGTTTTGTTGAACGGCTTACCCTCTGCTGCCATCTTCAAAAGTTCTTCCGTATGTTCGGCGTATGATTTGACCGCAGCATAATAGTTGTCTTTCTTCAAATACGGAACAATCTTTTTTTCCAAATAGGCAAGACCGTTTTCATTAAATATCGTTTCACCGCTGCCGCAGACTGAAAAATGATATTTTCTTTCATAGTCCGCTATGTAAAAAAGAATGCCGTCGCAGTTTTCACCGTAACCGTAGTCATTATAATCGTAAATGTCGTCTGCCGACGCTTGTGCGTCATAGGCAGATAATCTATCCTCTGAAACAAATACGATGTCAAAATTATATTGTTCACGAATTTTATCAAGCCTTGCCGACAGCTCTTTATTTTGTTCCTCTGTCAGGTATCCGACCGAATCCGTAATCGTTGGATTGATAAAATCCGCATATACGGTAATTGTCGATACAAAGCAGAGAAGGACAATCATGATTGTAACAAATCTTTTCATTTGGCCTCCTCCTAATGCAGCAAGAAATATGCTATAACTGCAGATGCTATATAAGCAAAGCCGGCAATTTTCGCAAAGTATCTCCATTTTTTCCTTTTGTCAATCGGATATTCACCGACAACTTTGCCCGTCTGTCCGTTGACAGCAAACTTATATGTATTGTTCATATATTTAATATTGAGCATCCAAACCGGGAGAAGGGAATACCTTATTTTACCGCCTGAAAAGCTGATTTTTGTACTTTCGGGAATCACCGCAGCGTAACCGCTCGTTGTCTCCTTAAATACCGAAACCGTTGAATTTTTTACACGTTCGTTCGCTCGCTCTATGCTTTCCTCTGCCGAAACATCATATTTATCCGCCATATACCCCGAAAGATATGCACCGTTAAACTCCACTGCATCATCATAACAAAAAGGTTCTACCGCCTCCATATATGCGTCATCCGCTTTTTTTGAGCCGTCAACAGGAATGTTGGCAAAACCCACACTGCCGCTTCTGAAAAGTCTGTAATAATCTGTTTTGGTATAATGATAATTGGAATCACTCCAACTTGTAACCCTTTGTGCACCGTAAGTTATTGCAGCACTACAGTCGCAGTCAAACATCCAAAAAGGCACATAAACGCCTGTCATTTCTTCTATCTTCTTTCTGACTTTAAACGTATCCGGCAGAAACGGTGCATTTTTGAAATCTGCCTCAAATACCTCCATTGCCGCTTTTTTATCTATCTTAAACGGAATAATATAGTCAGGCCGAAGGGTACCCTCAAACTGTCCCTTGATCACCGCTGCATCGCCACAGTATGGACAAACGGTTGACCCCATTGTATCGTCACCGGTTATTTCCGCACCGCAGGAGGGGCAGGTATAGCTTGCGAGTTCAATCTCTCCGTCTGTTTCATAACTTCTCGGTTCGTAATGCTCCCAGTCATATTTTGACTCTCCATGCATTTGAGATCCGACATCCTCGATTTGCCGCACAGCGTCAAGCTCAAAATCATTTCCACAGGAATCGCAGTGCAGCGACTCATTCCGAAAAATCAGCGAATCACCGCAGCAAGGACACTTATAGCTTTGTACTGTTTCCATCGTTTCTCTCCTTTTTACCCGGCTGTTCCCGCCGCTCAAAAACGAGCGGCGGGAACATTTGGACGTTTTACTTATGCTGTCTCTTTATTCTTGGCCGCACCAATTATGTACAGAACCGGAATAACCAAGCCGGTAGCGTAGTTAAAGGCATTGAAATCGCTGCCAAGTACGTTTGAGATAACGTTTCCGGCTACGCTTAAGATTGCCACAATGATACCCATAACCAGGCAGGTTTGTGCCTTTTCGGGTTTATCGCAGTTTTTCACGCCCATAATTCCGGCAATCAGCTGAAACACTGCACTTGCCAGAACCAGCACGCTCGCAAGCATAAGACCAACGGCGCTTGTTTCAAGAACCGCTGCCAAAGCTCCCACTCCGATCATTGCAATAATTCCTCCGATAATACCGAACGCTGCGCCGATAATCATCAGAATCCCCGTGACCTTCAAAAACTTTCTTCCTTTCATAATGAACCTCCTTAAAAAATTTTTTATTTATATCCACATTTTAAAAATGGATATTACAAGTGTTATTTTTCTACCGTCACAACCTCACACATCGGCTGCATACTGCCGTTTTCGCAGTTCCAGAGCATTAGCTTGTATATGTATCCGTCACCGGAGGTTCCATATAAATAGTAATCCTCCCGGTTAACATATTTTACCCGATAATCGACTAAAATTCCGTTTGCGTCATACTTCGCACTGTAAACCCTCGCACTGCTGCTCGGCGCAAAGCCGATTACGGTATTAAGGTCTTTGTTGCAGCTGATAAATGCTGCATCCTTCGGCGCAATCAGCGCATACCACGCGTCCGTTGCATCGGCGTCGGACATGATAGTCGACAAGTCGGTGCTGTTTTTTGCTCCTACGACTTTCATGGGAGAATACTCGCTTTGCGTAAATGCCTGTGTAAATGCCTTAAAGCTTGTGCCGCTGTAATTTCCCCAATAGATTTCCGTTATGCCGTAGGCAAGCATCGTTTTACCGTCAAACGCAGTTTTGCAGTCTCTTACGCTCAGCTTTTCGGCAAGGTTTTCAATTTTCGCCGCTTTTATGCCCTTGTCGTACGTTATCTTGCCCGCGCCCTTGATTGTAAGTGTTCCGCTGCCGTAAAAAGAAACCTTGCCTCCGCACAGAATACCCACGGCATCTATAGTGTCCGCTTCTATTATACTGTCGCCTATAAGCTCTATATCAAGGTCGCCGTTTGCATAAATTCCGACAGATTCCGCCGTGGCGTAAATCGGATGCGTATCAATATGCGCATTGTTCAGCGTCAGCTTTGCGGGAGACATTGATGTTTCCGGAGTAAAGCTTACCGTACCGCCGAACAGTGTCTCGGCATCACCCTGTGTGACGTCTTTGCCCTCCACCGTTATTATAGGTTCGGCAAATACCGCATAAAGCGAAAGCCCCATAGGTACGAAAACCTTATCTCCCGGCAAATAATCCACCGTTTTGCCGCCTTTTTCAACCGTCCATCCCAAAAAGCTGTATCCGCTTTTTATCGGACGAACTTTTGGCAGAACTGCTTGATTGTACTTTTTCATCCGTATGGATTTATACGGCTGGCTGTCGACTTCCGCTTTATCAAACAGGAAAAGAACCGTGGTTTCCTGCATATCGCTTTTTGTAAACGAATTGACAGCAGACGGCTGATATCCACACTTGGCGCAGGTTTTGCGATACAGCCCGTCTACGGTGTCGGTTGCTTCTCTTAAAAGCTCATATTTGTAGATGTGTTCTTCGTCCTTCTTGTACGTCACGGTATTTCCGTCCGCATCCTCGTAGCTGCAGCGGCTGCATATAAGGCTGTGGTTTGTACCGTCCTTTTGGGCACACGAATCAAATTTATGTATTACAGAGTGGCTGACAAGGTTACCGTTTATCCCTTTGTTTACTTCTGTACCGTTTACCTTGACAACGCATCTGTATTTTTCGCTTCCGGGCGTCCTGTTTGTTACGATAAATGACGGCGTGTCGTAGCCGGCAAACATGCCGACGCCTACCCCATAATCAACAAGCTGTTTTATGCTGACATAATCCGAATCCTGTTTAAGCTGCCAGTCATATGTAACCGTTGCCCCCTCCGGCGCGCATACCTTAATGTAAAATGCTGTGCTTTCATTGCACTCCGTAACAACCTTGTCTGTAAGGCTTTCGATAAAGGGCGCTTTTTCCGTTCGCCCGATATGCACGGGCAAAGCTTTACTTCCGCCGTCAGATGTCACCGTCAGCGTAAAGCTTTTTTCCTCCGTTTCCGTGGACGGGTAAGCGCCGATGATATAACGATTGTCTATGATTGAAAGCCCGTAAGCTGCAAATTCCGCATCGCCCGTCACCGTAAAGCTGTCGGCACAGCTTATATAATTTCTCAAATCAACATCGATGGAAGATCCCGAAACACCTGCCGGAATTTCGACAGGCTTTTTGTTATATACTTTAAACTCCGAAGCCTCCGCACAAAAATATTCGCGGCTCACGTATATGTCCTTGGAGGGCTTGGAAAGATGATTCTCCGCAGGGACATCGTTTATATACAACTTTGTTTCCCCCGTAAACCATGCATCACCCGTGGCTTTTGCATAGGCACCGTATTCGTATACGGTATTCTCGGTATATTCCTTCAATAAGTTGTATTCGCCTTCTTCCGCAATCAGCGCATTTTGTGCCTCAACATCCGAAATCATAAACCCGTCTTCATTTTCATAAAGCTGCACTGCGGTATATTCCGATGTTCCGAGAGAATAAAAAACGGGTTTTCTGCCCGGCATCGGTTCAATATTGTAAAGTCGCAGCTCTTTTATTATCGGCTTCCAGTGTGCGTAGATTGTGGTATTTTTGTTGTATACCCTGCCGCTGTCAACCTGCTCGCCGCCTTCGGACTCGGTATACCAGCCCTCGATATAAAACCCTTCTCTGTTGATAACGGTATGATCATAAAACAAACTCATAATCGTTCCGTCAATCTGCGTCTTCATATCAAGTGTCGCGGCGCCGGAGGCTCCGACAAAGCTGCCGCCGTTTGCATCAAGCGTCACCGTGTATGGATTCGGGCTTTTGATTGTGTATTCCAGCGTAACCTTCGGCCAATTCACGCCTACGGTGTTTTTTGTTATCTTACCCGGCGGCGCTCCGTCCGACAGCAGTATCTGCGTATTCCGACTCATGCCGAAGCCTTCCTCAAAATCAAACAAAATCGTCAGCGCACACCTGGTTGTGTTTTTGAAATTCTTTGCATCCACATAGATTTTTTTAACGGGGTCATATACCATCCACTTAAGCTGCAATATGCTGTAGTTCACGCCGTCAGGCACCTTTATCGCCTGCGTCAGCTCCTCGACCGAACTGTTTGGTCCGGGCTGCTGCACCCCCATAAGCTCAAGCGAATCCAAATAATTCTTCTTTACTCCTTCGGAACACAGATTTTTTGTTTTTATATACACATAACCGGCATAATAGTTTATGTTTTCATAGGGTAAAAGCTCATCGTCAATATAAAATTTGGTTTCACTGCTTGCAACATAATTTCCGTCCTTGATCGTCACTTTAAAATAGTAATAATACTCGGTGCCGCTGTCAAACGGGTCTATGTTTGAGCTCAGCTTTGCGCCGTCGCACGCCCTGTACCAGTTACCATTGTCAATTTTTAATATCTCATCGGAACCGGGACAGGTTAATTTAACAGACTTTGCCATGACACCTTTCTTAATGCTTATTTCGCTCATTCCAACAAGTCTCACTTCCGGTATAACAGTCTGCGCCGCAAACGTTGTCTGCGGCAAAACACCCAAAAGCACCGCCATGTAAAGAAAAGCTGAAAACAGCCTGCTCCTTTTTCTTTTCATGTAATTCATCTCCTTTTTCTTTCAATGTGTGGCAATCGCCGTAAGCGGCAAAAGCGTCATCAACATAATAAATACCATACACAGCGACAAAACTTTCTTCATAATTAAATCGCCTCTCTTTCATTATTTTGTTTCGCTCCGCACATGGGGCAATACTCCGCATCATCAGGGAGAACATTTTCGCATTTGGTACAACGACGATGCTTTACTTTGTAAATATCAAAAACTGTTTCCTCCGGCAATTTTGTCTGACAAACTTTGCAAAACTTGTTCTTTGCAGCCTGTACATTCCCGCAGCACCGGCATATTTTACAGCTTTTCATTTTTTTCGTGCCGAAGCCGAAATGCGCCAAAATATCTTTTCTTGACGGTCTATATCTTGTCATTTCCATCAGCTCCCCCCATATAATACTTTTTTGCCGCATACAGAGCAGATTATATCGCCGTTAATTACTTTTGCTCCGCAGTGCTTGCAGTACCTTGCTTCTTCTTCGAGCGGAGCACAGTTTACACACATAAGCATATCCGGATTATATACAATCGAATCGACCCATCTGCCGCACAAGTGGCATAAATTAAAATTTTTCTTGCCCTCCGCTTCCCATGCCGCCGAAAGCTCTGCCTCGAAATCGTCTGCATAATACGTTCCTGTGGTACAGACAAGCATTCCCGACAATTCGCAGAAAAAACTGTAACGGTTTCCGCCCTGTGACGGAATAATTTTGTATGCAGCCGTTTTATGCTTCTCATTTATCATACGCCTCTCCTCCTCTATGAAAAACTTATAAACCCGTTTATTTCACAAACCTATGCAAATCATCCTTGTTTTCTGATATATGTTTTCTTATGTTTTCTGCTGAAAACAATGGGGAAATTCAAAAACCGCGGAAAATCTGCAACAAGCCTTTGACAAAATGTCAAAAGTGTGATATACTTAGATAGAGTATGTCTGCTAAAAAAAGAATGCGTCTTTTTATTTGAGAAACTGCGATTACTTTATAATATGAAACACATACGTAAAAGGACATCCCTTTATCTTTGTTTTTTGCAGACAATTCTTTCCGGTACTGCAAATTGTTGTTTTCACATATTTACATTATACATAAAAATATCTTTTTGTCCCCATACTTTTTGCCAAAAGTATAGGATGAATTTCAAAAAAATTTAAGTTTTTTCGAAAAAGTAGGGGAAAAAGTATAGGATTGATTGCATTTGTTGGCAACTTACCGGCATAAAACAGGAGAAACGGAAAAAATCATCAAATCATATCACGGAGGAATCTAAGTATGAAATCAGCAAGAAAATTATTTTTGCTTTTACTCATTTTCAGCATATCAATATGCTGCCTTTCCGGCTGCAAAAAATCGGAACTTGATAAAAACAAACCCGTTACGCTTACAATGTGGCACGTTTACGGAGAACAAGCGGATTCGCCGATGAATCGGCTTATTGACGAATTTAACGAGACAGTTGGCGTGGAAAAAGGCATTATTATCAATGTCACGGCAATGTCCAACGCCTCCAAAATAGGCGAAAAACTGCTTGACGCACATAATAAGATTCCCGGTTCCGCCGAAATGCCCGACCTTTTCTTTGCACACAAAAGCAATGTGCTGGAGCTTGGAGCGGATTGTTTACTTGACTGGAACGAATATTTTTCCGAAAAAGAGCTTTCGGCATACATTCCGGAATTTTTGGAGGACGGCACGGCAGCCGGAAAGCTGTCCGTGTTCCCGGTGTCTAAATCCACGCATCTTTTATTCATTGCCGGAGGTCAGTTTGAACGCTTTTCAGCCGATACGGGCGTAACATATGAAGCGCTGTCCACCTGGGACGGGTTTTTCGATGCTGCCGCGAAATATTATGACTGGTCGGGCGGAAAACCGTTCTGCGCTCTTGATTATCCGCTGCGAGCCATTGAGCTTGCGGCTACGGAAAGCGGCGCAGGAAATATTTTTGCCGACAACGGATTCTATGACCCGTCAAACGTGATTTTTAAGCAAACCTTCATTAAATTTGCGGATTCGCTTGCAAAAGGGCATATTATGCTTTCAAATCTCTATTCAAACACACAGGTGATGACAGGCGAGGTCGTAGCCGGCATAGGCTCGTCCGCCGCAATTCTTTACTATAATGATACCGTGACATATGAGGACGGAACGAGTGAGCCGATGGATCCGGAGATACTGCCTCTGCCCGCAGAAAACGGAAAAAAGCCGTATATCACGCAAGCCGGAGTCGGTCTTTGCGCATATAAAACAACAAGTCAAAAAGCAGAAGCGTCAGCAATTTTTGCCAAATGGCTTACCGAGCCGGAGAGAAATCTTGAGTTCGTATGCCAAACAGGTTATATGCCGGTTACAAACGGTGCGTTTGAAAAAATAGACGACTGCCGTTTCAAGACAGCCGATTATGAAAAACTCTATGCAGCACTAAAAAAAGTTAAGGAAAGCTCGGAGGTTTTGTCAGAACAGCAAAGTCCCGAATATTACAGTAAAGTTTACGCATTTTACGATTATTTAAGAAACGAACAGAAACAATTTATACTAAGCAACACGCCGCCCGAAGCACTTGCCGAGGGACTTTGGCAAAAGCTCTGCGAAAAATAGACGGGGGATTGTTATGCAAATATCGGTAAGAAACAAAAAACAATCTATGCAAAAAAAGCTGTTTGGATATATGTTTATCCTGGCTATCGTTTTATTGCTTATATTTGTGGCTTTTCTTTTCCTGTTCGGACGTTTTTCGACAACCGAGGATAAAATATCGGATATATTAAGCCTTCAGATTGAGTTTTTCGACCGTGAGATGACGTCTTACTACAATGATATTACCTTGCGCGGCGCACAGCTTTCCGAAAAAGCCACGCAGCTTACCGAGCAATATCTTAATTCGGAAAATACAGATTTTGGCGACGTTCAAAACTCTTCTTTGCATATCAACGCTCTTGAGGAACGCTATATTGATTTATTGAAGAACGAGCTTTTAAAGGCAAGCTGTTCCGGCGCTTTTATCCTGATTAATGCATCTCAAACCGGCGCAAGCGGTTCAAAATCAGGCGTGTATCTTAATCAGGATCTGTTCGGAACAACGGACAAGGAAACAATGCTTCTTTACAGGGGAAATGTGAAGGCTGCGATAAACAAAGGCATTATGCCTCACCGTAAATGGCATTTGGAATTTGACACCGAGGTATTCCCGAATTTTGAAGAAGTTTTTTCGGATACCTCTGAGCCGATTGAAAAAACCGCTCATATCTGTAATATTATAACGCTCCCCGGGACATCGGAGCGCGTTATGCTTATTGCTCTTCCTATCAGAGGCAACGGCGGCCGTGTTTACGGCATCTGCGGCTTTGAAGTGAACGAAAGCGTTTTTAAGTCCGCACACGCACAGCCGTCCACACTTCCGCACATAACCTGTATATTCTCCCGCTCGGACGATAAAGAAATCAATATAAAAGAGGGATTAAGCTGCGGAGCAAAAAACGGATATTTTCTTGAACCTAAGGAATCCTTCAAAATCAAGCCGCTGAAAAAGGGTCTTGTCGCTTTAAAAAATGAATACGGCGCATATATCGGCATGACGAGAAGCACAACTCTTTATTCCGAAAACACGCCTTATTCGATCACGGTTATGATGCCGTATGCGGATTATTCCGGGCTGGAAACGAAAAACACCGTGCAGCTTATACTCATAATTCTGATTTTGGGGTTTGCTGTTTTAAGCCTTAGCCTGTATTTTTCAAAACGATTTATCCTTCCGATAAAAAAATCGCTTGACAAAATAAAACAATCCGAAAAGACATATTCCGACGAAAGTCAAAGCGGTATTATGGAAATTGACGACCTTTTTGCATTTCTTGCCGGAAAGGATAACGAATATCAAAAAATCTTCGACGAACATTCCGAAAAAACCGAAAGTCTGCAAAGCGAAATTGAACGTATCAGAACCGAAAACAAGCGTCTGATGAAAGAGCATAAAAACATCATTGCACAGGATGATTATGATCATTTCTGCTCGGGTATACGCAGCCTTACTCCCAAGGAGAGAACAATATTTGACCTCTATCTGGAGGGAAAAACCGTTCCTGAAATTTTACAGATTGCAGAAGTTAAAGAGAGTACGCTTAAATACCATAACGGCAATATTTACAGCAAGCTCGGAGTTTCCTCAAAAAAGCAGCTTCTTAATTTTGCGGCACTGTATGCACGGGAAAAGTAACAGCAGAGCCACACAACAGAGAATAGTTCTCGGTTGTGTGGTCTCGGCATCAGCATACTGCCCAAATTAATTTTAAAAAGAATACTGTACAAAATTATCACAAAAGAGCTTGATATTCCTGCATACAGAAATATCGGACTTGCCGTGCGCAATAAAAAATCTTTCATTGGCGGCAAAAAAATTTATCGGATTCTTGCAATACAGATAACGAATATATTGAGATTTTAAAGTATCGGAACAAATACCAAGCTGCATTGCAAGAAAAATTCGGCGGGGCAAGACAACTTTAAAATTGTCTTGCCCTTGCCAATTTTGTTATATATTTATGTCGGGTTTATACTCCGCTGTATGCCGAAAATCCGCCGTCAATGGGTACAACAATTCCATCAACGAATGTCGCGCCCTCGGACAAAAGCCACATCAAAACGCCCGATAACTCCTCTGTTTCGCCAAAGCGTCCCATCGGTGTGTTATTGATTATTTTTTGCGAACGCTCGGTATAATTTCCGTTTTCGTCAATTAACAGACCTCTGTTCTGGTCGGTTAAAAAGAATCCCGGTGCGATTGCATTCACGCGGATTCCGACCTTTGCGAAATGAACCGCAAGCCATTGAGTAAAGTTTGAAACCGCCGCCTTTGCGCCGCTGTACGCCGGTATTCTCGTCAAAGGCGCAAAAGCGTTCATTGACGAAATGTTAATTATACTCCCCTTCGTTTTGATAAGGTCGGGCGCAAAAACCTGGGTCGGAAGCAGCGTTCCCAAAAAGTTAAGGTTAAACACAAACTCTATGCCGCTCGGGTCAAGGTCAAAAAATGACTTTATATCCTCTTTGTCCTCGTCGCCTATCTCATAGTAATCCTTTGAGGTAGTACCTTTGGGGTTGTTTCCGCCCGCGCCGTTGATAAGAATATCAACTTTGCCAAATTTTTCATTTACTTCCGCTTTCGCACTCATAAGGCTGTCTTTTCCAAGCACGTTTGCCGATATTCCCATCGCTGTGCCGCCGTTTTTGTTTATCTCATCCGCAACGGCGCTTGCATTCTCTCCCCTAAGGTCAAGAACGGCAACTTTTGCGCCGCATTGAGCCAGAACCTTTGAAAATCCCGAACACAATATTCCGCCGCCACCCGTTACAACCGCTGTTTTATTACTTAAATCAATTTCAAATGGTAATTTCATTATGTCCTATTCTCCTCTCTCGGCTCTGTCCAAAGCCTCCCAAATTCCGTTAATGTATACTGCACCGAGGGCGCGGTCATACAGGCCGTATCCCGGCCGTCCGCTCTCGCCCCATATCATTCGTCCGTGGTCGGGACGGATATATCCGTCAAAGCCGCTTTCGTGATACGCCTTGATTATTCCGTATATATCAAGCGAACCGCACTCTGTTTTGTGACCTGCCTCTTCGAAACAATGTTCGCCCGTAATCTTTACGTTTCTGATATGCGCAAAGTGTATTCTGTCGGCGAACGTGCGTACCATATCTATGATGTCGTTGTTCGGGTCAACGCCGAGCGAACCGCTGCAAAGCGTAAGTCCGTTGTACGGGCTGTCATACAGCTTTAAAAATCGCTCTAAGTTTTGTTTGTTCGTAATAATTCTCGGCAATCCGAAAATTCCCCAGGGCGGGTCATCGGGATGAATCGCCATTTTAACCTTTACCTCTTCGGCGGTTTTTATAACCCTGTTGAGAAAGTACTTAAGATTATCCCATAAATCCTCTTCGCTGACATTCTTGTATTGTTCAAGCAGAGCTTTCATCTCATCTTTTGAATAACTCTCATCCCAGCCGGGCAAGGATAATTCGCCCGACAGGGGGTTCATTGCACGAACCGCGTCATTATCATAGGCGAGGGCGTGCGAACCATCGGGTAACTCATAATTTAAGTCTGAACGCGTCCAGTCAAAGACGGGCATAAAGTTATAACAAACACAGTCTATGCCGACTTTTGCAAGATTTCTGAGAGTTTGGCAATAATTTTCAATATATAAATCGCGTTTGCCGCCGCCGAGCTTTATATCCTCGTGTACGGGCACGCTCTCTATAACCGAAAGTTCAAGCCCTGATTTTTCGACCGTATCTTTGAGTTTTTGTATTCTCTCAACGGGCCAGACCTCTCCGACGGGAATATCATATACCGCCGAAACAATTCCTTTCATACCCGTAATCTGACGAATTTTTTCAAGTGTTACGGGGTCGTCTTCGCCGTACCATCTGAAAGTCATTTTCATTTAAGTTTCCTCCTTATTTACGCACAAACGTTTTTACATCGGTCGGAACAGCCCCGTTCGCCGCACTGTTATAGATTGCAAACATAGTGTACATCGTGTTTTGTATATCAATCGGACGCAATCCGGTATTGTGACAATAATAGTCCGAAATTACCTTTTCGTGACCGTTGCCCCAATATTTTTTTCCGACAAAACTATCGCTGTTTTTGCATATGAGCTTGTCATCCCGATAAAGCGCATTTTTATAGTACGAAAGCACAGCGTTTTCGAACTTTAGTTCCATTTGAAACGGCGAATCCTCGCAATACGCATTTGTCGCATAAAAGATTCCGTCTGCGCCGTTTTTGAACTTTAACCGCGCGTCAATCGTATCTTCGGTTTCTATTATTCCGCGCAGGGAATTATTCGCCGCCTCGGCTGAAACAGCCGCAACCTCGCCGCCCGTATAAATCATCAAATCAAGCAGGTGTACCGCCTGGTTTATCAAAACGCCGCCGCCCTCATATGCAACCGTTCCGCGCCACGCGGCGGAGTTATAATAATCCGCCGTTCTGTGCCACGTTAAAATTCCTTTTGCTCCGATAAGCTTTCCGATGCTTGCATCAGTGTCTATTATCTTCTTCATCTCGCAAATGCTCCGATTGGTACGATTCTGAAGGACAGGCAAAATATCCGCGTCCGCATACTCCGAAAGCAATGCGTCAAACTCGCCTTGCTTCATAACAAGCGGCTTTTCGCAAACAATTTTTTTACCTGCGTCCGCCGCAGCCTTTATCATTTCATAATGCAGATAATGCGGCGTACATATATGTATGCCGTCAATATTCTTATCGGCAACAACATCGGCATAATCATAATATGCCGATGTCCCGTATTCCGCCGCGCCGCTGTCGGCACGGCTTTTGTCAACATCACAAATGCCACAGATATTTACGCCTTCCGTTTTAATAACGGCTTGGGCATGAACCTTGGCAATCGCACCGTTTCCCACAATACAAATATTCATATTATTCAAACCCCTTTTGGCTTAAAAATTTATAGCTCCTCTCAAGACAAACAAAGGGATCATCGTCACAAACATCCTGTTCAACAAGGGCATATTTTGCCTCAGAATCATCACACGCCGCGATAATTTCATCCCAGTCAAGATTGCCGTATCCTATCTCGGCAAATTTTTGTTTGTGCCAGTCAATTTTTAAATCTTTAAAATGTATGCACGCAAGTCTGTCGCCGTAAGCTCTTATGAATTTGGCAGGGTTGATTCCGGCATACGCAAGCCAATAAACATCGAGAATCAGCTTTAAGTTATCCGATTTAAAGCCGCCGAGCATCATATCCATAATGAATCTGCCGTCCTCTTTCATAAACTCCCAGCAGTGGTTGTGATACGCAAAGGTCAACCCCTCAGCGCCGAGACGTTCGGCAACGGGCGAAAATTCCTCGATAAATCTTTTTACGCTGCCGCTTGTCGCTTCGCCGTAAGGCATTGCGCCCAGCCCTGCAACGTCACAACCGATGATTTTATGAAATTCAATCTCTTTTTCGATATTGTTTAAATAGTTATCCGCGGGACGGTGAGTGCAAACGGCTTTCAGATTATTTTTGTCAAGAATCGCCTTTATGTCATTCGGGTCAAAATCACCGATAGCCGAAAGCTGAACCGTTTTATATCCTATCTTTGATACCTTTTCACATGACTTTTCAAAATCATCAAGAGTCTGACAAAAGTCACGAATTGTATAATATTGTGCTCCTATTCTTTTATCCATACTTTTTCACCTCATTAATATGTTCCGATTGTGTCACCCGTTTTTTGAACCACGTTTGACTTATCAACCTTTGAGTTTTTAATCTTTTCTTGTAATATCCGATAAAAATCATCGTGAGGAAAGTTTTTAACGTCAACAGTCGAATTTGTCCATGCCGAATAATGAATTGAGTTTGAAACGGTAAGCCCGTTTACGCCCTCAACGCCCGGCGCGAGCAGGGGTGTTCCTTTTATGAGCGCCGATGCAACATTCTTTAATATTCCGACGTGCTGTTCGCCTGTTCCGTTTGTCGGAATCTCACAGTTCCAAACATCGGGCGATCCGAAAACGCCCTTAAAGTTCTTGTTAAACTCACGCTCGGAAACCTCATTGCGGTTAAATGTCATCTTTCCGTTTTCAACCACGATACGACCCATATCGCACGCTATTTCAAGGCGGTTTGTTCCGGGCGCTTCGCCCGTTGAGGTTATATATGTACCCGTTGTGCCGTTGTCATATTCAAAATATGCGGTAACATCGTCCTCAACCTCTATATCATAATACTTGCCGAATGAAACAAAAGATTTGATTCTGTCGGGCATACCGAACATCCATTGCCAAAGGTCAAGCTGATGCGGATTTTGGTTTATAAGCGCGCCGCCGCCCTCTGTTTTCCATGTTGAGCGCCAAGCACAGCTGTCATGATATGCCTGAGGTCTGTACCAATCGGTGATAATCCACGAAATACGCTTGATATGTCCGAGTTCGCCGTTTTTAACCATCTTGCGGATTTTTTGATACATCGGGTTTGTGCGCTGGTTATACATAATACCGAAAAGCTTTCCCGATTTTTCCGCCGCTGCGTTCATCTCGAGAACCTGTTTGGTATAAACGCCCGCAGGTTTTTCGGTTATAACGTTCAAGCCGTATTCAAACGCCTTTTCGGCAAGACCGGGGTGGTCATAGTGCGGTACGGCAATGATTACCAAATCACAAAGGCCGCTCTTGTACAAATCCTCGGCATTGTCAAACACGGGAACATCGGGGTGCTTTTCTTTTGCCGCCTCTATTCTTGCCGGTGCAATATCGCATATGGCGGTAAGCTCCATTTTGGGAACTTTGCCCGATGCAACATTGCCGCAATGCGCTGTTCCCATATTACCGAATCCGATAACGCCAAGTCTTACTTTTTTCAATTTTTCACTCATAATCCTAAATCCTCTCCAAAATATTTTTTAAACTCTGATATGCCAATTCGAACTTTCCGACATCCGACTTTTCAAGACCTTTCATCATATCTCCGTTTTCCAGATTCGAAAGACCCTCAAATTCGCCGAGGTGCGGCTCTAAGCTCAAAAATCCGTGATAATCGTCAGCCTTTAAATCCTTTAAGATGCACTCTATTTTGCCTATACCGAAACCTGCCGGGACAACGTGCCCGTCCTCTTTTGCGTCTTTTATGTGCATATATTCGATATAGGGCTTCATCTCGTTAAAACCGTCGGGATATACCGCCTGTCCGCACTGAATAAAGTTCGCCGGGTCAAACACCGCGCGCAAATTATTTGAATTTACCGTCTTTAATATGTCGGCACATCTCGGCGCAATATCGCCGTAAATTCCCTTTTCGTTTTCATGCAGCAACACAACATCCTCTTTTTCGGCAAGCCTTGTCATTTCGGTCATACGGCGCATAACCTCATCGCGGAATTCCGCGGCATCCTTGTCTTTCGGGATATAAAAGCTGAATACACGAATGTATTTCGTTCCCAAAATTTTAGCCGTTGAAATAATCCTCTTTAAAATCTCTAAATGTTCGTCAAAGTCATCGTCTATACCGATTTTTCCTATAGGCGAGCCTATCGATGATACTTTTATGCCGAATTTATCCATTTTTGCTTTGAGCTGTTGTGCTTCGTTCTCATTTAGATTTGCAATGTTTTTTCCGTCAATGTTCCGCGGTTCAAAATAAGATATTCCGAGACGATTCAGATTTTCAAACTGAATGTCGGTTGACGCGTCAATTTCGTCCGAAAACCCCGATATTACAAAATTTTCGTTCATACCAATCACCGTTTCCTCTCTGATTGTAAAATTTCCTGCCCACGCAGTCTTATGCTTTAATTATAACACCTATTTACGGATTTACATTCAAAATATTGCTCTAAACATTGCAAATATTGACTTTTTTATTCGAATTCAAAAAAACAAGAGGTCTGCCGCAAGGCAAACCTCTTGTTTTTAAGTTATTATTTGAGTTCGGGAATCTTATCCCACTATCTCATCAGGGTCATCATATGCGGTTCTTGCGGGAATGACCCAAATCATCTGAGTACTCTCGTCCCACTCAACGCGGCAATCCAATGCGTCTGTTATATCGCGAAGCTTAAAATAATTATTTCCTTCTATATTATAACAGGTCGCCTTAATCGGTACGCCGTCAAGCGTTAAAAATGCCGATGATGAAAACGCCGTTCTTTCCGTGCCGTCGCCCGGTGTCAATTCGCCGCCGACCGATGTGTAATCATAAAAGCTCAGCATATCGATTGAATTTGTTGCTTCGTCATACTTAATGTCAAAGGTTTTTATTGTTCCGTCAAGGATTTTTGCAATGTCTCTGAGCTTAAAGTAGTTATTGTCATCGATATTATATGCAACGGTGTTGTATTTGAGACCATCCAAACAAACTGTCTGAGTTTTTGCAACAGAGTTTTTGCTGAATCCGTTTCCGGGATAATAGGTAAACGTATCATGCTGATCATCCTCGTGAACCAGATAGCGAATCTCTCCGTCATAGAAAATAGTATAGATTTTTCCTGTTATAATCCATGGTTCTATATCAGATGGGTCTATCCCGGGAATATCCCTCATATCCGCATCACGGTCAAACGAAAATTCCTCGATACCGTATACATTTACCCATTCTCTGTCGTGTATTTTATTTATGTCACCGTTGTTTGAACTAATCCACTCACTGTACTCTGACATCTTATCCATATCAACGTTGATATATCCGTAACGATATTCTTTCAGCTTTGCAAGGCCCTCGGCAGAATAAGTCAGTGCACCCCATTCGCCCCAAGGCGTATCTACCGACAGAACGCCGATAGGTGTGCCGAGTGCCGCGGTATCCTCTGCGGACAGGGTTTTGGTTAATTCATCGAGATTGCTTGTCGGAATGTAACATTCCTTTGAGTTGAACCAGATTTTTGAATTCGTTCCGTCATAGTCCAACTCGATAACATCGATTGCTGCGCCTTTTTTTACCGCCCCAACAACCGAAGAACCGTCGGAAATATCACAGTCAGCTGCCGCTATTGCTTTATATCGGGTTGTCGGTTTTTTAGTATTTGCAAGCTGTGCGTTCACATACTTTGATTCAACATAATAAAGACCTTTTTTATAATAAATCTTATAATGACCGTTCTGCGGCGTTGCGTCAACTATTTGAACGGACTGATTGATTTTAATAACGCCCGATTTTACATAATCCGTATCATCAGGGGTGGTCTTAACCATCAAAAGACCGGTTGCCCTGCCTACCGCCTCGATTTTCGGAGGTTCCGATACCTGATTGTTAATATCTAAAATATAACAATTTTTTCTCGGCAGGAAATATACTCCCGGTTTCCAGCTTGTGAAAGCAGTACCGTCTTTTTCGCCGCACTGTCTGATTGTACCGCGCGATTCGTCAACGCCGCCCTCGCTCCATACGGCAACCCAATCCTCGTTATACGCGACAACTTCAAACTCACTCGTTGTTGTAACATAAAACGCCGTGTTTGCGTTTGATTGTGTTTTTGTTTTTTCGGCAAACGGAGGGTCATACCCTATCGCCTTAAGCTCATCAAGTCTCTGTGCGTGATAGTTAATCGGCGGATTACCGGGATAGAACGAAGCTTTTACCGAACCGATTTTTCCTTCATCACCTATGTGTACAACAGCCATACCCACAAGCGGCAATGATGCCGGGCGGTCGTGTCTTACCCATTCCGTCGGTACCTTGGCATAAAAATTCCTTTCTTTACCCTCGGTTGTCTTACTTCCGCCGTAGATATAATCGGAAAGAAATGTCATCTCTATTGCGTGCTGATACTTGTCGGGGTCCGAAGTCTCCCATTGTTTGTTCAGCTCTTTTTCGGCCGTTGCGGCGGATTTAAGTATCGGTGTTGTTTCCCGAGCCGTTGTATAAGCAAGGACATACCCAACCGTGCCGTCGGAAAGCTGAATTTTATGAAATTTTCTGTTGTCCTCTCCAACCACATAAGCCTCCAGAACCGTCACCCTTGCCCCTTTGTTGACCTCACCTATGCCACCCGAATAAGTGGGGTTTTGGGTAACCAGTACAGTGCCGCCGTATGTAACATATGCGGTATCGCCGTCCTTTATCTCGGCCGCAAAAACCGAAAGGCTTCCGAATGTCGTCATAAGCATAATTGCGCATAAAATTGCACAAATTATTCTGTTCTTCATCATCATAAACTCCTTTTGCTGTAATTTTATATTTTATTTTATAATTATTTATGTTACAATTCAACCCCGTATGTCATAACTTGCAAAAAAACGTCATAACTTGCATCAATTTTTGAGTGTGGCAAAGACATTGAACACGCCGCCGGTATCATCAATTTTTAAAAAACCGCCGTTTAATTTCAATATTGCGTTTGCACTCTTTATTCCAAAACCGCTGCCCGTCGGCTTGGTTGTCACATATTCGCCGTCGGAATCCTTTTTTATCTCGCCGTCAAAATCGTTTTTTATATTAAGCGAAAGTTGTTTGTTAAGGGGTTTTATCGTTACGCTTATATACGATTTTGCGGCATCGAGACTGTTTTCGATAAAGTTCGAAAGCATCACGCAAAACTCCGTTTCGTCACACGCAAGATTTTGGGGCATTTGAATTTGAGCTGAAAATTCTATGCCCGAACGTTTTGCCTTTAAAAAATATTCGCTCAGAACCGCATTAACAATCGTATTTGAACAAAATCCGAGTTCAGTGTTTTTTTGAATATAGTCAAGTTCTTTTTTAATCAAAGCCTTTGCTTTGTCAACGCTTCCGATTTCGAGATAATTAAGCAATATATCCGCACGGTGTCTTGCGTCATGACGGAATATCCTTTCCGTCTCGGCTTTTTGGCAATAAAATTCATACTGTTTTTTCTGAAGGGCGACTTGTTCTTTCATACTTTGCGCAAGATTCTGTTTCTCCATTGATTCGCTTACCGTTTTAAAGGTATAGAACATAAGAATGTACACCAAAAGCATAAGAATATGCACCACAAGCAATATGGGATAGTTTCTTGTATAACCGTAAAAATCTTTGAAATAAAGATTTATAATATAAATCAGCAAGGTAAAAAACATCGGTATAAATGAAAAGATCCACCAATTTACATCCAATTTATCCATAATTCGGCGATGCATTTTCTTTAAAAACCTGTTGTATATCACAAAATACCCCAAGAACATCGCAAGCCGTAAAAATGTCAGCATAATTTCGTTTTTGAATGTATAATCATCTATAAACGCCGAAAAATTCGAAATGATTCCATACACGTTTATCCAAAGCCAAAAGTTGAATACCGTCTGTGAAATTTTGTCGTTTGTAATAAGCAGAATCAACAGAAAATACGGCAGACCGATTGTGAACAAAATCGCCATACGCAGCGTCTCCGATCCCCAACGCACGGCGATATACGAATTTATTATAAGACACAGCGCGGTTACCGCGGCAAAGTATACGTATGCGCGTTTTGTCGGTACGCGATAGTTCATCATTGAATATCCGTCAAGAGTACATACAAAAAGAATGGCGAACAGAGAAAAAACACCGGTAAAAGAATTCATCACCGCACGTATAATAAAAATCAGTCAGAAAGGGGCTGATTTTTATTATTTCTCCCTTCT
>URAN01000020.1 GCA_900545865.1 uncultured Eubacteriales bacterium
ATGTACCCCCATAGCGGACTTTCACCGCCAAGTTAAGTGCCATACTCGGCACACACAAAAAACAAGGACGGTTTGTCCGCCCTTGCTTTTTTTATTCTTCATCGGGTGCGGCGCTCGGCAACACATAAACCGTGTTATAATGGTCGTATATCACCATACCGGGCTTTGCACCATTCGGTTTTTTTACATTTTTGACCGCAGTATAATCAACAGGCACCTGTGACGAATTGCGTGCCTTGCTGTAATACGCCGCGAGCCTTGCCGCCTGCATAAGCGTTGTATCGGGTGCGCTGCCCGTTCCGTTTGTACGAACGATTGTGTGCGAACCCGGAATCTGTTTTGTGTGGAACCATATATCGGTCGAATACGCAGTCCTTAACGTAAGCTCATCGTTTTGTCGGTTATTCCGTCCGACAAGGATTTCGTATCCGTCCGATGAAATAAATTTCATCGGTGCGGATGCGCTCTTGCGCTCCGCTTTTTTGGAATTTTTCTTTTTCCGTCCATCGGCACGGTTCGTTGTGTATCCGCCGTCCGCAAGCTCTTGTTTTATCTCGTTGAGTTCCGCAATCGTCTCTATATTCTTGAGCGCATCCGCAACACTTTCGAGATAAAACTTTTCTTCCTCCGCCGCTTTTATCTGTTCCTTTGCGTATTTTTCGGTAGTTTTTGCCTTATTATACCGTTTATAATACCTCTGGGCATTCTGTGACGGCGACAAGTCCGCCTTTAGCGGAATCGTCACTTTTTCACAGTTATCGGAATAAAAATTATCCGTCTCGACCGACTTATCACCGTATTTTATTCTGTATATGTTCGCGGTAATCAAGTCACCGTACATTTTAAGTTTTTCTCTGTCTGCCGCCTTTTTCAGATTCTCGCGGTGCATAACAAGCTTTTTTTCACAGCGTTCGATGTTATTCGAAACAAGCTTTAACAGAGCCGCGCCCTTTTGGTTCATATGTTCTCTTAAACTTCGCCGCTCATAATATAAATCAACGACCTCGGATATGGAATCGTACTCCTCTTCCTCTGCCGCATTTTCATATTGCGTGAGCCGTACGCACGAAAAAGCGGTCGGGCGCTTTTCGTTTTTATCGATAACGAGTGACGGCGAAAACTTATCCTCACAAAGCCGCTTTAAAAAATCCGCCGTATGCACCGAAAAAGCCGCACTGTCCGATTCGGCAGCAACGAGCCGTGTGTTTTTGCAAAACCTGTATACAATCTCTCGCGCAAGCAGAGGACTCATTCCCGTGAACTCGGACACCAAAAACTTATCAAGCAGAGCGTCCTCGGGCAGGCTTTCGATTTTCTCCATTAATTTTTCAAGTGAAAGTTTGTCCGCGTCCGTTTTATCCTGCTGCGGCGGATTTTCGTATTTCAAACCGGGCAGAATTTGGCGCACCGCGCTCACAGTGAAGTCAATATGTTTTGCGCTGTCGGTAATTTTGTCGGATTCATCAACCAAAATTATATTGCTGTGCCGACCCATTATTTCCGTTATGAGCGAGCGCGTGCATATGTCGCCGAGTTCATCTCTCGTCCGAACATCTATTTTTAATATTCTGTCAAATCCGCACTGTGATATATTGACGATTGTCGCACCGACAAGATGCTTTCTGAGCAGCATACAAAACATCGGCGGTGTCATCGGGTTTTCACGCTTGACATTTGTAAGGTGAACCCTTGCGTTTGACGCGCTCGCCGAAAGCAAAAGCCGATAGCTTTCGCCGAATGTGCGTACACCGAGAATTATCTCGTCCTTTTCGGGCTGATATACCTTATCTATTTTTCCGTTTACGAGTTTGCGGCCGAGTTCCTCGGCAACACACCGTGTTACAAATCCGTCATATGACATATAATTACTCCTCAAAAATTTAATTCCCGCGATTCGGGAATATTCCGTATTATTCCGCATCGTTTGACATATACCGCCAAACAAGTAGGGGCGACCCCGTATGGCCGCCCGTGAAATGTTCATCGAATTATACGGCTGTCCCACATAATTATCGACATTCTTTTATATATTTATTTTACGCGTTTTTAAGTGCGTCAACCTTATCAAGGCGCTCCCACGGCAGACTTAAATCATCTCTTCCGAAATGTCCGTATGCTGCGGTTTGGGTATAAATCGGACGGCGCAAATCAAGTTCTTTTATTATTCCGCCCGGGCTTAAATCAAACACCTTTGATACCTTTTCGGCAATCTCGCTCTCGCTGATTGTTCCCGTGCCGCGCGTGTCGATTCTGAGCGATACCGGTTTTGCCACGCCTATTGCATAGGCAAGCTGAACCTCGCACGCTTTTGCAAATCCTGCCGCAACAACATTTTTTGCAACATATCTCGCCGCATATGCCGCACTGCGGTCAACCTTTGTCGGGTCTTTGCCCGAAAAAGCACCGCCGCCGTGGCTTGCATATCCGCCGTAAGTATCAACGATAATCTTTCTGCCCGTATGACCCGAATCGCCCTGCGGTCCGCCTATTACGAACCTTCCGGTCGGGTTTATGAAATATTTTGTATCATCATCCAAAAGCGACTTGTCAATAATCGGAAAGATAACGTGTTCCTTGATGTCCGCGCGGAGCTTTTCCATATCGACATTATCGTCATGCTGGGTCGATACAACAACGGTATCAATGCGTTTTACGCTTCCGTCCTCGTTATATTCAACAGTGACCTGTGACTTTCCGTCCGGGCGCAGGTAATCGAGGATTCCCTCTTTGCGAACCTTTGTCAGCCGCCGCGTCAGCTTGTGCGCAAGAGCTATCGGCATCGGCATATATTCCTCTGTTTCGTCACATGCAAACCCGAACATCATTCCTTGGTCGCCCGCTCCGATTCCGTCACCGTTATCATCAACGCCCATCGCTATATCGCCCGACTGTTCATCAATCGCACAGATAACCGCACAGGTATCACAATCAAATCCGTACTTCGCACGGTCATATCCGACCGAACGAACCGTCTCTCTCACTATTTTGGGAATTTCAACATATGTTGTTGTGCTTATCTCACCGACAACCAAAACCAATCCCGTTGTAATCGTGACCTCGCACGCAACCCTCGCGTTTTTATCCTCTTTTAAGATTGCGTCAAGTATCGCGTCCGAAATCAAATCCGAAATCTTATCGGGATGCCCCTCTGTTACCGATTCGGATGTAAAAAGTCTTTTGTACATTTATATCATATCCTCTCTGAAATCATAATTTATCGGTCTAAAACGCCGTCTATCGCATTCATACACCGTCCAAATATGTCGTCTATATCCGTGTTTGCGTCAATTCTGACAATCCTGTGCGTATCGGCGAGTCTGTCGAACACATTCAGGAAATTTGAACGTATCCGCCGCATCTCGTTCACGTCTTTTTCATAAAGTTCAGCCTTTTCACGGACGGTATCTATGCGATGCTTACAGGTATCGGGATCAACATCCAAGAATATGCAAAGGTCGGGTTTTAGGATTCTCTCACATTCAAGATTAATCTTCATCACCCAATCGATGTCGCTTGCCGTTCCCTGATACGCAAAAGACGAAAAATAGTATCGGTCGCATATGACCGTATACCCTCTGTCGAGATATTGTGCAATTCCGTTTTGGGGGTGCGTTATGTGTTCGAGCCTGTCCGCCAGAAACAGTGCCGCCTGAAGGTACATATCCTTATTCAAACTGTCCGACAAAATTCGGCGTATGTATGCCCCCGTCTCAAAATTTGTCGGTTCGGCGGTGACATAAACCTTTCTGCCGCGGCGTTCAAGCTCTTGTTTCATAAGCTCGATTTGGGTACTCTTACCGCTTCCGTCAAGCCCCTCGGTCACGATAAACAATCCTTTTTTATCGGCATCGGAGCACGCGAAAGCATCATTAAATCTGTCCATATTACATATATTCTCCAAACTTTTACGATATAACTTATATTATAACCAAAATCAAGTAAAATTGCAACTGTTTTTGCCAAAAAAACCGAATTATTTTTATCTTTATTAAATATCAGACGGTTCTGCGCTGTTCAAAACCCCCGAAAACGCAAAATTCGGAACGGCGGCACTGCGCCGAACCCCGAATCAATCAGCCTTTATACTTTAACAATTGTCTTTTTGTATTATTAACTTTACCCGAGATGACAGCATCGAGCAACACCTCTAACCGTTCGCCGATTCGGTCGCCCTTGTACCCCAAACGTTTCAAGTCCTTTCCGCAAACTGCAAGTGACCCAATGTTATAACAGCTGCCGTCCTTTTCTGTCTCATCGGCAATCTCTGCCGCGCGATTCCAGTCCTCGGCAGTTTCGCCGCGCGACAGAGCATATCCCCTTCCGAATGTCAAAATATCCTCTGTCGTTTCCTTGCCGTAATCCCTCAAAAGCCTGAGTACATCCGACTTTTCGGTCGGCGCGGACATAGGTGCATCGCCGCCGAACAATTCCGTCAGAGTTTTCACCCTCAAACGCGTCACTCTTTCGCTTTTCAGCCGCCGCATAATAACATTTGAATCCTCAACAGGCAAAAGTACCGCCGCAATTTTAAACGCCACCTCTTCCTTATCGGATGAAAAGAATTTCAGCATACTCAAATTCTTTTCGTTAAAGTTTTCGTGCGAAAAGCTTTCGGGAATAATCTCACTGAGTACCTCTCGATGCACCGTCATAATCTCCGCCGCCGACTCTCCGCAAAGCATCTTTTTAAATTCGGAATAAATTCTCTCTGCCGAAATGTTCTTTAAAAGTCCGCATTTTTTGTGCATTGCCGCGGCGGTGTCGGGTTCGATTTTGAATCCGCACACAGCGGCAAACCGCATCGCTCGCATTATTCTCAAAGCGTCCTCCGAAAACCTCTCCTCGGCATTGCCGACACAGCGGATAATGCCGAGGAGCAAATCTTCTCTTCCGCCGAACAGGTCAATTACGCCGCTTTTATCATTATACGCCATTGCGTTCACGGTAAAGTCACGCCGTTTTAAATCCTCGGCAACCGCCGATACAAATTCAATGTGATTCGGGTGACGGCAATCATCATACTCACTCTCGGTTCGAAATGTCGTAACCTCCATCGGATGCCACGCCTTGCGCAAAAGCACCGTAACCGTGCCGTGATTTATCCCTGTCGGGATAATCTTTGCAACACCGCTCAACACCTCTGTGATTTGTTCGGGTAAAGCGGAGGTGCATATATCCCAATCGTGCGGCTCGACATTTCTGAGACTGTCACGAACACAGCCGCCGACCGCATACGCCTCATACCCGGCATCGTCCAAAAGCTCGATTACCGTTTTTACATAATCGGGCAACTCAATCGCACGCATCTCGCATATCGCTTGTTTTTCTTGTATATCTTGTGTTTCCTGCATATATTTCACCGTTTTTATATTCGCCGAAAGTCTTGATACATCATCTCTCGGCTGTAATAGTGTCGTTTTTTCATCTATTATATCACACCCCTGTGAATATTGCAACAAATCAGTTCAATTTATACAACTTCTTTGAGATATAAATTTAATTTATGTCAATCTATAAAAATTATATATTTGACAAAAATATGAACGGATGATATAATAGGTCACATAAAACAGAGGAACAAAATCAAGAAAGGAATTGATAGAAATGAAAAATTCAATTAAACTGTTTTTTAAACGCAATTCAAAGAAACTGGCGGTAGGCGCACTCGCCGCACTCATCGCGGCAACCGCTCTGACAGGATGCTCATCTTCATCAAGCGGCGTATCGATTGCCGTACCGAACGACACAACCAACGAGGCAAGAGCATTGTTATTGCTCGAACACAACGGATATATCAAACTTAAAGACGGCGCAGGCATAACGGCGACAATCAAAGACATTGTTGAAAATCCGTATAACATCACTTTCAAAGAGATTGAGGCGGCACAGCTTCCCAACACTTTAAAGGATCAGGATTACGCGGTTATCAACTCTAACTATGCTATTCAAGCCGACCTCAACCCCGTTAAGGACTCACTTTTGATTGAGGACTCGTCCTCACAGTACAGCAACATTGTTGCGGTAAAAGAGGGCAGTGAAAACAGCGATAAGACAAAGGCTCTCGTTGCCGCTCTTGAAAGCAAAGACGTTGCCGACTATATCTCACAGACATACAACGGCGCGGTTGTAAGCGTTGTTGAAAACCCCGGTGACGGATACGATTCAAGCGTGAACTATGACGCTCTCGGCGGACAGACAATCACAGTTGCCGCATCTCCGACTCCGCACGCGGAAATCCTTAAAGTTGCAAAAGAGATTCTCGCAAAGAAAAACGTTACGCTTGACATCAAAGAGTTCACCGACTATGTTCAGCCGAACAATGTTGTTGACAGCGGCGAGGTTGACGCTAACTACTTCCAGCACAAGCCGTATCTCGATGACTTTAACGCACAGAACAAGACCCACGTCGTATCCGCGGCGGCAATCCACGTTGAACCGCTCGGTCTCTACGGCGGAAAGCAAAGCTCTCTTGACGCGATAAAGGCGGCAAAATAACGAAATTCAATCCGTTAAAACAATCTGCAAATAATTATCCCCCGAACATATCGGGGGCATAATTATTTGTTTTTGTTGTTTAACAGCGTCAAAAAGCGAGGTAGACGTATGATAGAACTTAAAAACCTTTCAAAAAAATTTATGACATCGGACGGCGAGGTTCAAGCCTTAAAAGATGTAAATATCACCGTTGGCGACGGCGATATTTACGGCATAATAGGTATGAGCGGTGCGGGCAAGAGTACGCTTGTACGATGTATTAATATGCTCGAACGCCCGACCGGCGGCGAGGTCATTATAAACGGACAAAACATCGGCGAGCTTTCGCCGTCGGAACTGCGAAAGGTGCGCCGAAAGGTCACTATGATTTTTCAAAGCTTTAATCTCTTGATGCAGCGCACCTGTCTTGACAACATCTGCTTTCCGTTAGAGCTTGCAGGGGTTAAAAAGAGTGACGCACGGGCAAAAGCGCGCGAGCTGCTTAACACGGTCGGCTTGCCCGACAAGGCCGGTTCGTACCCGTCACAGCTCTCGGGCGGACAGCAACAGAGAATAGCCATTGCGCGCGCACTTGCAACAAACCCCGAGGTCTTGCTCTGTGACGAGGCGACAAGCGCCCTCGACCCACAGACAACCCAATCGATTTTAGAGCTTATCCGCGACATTAACAAAAAAATGAACATAAGCGTTATCGTCATCACGCACCAAATGAGCGTTGTCGAAAAGATATGCAACAAAGTCGCCATTCTGGACGGCGGTGTTGTTGCCGAAAAGGGTGAAGTCAGCGAGGTATTTACCGCTCCGAAATCCGATGCGGCAAAACGCCTTGTTTTCCCGGTTGAGAACTCGGGCGATTCGCTATCCGCTCCTTCGGACGAAAGCGTTATCCGCGTTGTATACAACGGCGCATATGTTGCCGACAAACCGCTTATCACACAAATGGCGATTGACGAAAACATCGCCGCGAACATTCTTGCGGCACAAACAAAGTGTCTCGGCGATAAAGTGTACGGAAATATGCTGCTCGGAATTTCAGGCGGCGATGATAATTTAAAACGCGCCGTTGCATATCTCGAAAAGACAGAGAACATTATTGTACAGGAGGTGTCGCACAATGCTTAGTTCTGTTTTGCAAAACGAAGCCGTTGTCGAAGCGATTGAGATTTTAAAGAGTGAGTTTCTTCTCGCAACGTGGGAGACAGTGTATGTAACCCTTGCCGCAACGCTTTTTTCAATAATCATCGGACTTCCGCTCGGAGTTCTGGTCGTTGTCGGCGAAAAAGACGGAATTATGCCCCTGCCAAAGGGAGTTTTGCATATTCTTAACGTGATAATCAACCTGTTGCGTTCGGTTCCGTTTTTAATACTTATGATTTTGGTATTTCCTCTGACAAGGCTTATTGTCGGAACGGTTGTCGGTACAACCGCGTCAATAGTACCGCTGGTTATTGCCGCCGCGCCGTTTGTCGCGCGTCTGGTCGAAAGCAGCCTGCGCGAGCTTAACCCCAATATCGTTGAGGCGGCACAGGCAATGGGTGCGTCACCGTTTCAGATTATAACAAAAGTTATGATTCCCGAAAGCGTTCCGTCACTCATCTCGAATATGACAATCGCCATTACCACTATCTTGGGATATTCCGCGATGAGCGGTATTATCGGCGGCGGCGGTCTGGGAAAAATCGCAATCAACTATGGATATTACAGATATAAATATCTCATTATGATTTGCGCGGTTATCTTGCTGATTGTCTTGGTTCAGATATTCCAGACAATAGGCACAAGGCTTGCCGTTAAGTCTGACAACCGACTTAAATAATTTAAGTCCGTAATTTTTATACTCAACAATAAAACATATGGGGGCGGTTTGCATACCGTCCCCATATGTTTTATAAATTCCGCGCTTTATTCAAAATCGGCGAACAAAAGTGTCCATGTTTCCAAATCCACAACCCCCGTTATCGGAATCCCGAAAAATCTCTGCGCATTTTCGACCGCGCGAACGGTTTCATCGCCATAGTTCCCGTCGGGGTTTATGCGCGTGTCCGTATTCTCGGCGCTCCATAACGCTCTGAGCGCCGTCTGTACCTCAAAAACATTCTGTCTGTGATTATACATCGATGTTTTCATAATAATCTCCATTCCGCCGCTCAATCGCGGTCAATGTTATACCCGGGGTTTTGACCGAAATCCTTTTTTTCACCCTCATATAAATCCCGATAAAGCTCGGCTATACTCGTCCATGTGTTATAATTCACCACGCCCCTCGGCGGCAACCCGAATTCGTTTTGATACGCAATAACCGCCCTCTCGGTTGCGGCATCAAAATATCCGCTAACCTCGGGCGCGGGAATTGACGGATATGTACGGGATATAAAGCTTAAATATTTTTGCAAAGTGCTGACCATCTCACCGCTGTCGCCCTCGGCGAGAATTTCACCCGGATAGGGCGCGGACTGCGATGTTTTAAGTTCCTGCGGCAGGGCGTCATACTTGGTAATAAACGATGAATACAGAGCGTTCCACGTTATTTCGTCAACAACGCCCGTTATGGGTAATCCGACCGATTGCTGAAAGGCCTCGACCGCTCTTTGAGTATCCGCACCGAATACGCCGTCGGCGTTAATCAGCGGAATAAAGTCGTTAAACTCGGCTATGAATGCCAAATAATATTGCAAAAGGGTAACGCCGTCACCGCGTGACCCGACTTTAAGCTCGGTTATGAACTGATTATTCAAAAGTGACATCGGTAAAGCCTCGGAATCGAGTTCCGACAGCCTTTTGATTCCGACCACAACCGAGATTATCTTATACCACGTTGCACGCCCCACCACCCCATCGGGGGTCAGGTTAAAAATGTGCTGAAACTCTTTCACTGCCGCCTCGGTCGGCTCGTCAAACACCCCGTCGGGATAAGCAATTTTTGGGATTGCCGGATAATTTTTTGATATTCTGTTCAAAGAAATCTGTACTCTTTTGACATCATCGCCGTATGCCCCGACGCGCAAAGCCGCTCCGGGATAGCTCTCGGTTACGTTCGCAACGGGCGCATTGTCTATTATCGACACATCTCCGTAATACGAATTTAAAATCCGATACGGTGTGAATCCCTCTTTGGCAAGACTCACACTTCCCCATTGTGAAAGACCTCCCGGACAGGTCGAAGTTGTACCGTTGCAATACCGTGCAAAAAGCGGTATTGCGTCACCCGAGCGCACGACATAACTGTTAAAAATTTCATCGACAATCTGTGAAATATTCTCAAAAACATCCCTGCCATAGACGAACGACTGGTCATATTGGGTCGAATTCGTTATATCGAAATCATACCCATTTGCACGATAATGCTCTGTGACGATTCGATTCATAGCAAAGCTTATCTGGGCATAAATATTCGCACGAATTGCGCTTTCGGGCCATGTCGGATAAATTTCACTTGATGCAACATTTTTTATATAATAAGCAAACGGAACTCTCACATTTTGAACACCGTTATCACTCGGAACACCGAGATGCACCGTTATTTCCTCAGGTATCGCAAATATGCTTGAAATAGCCATATCGTATCAAACCAATCCTTTGACGCCGAATCTAATAAAATCCACAGCCTGCGCCGCGGCATAATTTGTGGTTCTTTTTATCTTTGGCGTATTAATGCACTTAGCCGAAAGAGAATAATCCGAACTCCGATTTTAAGAAACGGATTTCCGCTTTCGCCGTGTTAAAATACTCGGCAATTCCTTATTCAGCAGTATCGCTGCCTGATATTTGCGGCCCGGATTCGGGAATCGATATCAATCTGTCGTCCTCAAGGGCATCGGCGTCGAGCGGTTCGAGAGACGCGCCCTGAATGGATTCAATTCCCGGAAACACCGCAACATTTAAGAATTCCTCTGTATAAAACCCCGGTTTTTCTATCCGTATATTATAGGTATAGTACGGCACGCTCAGCCCGGGCAATTGAGAATATTCGAGTGAGGGCGCAGGAAGTTCTATTCGGCTTATTTTTCCGCTTCGGTCGGTCACGCAGCTCTGTATAATTTTACCGTTTGCATCCGATATGATTACCTTTGCGCCCTGTATGGGAATGGCTCCGTTCGCCATTGTTACCTGAACCGAAATACTTCCGCTCGCATCGGCGGCTCTCATCTCTGCGGCGTTACTTTCCGTTTCATCCTCATCATATGCCGCGGCGGACACCGCCTTTTCGTCAAAATCACCCGACTTACCCGACATAAGCCTGTCGAGTGCAGCGTTGAATCTCGCATAATCTACCTTTCTTACAGCCATATATATCAATCCTCCTACATTCTTTATATGCAAAAAATCTTATATGGTGAACAAAAACGCGCCCAAAACAAAAGAAACGGTCAGCGACCGCTCCTTTTAAAATTATGGTATAAACATATCCCCGTATATGCGCTTACAGCCGTGACCGGACGTCCGAAAATCGGATTGAATACGTTTGTGTTAAATTATTTATTCGCGCCGTCAAGACGAGTACGCAACGTTTGTTTTTCGTATTCGCCGTTTCCATCCATAATAACCCACTCTTCGTTTTCCATATCGCCTTTTTTCACCATAAGCGGAATATCGAGAGCGTTGGCGGTTATGATTGCAACATCCTCGCGCTTTGCCGCTGTCTGCGGCTCTAGCTGAAGGTCGGTCGTAAGCCCGTAACGCGCCGCCGCGCTTACATATCCCATAGGATAACCGCCGTTTACATCGGCATACGGCGTGTATCCGACAACGCATACCGCCATTTTTACGAATTCTTCATTTGTTATATTCGCGTCGGGGTTAAAATTTCCGTTTTCGTCACCCGATACAAGACCGCTCTCTTTCGCCGCATACACATACTTATACGCCCAATGGTCTTGTGTAACATCGGGAAAAGCGTCCTGCGGCACGCTTGTATCGAGGCTTGCGGCGGTACAGAGTACCTTTGCCGCCTCGGCACGTGTAATGTTGTCACCAAGGCGCAAGTCGCCGCTTTCGGCGTCACCGACCATTATGTTATACACCTTTAAATCGTCAATCTGCTGTGCTGTGATTTTTTGAGCATACGCACCGCACACCCCGAAAATCGTCATCGCCGCCGCCGTCATACATACCGTCTTTTTAATTGTGTTTTTAATGTTCATAATCATCTCTCCTGTATTTTAAATTTTTTATTTTCTCTCAATATATGTAATAAACTCCGTCAATTCTCCAATCCGAGCCGCTTTGGCTTTTGATCTCTATATCATACTTTCGGTTCGGGTCAAAGCCGCAAAACATATACGCCTTGTCCTTGCCGCTCGGCACTTTATATCCGCCGTAATTTTTATGCGTTTCGGAATCGAAAATCTCTATGCTCATTACGGTGTCCATATTTGCTTTAAAATATATATGAAACTTGCCATCCTCACCAAAACTCAAATTCCTTTCAGAGGCGCGGCAACCGTTTTGCGAGGTATATTTTCCCTCAACAACAGGCGGTTCGCCGTTATATGTCACATAATAAATCCCGTGCATCGTACCGTCAGGATTCATATCTTCCTCCACTGTATCATTTTTCAGATTGCCGTCATTTTCGCCTTTTGGCTCTGTCGGCGTGTTATCCGACGTTTCGGTGCTGCCGCCGATTTCGCTCCGTGCGGAATATTCGGTCTTATCGCCGTTCTCCGATGATATATTCGTGTTCGCTTTACCGATATTATCATCGGATATATCATGTGTAATCGCTTCGCCGTCCGATATATTACCGAGAGAATCTTCCGAATCTTTGGTATTGCCGCTATCCGAATCACTTTCGGCTGTGCCTGCGTCATTTGTTTTTTCGTCATTATCGGTGCCGTTATAACGCCGGCCGCTTTCTCCGCCGATGTTTTGCGGCGGTTCGGTTTTGTCCGATTCGAAAATCGGCACAAATCTCAAACGTAATGTTTTATTTACACAACCGCTTACATATACTCCGGAAAATATCAATACCGCCGCAACGGCCGCCGATGCGGCACGAATACACCGCCGCGAACCCGGCTTATGCTTTACCGCTCTTATTCTAAGCTTTAATCCGCTTTTTTCCGCCGACATCTGTGTACCGAATGACAAAGACGTTGTTTCTCTCTCAATCATATCAACAAGAGTATGCATATATTGTTTTTTGTCGGCATCCGACATAGAACGCGTTGCTTTGAAATCACAGGATGCCTCACATTCGCGCTCGATATACCGCGCCAGAACATATACAATCGGATTGAACCAATGAATACACTTTGCCGCCATAATCAACCACTTAAACACTATATCGCCTCGGCGATAGTGAACAAGTTCGTGTTCCAAAATCAGGCTTTGTTCGTTCGGCGTTAAATCGCTTTTGGGTATATAGAGCGTGGGACGAAAGATGCCCGTTATCATCGGCGATTGAAGCATATCGGCAGACCGCACCGCCAGCCTTTCGGGAACATTATCAGGTTTATCTGCTGCACTTGAATGTTCCGACAGGCGTTTTTTAAACCAAATATATCCCTCAATCTTTGAACAGAGCAAAAGTATCATAACAACAAACCACACCGCCGTCAAATACGGAGCAGCTCCGCGCCCGACATCGGCAATCTTTTTTAAAAACAGACTGTCGCCGTGCGATTGGGATTGGGTCTCTAAGCTTTGGCTTTCGGGTAATACCGCGCCGCTATTCGGTGCTTTATCCGCCGTTCGCATTGACGATTCCGCTTGCACCGCCGCCGATTGCGTCGACCGGTCGCCGCTTGTTCCGAACGAAACGGGTATCAACAGCATCACAACAGCCGCAAGAGCAATATAATAATGGTGAGTCGGATTTAAAATCCGCCTTGTCAGCGGTGACAAAAGCATTAAAGCCGCGGCGAACGCTCCGCCCGATAAAGACATTATAACAACAGCCTTAAAAATCTGAACCGCCATATACATTACTCCTCTCGTTCGTCAATCATCTCTCTAATCTCATCAAAATCGGATTTATTAAGTCCGCTGTCTTTAAAAAGAGCCGCCGCAAGTTCTTTGACCGAACCGTTATACAACTTTTGTATAAGCCGTTTGGTTTGTTTCTTTTTGTACTTTTCCTTATCGACACAAGGCGAATAATAAAACGTTTTTCCGATTTTTTCGGCGCTGACCGCTCCTTTGTCCTTCATTCGCCCGAGCAAGGTTGCCACTGTGCTGTAATTTCTCGTGCCGCGTCCGTCCGCATCACAAATTTCCTGAATCTTCAACGGTTTGCCGCCGTCCCATAAAATCTGCATTATTTCAAGCTCCGCACCGCTGATTTCCGTTGTTTTCTCCGACATTTTAAAATCTCCTTTCGAAAATGTTTTACATATGTAAGACATTTATATTTTACAACAGTAAAACTTATTTGTCAAGAGGTTTTTGAAAAATTTTTATGGGAATATTCATTTTTCTACACTTTTCTATAACGAATTTTGTTCCGCGCGATGTCCCATCCCAAAATGCAATAACCAAATCCGCTCTTTCGATAATCTTTATATTTCTTTTAAGTGGCGCACCACGACCGTAAAGCTTATACTCAGATAAATATTCAACCAATTTTATATTATTTTCTTGCGCATATTGTTTTGCAATCGAATCTTCTCCACGTGCGCCCCCGGAAATTATTTCAGTTGTATTCGGCGGAATATACTTTTTCATATCGACATTTGTTATTCCGCGTGAGCCAATTATGGCAACTTTCATTATGACCACCTCATTTTAAATATATTTTGAACGCATTATATGTTCATAATTACATTATAACACATAATTAATATAAAATAAAGTCATAATATATTTATTTTGAGGTGATTTTATGGCTATCAAAAGTTTATCAATCAGAATTGACAGCGAAATGCTTAACAAACTACACTATATCGCGGACTATGAAGGCAGGTCCGCAAACAGTCAAATACTTATTCTTATTCGCGACTGTATTGAAAAATATGAAAAAGAACACGAAAAAATAAACATCGAATCAAAAAAATCCTAAAGAAAAACAGATTAAACACAACAAAGTTCTCGAAAATAAATTTCGGGAACTTTGTTATTCTTATCATGTGACCGTGCAAAAGCTCTTTATTTAGCAGAGCCGAACCGTTTTAATGTTTCGCAGCAAAGGTTTAGGGTATATTTAAACTCCTCCGTTTTGATAAAAACAAGGCTGTTAATCACAAGCGGAATTATTCCCGACACCGCCGCATATATGATAAATGCGGCATAACGGTTACTTACCGCCGCGCATATCGCGGATGTACACAGACAAATCACAGCACACTCCGTCGCCGTCAATACTGCAAAGGCCGCATTTTTCAGGAAGATTTCCGTATAGCTGCGCTTTAAACACTTTTTATAAAACAGCATTACTTTTAATATAAACTGAATCAAATACGTTGCCGATGTGCCGAGCAATATACCCGTCACTCCCATGCTCCGACCGAGGGCAAAAGAGATTATCAGATTCATTCCCGACCCCGCAATCGATATATACTTATCAATCTTAAACATTCCCGATGCGGCAATAAAATTATATACGGGTATGTCAATCGTTGATATATAAAGATTGAATATACACACAAAAACAGTCACACGTGCAAGCAGCAATCCTTCCCCGAACGCAATTGTTATAAACGGGTCGATAAGTCCCGTAAGCATACACGCACAAAACGCCGCAAGATAAAACATAATGAACACAAGGCGTTTAAAAACCCTGTCTATATGCTCGGGTGATTCGGTCGCAATAAGATTACCCACGCTTCCGCGCATTGCCGATGCGAGTTGTTTGAGTGTAGCGGTAAGCGTCCCGATAATTATGTTATAATTCGAATACAGACCCGTCTGAACCGTTCCGACAAACACATTTATGAGTATGCTGTCGATTGAATTTGTGATAACACCCGATACCTTGCCGACAAAGATGTGGCCGACATCTTTTGCGATTCCTCGGTTTTCTTCTTTTGTCAATCCGCCGCCGAGTTCATTCAAATACGGATACATTTTATCAACTTTTTTTGAGATAAGTATGTTTTCGCCGACCGTGCATACTATCAAGAGAACAATGTACCACGCAAGTTCGTGCGTGAGTTTCAGAACGATTATTCCGACAATAATCGTGAAAATTTTATAGCCCAAATCAAACACGGTGATTATATACTGTTTTTGGTCGGCAGACAAAATCGAACGCTTATAAGTAAAGAGGTATGATGATGTTGTCTGTATCAAAAACAGCATAAATATAAGCGAAATATATTGTTTTGAATAATCCGTATCGCTTACAATTCTGTCCATAAACGGAAGGAGGCACAGTCCGAGCACCAAAATCACAACGGCAATTACACGATAGATATTCCGATATGTCCGCATAAGCTTTGCGATTTGAGCCTTATCGTCCTCGGCAATCGGCGCGTACATATGATACACAATTGCCGTACCTATACCGAGTTCGGCAAGCGACAGCATTGTGATAACGCTCGTTAAAAAGGCGTTCAATCCCACGCCCTCAACGCCGATTGTATCAATCATCACCCTGCGTGAGAACATACTCATAACACAGACTATTACCTGTTGTACAATGCCCCATATTGAATTTTTAACCGTTGCCCTACTCCGCATACCGTCACCTGCTTTTTAATTTTGTCTCTTGCCGTCAAATAGTTTTTTAAGCTTTCCGTACACCTTAAAGAGTATTGGGTTTTTATACATAAAATCCGACAAACCGAATCTTTCGGCAGCGGCAAGTCTGAGTATAAGCCGCCGCTCGTTCCAGTGATACGCCGAAAAATCAAACGTTTTAAAAAACGTCTTAAACGGTTCGGCATTCACAAAACCGATAAAATCGTCTTTGCGCTCTTTTGGGCTTTTCGGGTTATCTCTGTGAAATACGCCAAGCTCAAAAAAGTTCATTATATAGTGTATAAGCTTATACTTTTGCCACTCTTGTTCAATCTCTGCGGCGTTTTGATAAAGCGTTTTTAAGTTTTCGCGGTCACAGCCGATGCAATCATACAATATTCCCTTTATATTCGGATTGTATCGATTCGTAACCGATTCGGGATTATTTCTGTACAGATACAAGACCCGAGCCATGTATCCGAGCGACTTGCACACAAAAAACGCCCTTGTGTTAAACTCAACATCCTGTGATTTTTTGAGTCCGACCTTAAATTTAAGGTTATTCTCAATCAAAAATTCACGCCGATACGCCTTTATGCACACCGATGACGGAGTGCTGTCGCATATTCCGTAATCTTTAGCATTCGGCGGTGCACCCGTCAGACACGCCTGTGAAAATCTCTGTGCCGCACCCTGTGGAATTGCGGTGATTTTTCCATCCTCGATTTTTATATTCGGAACAATGCTTTCAAACCTCTGCCACTTAAACATCACAATGTCATACTCTCGGTCGGATGAATCAAACGCTGAGCAAAGCGCCGCCGAATATCCGTTCACCGCGATGTCGTCGCCATCGATAAACGTAATCATTTTTCCCTTTGCTCTGTTTATCATAACGTTTCTGATATAGCTCACTCCGCCGTTTTTTTCGGGGCGTACATATCGAATACGATAATTCTTTTCGGCATATTCACGGCAAATCTCTGCCGTCTTTTCGTTTGAACAATCATCGCCCAAAATAAGCTCCGCTCCGGAGGACATATCCGCCGTTATGCTTTCAATACATGTGCGCAGAAATTCCTCTTTTATATTATAAATCGCAACACATATGCTCAATAATATTTCACTTTGAAAATTATCCGTATCACTCATCGTTTAATTCTCCTCTTAAAGTCGTTGATTCTGCGTGCCGCGCCGCCGTACATTCTGAACAAAAAATTATGTTTAAAGCACATATCGAGCATAAAAAACCACCTTTTCTTTGCCAGATAAACTTTAAGCTGCGTAACATAGGCAGAATATGTCATCGGGTTCGCGGTCTCTATCGCTGCACGGTACGGTGTGCTGTTCAAAAGATTCAAAAAATCTTTCTTTCTGCATCCGTAATCGGTGGGGTTATCCTTGTGAAAAATATTGCGTTCGAAATTGTCCGTTATCGCATAAATGCATCGGTAAGTTTTAAAATCCTCCATAACGCCGCTGTCATACTTTAGGTTTTCTTTGATAAAATCGCGTATCGCCTTTAGGTATGCATCCGTTACCGCCTTTGAATTTTCGTCATATCGACGCGTAACCGAGTATTGATTAAGCCGATAATAATACATTACCTCGGGGCATATCACTGCGTTGGGCGTATGCGACAAAACCGCCGCACTAAACAGACTGTCCTCCGCCGTTTTTAAGTCCGTATTAAACCTGAACCCCCTGTCCGTGAGAAAATCCTTTTTGTATGCAACCGAACATACCGACCCCGGATTCAGCATAACACCATCCGCAATATCCTCGTTCAAAGCCTTTCTGTTTACCGCCGAAAGCGCCATATCATATAACTGTTTCGCGTTCGGCAAAATACATTCGAGTGCTTCCGTTGACCTTCGCACCGCCGTGTCTTTCGGCGGCATCCGATGAAAGGTCTGTTTGTTGAATATAATCAGATTCCGTCCGCTGTCTTTTAAAATATTTACCGCGGCGGCGAAATTCGGCGACAGCAAATCATCACCGTCAACAAATGCAACCCATTCGCCCGACGCCATATCGATAATCATATTTCTGACCGCGCTTATTCCCATATTCCGCTCGTTTTTGATATATGTGATTCGGCTGTCGCCCTCACAGCACTTTCGGCAGATTTTGGAACAGCTCTCATCGGAACAATCATCGATTATCAATATTTCAATATTCTCACCGCGGTTCATCGTCACACTTTTTATACAGCCCCTTAGATATTCCTCTTTTATATTATAAACCGCAACGCCAATCGTCAAAAGCTTATCCATTTTACGTCAAAAGCTCCTTTATTGCCATATATGTTTTTTCGCAATGATTCGCTGTGCGCTCACCGAAAAATCTTTCGGCACGCCGCGCGTATTCATCATCAACGCACATTCCGTACTCAATTTTTTGTCGGATGTGTTCGGCGGCTTGTGCGGCATCGTAAAACACAGGTCCGAACCCGTCCGTACGACAGTCAAAATATCCCCTGCCGTACTGTGTCGCATAAAACCTTTCTTCATCAAACCTTAAATACGCAAGCGGCTTTGACATATACGCGAAATCAAAAAACACGCTCGAATAATCGGTTATCAGCATTGCCGAACTCATAAGCAGGTCTTGAACGTCTGCTTTATCTTTTTTCAAAACCCTTACTCTCTCTGACATTGGCTTGAACAACTCCGAATACGGCTGAAGTTCATAATGCAGATAAAGCACAAGTTCATAATCGTATTTTTCAAGTACGGCAATGAGCTTTTCATCATTTAAAAGCCGCAAAAATTGATTATAATATTCTGATTTGACAAAATCCTCATCGGATAAGTTCTTTAAAAAGTACCGCCATGTCGGCATAATCAAGATTTGACGCTTGACTCTGTGCGGCGTTAAAAGTCGGTCATATCGGCATAAACCAAGCCTTTGTACCACCCCGTTCGGGTGACCGTATGTGGTTTTCATATTTTCATATTCGGGAACGGAGCTGCACACAAGCATATCAACCCGTGCGTTCGGATAATGCAGCTCTTTCAAATCGTTTGATGTTATCCCGTGTCGGATAAGAACATCGCGTCCGAACACAAGCCCGTATTTTTTCAAAACGGCAAACCGATAAGTATCGGGCGCACAGCTCATATAATGGGTGGATATTCGCACTCTCGCGCACACAAAAGCCAGCATATGCGAAAAAGAGTTCGGTTCGATAACCCTTCCGAGACGATTTATCCGCTCATAATCGGGCGAATTTTTCTCAATTATGAACGCCGCGTTTATCTCGCCGTGATTCTCTGTCATATACTTAAAAAAGTGAAAGCCGTTATCCCGCGCCTCGGTCTTTCGCTCGGCAATAAGCCATAAATCCTTATATTTTTTTGTATGCCGCGCCGCAATGCCGATAACGCACGCAACATAATAATACGCAAGATAATACAGATACACAAATATGTTTTTTATCTTTTTAAGCGCCTTTTTTGTTCCCGAACCGCCCATCTGTGTTAAAGCCTCCAATATCTGTACCCGGCATCCTGCGCCGCTTTTTTATCAATCATACTCTTGACATCGACCAAAACCTTGTTTTTGTTTTCGGTGTCTTTAAAAATCTTATCTATTTCAGACAAAGGCATCCCCTTAAACTCGTTATGCGCAACCGCAATGATTACACAATCCGCATCGGATATTTCACCCGCGTCGGCAAGCTCAACTCCGTATTCGCGCATTACCTCGTCCACATCCGCCCACGGGTCGATAACAACGGGCGTAATATCATATTCTTTAAGTCTGTTTATTATATCCTCGACCTTGCTGTTGCGAATGTCGGGACAGTTCTCTTTAAACGTGATTCCCATTATGACAACCTTTGACTTTGACGGCGCCTGTCCCGCGCGAATCATCTCTTTGACCGCCGCGTCGGTTACAAAAGCCCCCATACCGTCGTTTACCTGCCTGCCCGATAGGATAATCTGTGAATGATAACCGAGTTGTTCCGCACGGTATGTAAAATAGTACGGGTCAACACCTATACAGTGTCCGCCGACAAGTCCCGGATAAAATCCGAGGGCGTTCCACTTTGTATTCATACCGGCTATTACTTCCGAAGTGTCAATATTCATCTTATCAAACACCATTGCAAGCTCGTTCATAAATGCAATATTTATATCACGCTGTGAATTTTCCGCCACCTTTACCGCCTCTGCCGTCATAATTGACGAAACGGGAAAAGTTCCGACCTCGATTATCATATCATAAATATCTTTAATTTCTTTCAACGATTCATCGTCCATACCCGACACAACTTTGGTAATATTTTCAAGACGGTGTATCTTATCACCGGGATTTATACGTTCGGGCGAATATCCGACCTTAAAATCAACACCACATTTGAGTCCCGACTCTTTTTCGAGAATGGGAACGCAAATATACTCCGTCACACCGGGATATACCGTTGATTCAAATACAACAACCGACCCTTTTGTCAGGTTTTGACCGACAATGCGGCTCGCGCTTTCAACCGGTGACAAATTCGGCGTGTGGTCATGATTCACCGGGGTCGGAACGGCGATAATATGAAATTTCGCTTCTTTGAGCCTTTCGGGGTCGGAGGTGAACTCGACCGATGTTTCTTTTATCGCGGCGTTTCCGACCTCCTCGGTCGGGTCTATTCCGTTTTTATAAAGCCGAATCTTTTCATCGTTTAGGTCAAAGCCGATAACCGCCGCCGATTTTGCAAAAGCCACGGCAAGCGGCATACCGACATATCCCAAACCCACAACCGAAATTTTTTCTTTTCTCTCGCGTATATCAGTGTATAATGACATTTTCTTTTCTCCTTTACGTAAATATTCGGCGACACTAAGCCGCTGTCAGCCGTTTATCAATTTGTCAAATTCGTCTATGGCGATTTTGTTATCGCAATATCCGACATTATTTTTGTGCGGAACAAAGTTTAAAATAAACTTGTGCAGCTCCGTTTTTATGCTATCATCGGTGTTATCACATACAACGCCGCTTTTTGTATCCGAAACCATTTCTTTTGCCGAGGATGTGTCCGTGGTAAAAATCAACGTTCCGAACACACGCGCCTCGTCAAACACCATCGGTGCCGCCTCGTTATACGACGGCACAAGCACAACATCCGAAAATTTAAAATACGGATACGGATTTTTAAGACCGCCGAGCAGGATAACCTCGTCTTTAAGTCCCGATGCGGCTATGAGCCTTTCTATCTCGTCGCGTTCGGGGCCGTCACCCCCGATTCGCCATACAAACGCCGCTCCGCTTTTCTTTATCTGCTCTAAAATCGGAATCATTCTGAGTATTCCCTTTTCTGCGTGCAGTCTTGCGGCGGTAAAAATATTAATCTTTCCCCTCGTGTAATCGGGTGCATACTCATCCGCCATTTTATAAATCTTTTTAAAATCGGTGCAATTATGCACTGTTACTACCCTGTCCGCAATACTCGGCACTGCGTCAGTCAGCCGTTTTGCAACAGAATCGGACACAGCCGCAATTTTATCAAATTTTTCAAGAGTTTTGCGGTTATATCCGCAATTACCTCCATAGTTTTGAAAGTCACAGTGTATAAAACATATCTTTTCTTTTGCCGCGGTATTGAGCACAAACTCGGCACAACCGCCGTAAAACACGCTCGGCTCGCCGTTTTGCATAAACGAAATCGCACAGTCATACTCACCGCCGAGCCTTTGCATATGTGACAACACGCCAAAGCTGATTTTTGTCTTAAAAAGCCTTGTTATTATCGTCCAGAACGAGCGGTGAAAGAATGTGAGCATTCCGCTTTGTCTTGCCTCGGCGTGCGACATACCGAGTATACGCACAAAGAAATTCCCCTCGATAATGTTTATTTCCCCGGGAATATCCGCCGCCAGCTCACCCGTATTATTGAATAAAAACAGGTCGATTTTGTATTCGTCCGCGCGACTCTCGCAAAGCTCGGTCAAAAGATTGACAAGCGACTTTTGTATTCCGCCGATATGCATATTATTGTTTACTATCAAAATCTTTTTCATAATGTATCATTCCGTCTTTTCTCTGTCAGAGCCTTTATCCTATGTTCAAAAATTTCGTTGTCTTTTATATATCCGTCAAGACACGCGTCGCATTTTTTTGCGAATATATCGGCGTTAAAATCCCTGTACCATTTATAAATCTTATCGGCACACGTCTCCGAATCTGCGTCTTGGTTTATTCCGACGCCCATATAATTGTCTTGTATGAACCTGCCTATCTTGGTTTTTTGATTGACAAACATCGGCTTTTTTGTTATAAGCGCGTCATAATACTTATTTGCCACCGCAACATCGTTCACAAAGCTGTACGGATAGTTATAACACATAATATCAAATGAATCGATTATCCCGTATTTGTCCGCCTCTTTGTATGCGCCGCGGACATAGGTGTTGTTGTACCTCGCGGCATACTCAGCGAGCCTTTCGCCGTCATCGCCGCACCCGTATGTGTGGAACTCAAACCTGTTATCGCCGCCAAACATATCGATAAGCTGTCTGTGATAATCATACGCCCTGAGCGCACCCACATATCCGACCGTTATTCTCTCGTTCGGCGCTTTTTTTATAACCGTGTCCGCTCTGAATTTTAAGTTTTCGTTTTGAAAGTTATGAACCCTTATATACTCTTTTTTATCGGTCAGACAGCCCGCAAACCACGGCGAAGATATAACCGTTTCGGTTGAGCTTTTTATGATTGAGTTAACAAGTGCCCGATACGGCGATATATACTCATATGACCTGTCGCGATAATCGAATATATACTTATTTTTATAGCGTCCCAAAAGCGTATCACAAAGCATAAGCGCAGTCTGGGTCGTCAATATTATAAGTCGGTCATACCCCTTTTGCTTTATTATATTTTTTACATATTTTCTGAATCCGAGTGCAGGCTTTATCTTTTGAATCGGCGAGGAATATCTCTTTGCTGCCGCTCCGCCGTACATATATACATTTTCACCCGTGTATTGCGGAATTTCTTCTCTGCGCCAGCCGATAAGGTCATATTTCTCTCCGGCACTCTCTAAAATATTCATATATTTCTTGGAATACGGTGCAAGCTCAAAAGACCCGTATAATATTATTCCCGTCATACAATATCACCCCCGAAATGCAACACCGAATTTGTGTTTATTCTTCGTGTTTATTCTCATCCCGAGAATCCGAATCGGCGTCATCCTCTGTACCTCTCTTTGAATACGCGGCATATCTCTTTATTATCTCTATGGCAATCGCCAGAACGCATAAGAGCGAGAAACCTAGTACTATCGCAATAAGATAATACAATGACGCATACACGTTTTCATAATACCGAACGCCCGTCAGGCACTCAATATGGCTTGCCGGAATATACGCGTTATAGTCGTCAATCAACTTATACGCCGTTTGATACATTTCTTTAAGCTCATCAAGAGTCTCGGCGATTTCCGACTTAACGCTGTTTTCGTATTCGGCATAGTCAACGCCCGAATCCGCCGCGGTCGAGAATATGTCTATCACTTTTTGACAGTGTTCCGAGTCAATTGAATTGTCATTTGCGCCCACGCTGTCGGTGACATAGTTTTTTATCAGATTGTCATACGTTGTCTGTGATTGAATCGTGCGCGCTGTGTTATCATCGTGAACGTCCTGAATAATCATAACGTCATCGTTGTTATCATCTTTGCTATAGTTATAAGAGTTCGGAACTTTTACGTTCGCATTGACATATGCATCCATTTTATCCCCTGCATTCGCCGCTTTTTCCGATGAATTTTTGGCAGTCAAGAGATTTTGTTCGCGCCGTTCCGAATACTTGTTTATAAGCAGGTCTTTGTTGGTCGAAAGTCGCGCCGTATATATTTGAGAAAAGATAAGCGGCATTTTGAATTCCGACAGGTATTCAAACTCATCAATCATATTGTCAAAGGTCATTCCCGTTGACGGCGAGCGGTACGCGTTCGTGCTGACATATCCGTTCAAGACCTCAATCGCTTTATCGATATTATCCTGCATTATTTCCGCCTGTTCGAGATAATCATACTCACCGTTATTCAAATTATAGTCTATTTCGCTGACCGAGGCAAGATACAGATATTTTTCGTTATAATACTTAAAATAGCTGTCGATAAGCTTGTCGAGGGTATCGCGAGTCTGATAATACGACGAATTGCCCTTATACTTTATTCTGAACGTATTCGGGTGATATTCGTATTCTTCACCGAGTTTTTGCTTTGAATCCGCAAGGCTTTGCGCTGCGCTCGGGATAATCGGGGTAATCTTTGTATTCGCACGGATTTTATCATCCGTGATATTAAACGTAAGGTTTCTGTCCGCGGTTGCGATTACCTTTGGCGACACTATTTCGTTTGAATCAAATTCAGAGCCGTCAAGTGCTTTTCCCTCAGACACACACGCGTCTTTGTATCTTATCACAACCTCAGCCGAATACGTCTGAATCTTATTGACATAAAGGTTTGCGGCAATAAGTGAAAGTGCCGTACCGAGAACAATCATAAGTTTATGCTTCCAAATATATTTAAACAAATCCCAAATCGTAAGTTTCATTTTTCACCGCCCCTTTACACATTTTTAATTCGTCTTATCACGTCAAAGAATTTTTTTGCGACTTTCGTCTTTTCCGTTACCGTATCGTGGAAAAATTCCATATAAAGCACCATCAAAACAGCAAGTATAAACCCGAGTGCGGCAAACTTAATCATAACAGCTATATTTAATATTGACGATTTTGAATCCACCTCATAAGTAAAGTATTGCTCGGTTTTGTATTCAAGGTATTCATCATCAAACTTTATTATCTTATCCGAAAGCTTTTTAAAATCACTTAAAATCCCCGTCAGGTATTCGTTCGCAGCGGATATTACATCTTCGGTGCTGTCCGCGGCGGCGGAATACCTCGTAAATTTGTTGTTGTAATCGTCAATTTTTTTGGATACCCTCGCCGCTTCCATTCCGTCATTGTACGATTCCTTGGCGAGGTCGTCTATTCCCGTTTTGGTTCGGCTCATATAATAGCTGTTGGTATTATCGAGCGACGGCACGAACGCAACCGCGATTATCTGTGGGTCATATTTATTGAGCGCACCTTTGGTAATCTCGGACGCGCTGTTTTTCTTATTGAAATCTATCGTATTTTTATCTATCAGATATGACAGCTTATTCACATATTCCGCTCTGTTTCTCGAAATATTGTTTTGTACGATATAGGCGTTAAAACGTTCTAACTTTACATTCTTAAAGTTAGAAAGCTCATCGCTCAGCGTGCTGAAATTCGTGTTGTCATCGGCACGAAAGCCGCGGTTTTCGGTATGATGCGTTTTCATATATTCAAGCATACGCTCGGCCTTATTATATAAAACGGTGTAAATCTCGTAATAATCGTATTTATCATAATCATCATCTTTATCAAATTCAAGCACCGAATTATTCTCTGCGTGATTCTTATAAAAATAATCCTTGTATGTTTCGGCAAGAGCGTTCAAAAATTCGTATGTTTCATTCTTTGCGAATTTATTCTCTTGGGAATAATAAATATGAAAAGTTGTCGGCACGTAAGAGCCTTGCATTCCGTCACGAATATCCGACACAACCGCGTCCATCTCTTTTTGAGAAAACTTTGTCGTGATAAAAAGCCTCTGTCTTATTTCATCATTCGATTTACTCTCGATTTTAAGTCCCGATTTTGCCGCGTCCAATATCTCATCATTTGTCATCTCGGATATGACGAATCGGCTTCCGTCGGGATTTAAGCCCTCTTCCACCCCCGGATAGTCAAGGCTTATCGTCATTACCTTTAAATTTGACAATATCAAGACGTGATACATCTCGCCGAATACGGCAAAGGCAATAACAACCAGCATTACAAACGCGAGGTATCTTTTTTGAAACAATCTTAGTATTTTCTTATGCATACGCTTTTTCTCCTTTCGCGGTTTTCGCATCGCATTTTATCCTGTCCTCGGGCAAGCACCCCTCAAACGACATCGCGCACATCATCATTATGTTAAGATACGGCTTGAACACATAAAACGACAGCGACATAGCAAACCCGATAAGCGCAATCATCGCGCACGCATAGAGCGGTTGTTGCTTTATGTTTCTGAATATACACGCCGCAACGCTCGCCGCAAACAGAATTACCCCTATCAGACCTTCATCATTCAATATCTGAATAAATGCGTTATGCGCAACCCCGTTTTGAAAGCCCGCCGCATACATAATGTCATATGTCGAGAATATTCCCGAGCCGCGGATAAGCCGCGACGGCTCTTGAACGGAATAATCAATCAAAAAGCTCCATATCTCGGTTCTGCCGCTTCCGCCTGATTTCTGAACCGAACTTATCGTGTATCTTTCGGCAACATCCTGCGGCAGCATCGGCATTACGACCGTTATGATTATTATTCCCAAAAACACCGCCGCGGCCGCCAATCCGGCCTTAGCTTTAAAGCTCTTTATGCCTATCGCCGCATACGCCGCAACACCGAGCAATATTCCCAAAAGACCGCCGCGCGAACCTGTTTTCAATATCGCATAAAACGATAACCCCAAAACAATCGCATAAATCGGATAAAACTTTCGCCGCTCTATAAGCCGCTTTACGCATACAAGCGTTGACACAATCAAATATGCACAAAACTGATTCTGGTCCTCTTCGAAACCGAGTATTCGGATAACCGCTCGATTCTCACTTTTGCTTACCACCTCGGTTGATGTCAGACACGCATATATACATACAAACCCGACAACAAGCCATGCCGTTTCCATAAGTTCACGTTCACGACCGTTATACACCCTCATCGAGATAAGTATAAACATCAGCATTCCGAGAACCATATCTTTTGTCGTGACAACCGACTTTCCGCCGTTATACACCATCAAAAGACCGACCGTGTATATGATATACACAATATAGATAAAATGAACATAGTTAAACGAAATTTCGTTCTTACCCATAAGTGCGCGCACGACCAAAACACCGATAATCGGGAGCGTGACAAGCTTTAACAGCGAGCCATAGCTCGTTGTCACCACCGTAAACGGCAGGCACATAAAATATATGCACGCCAAGATACAATCCGCGCTTATCGGCTCGATATTCGATTTACTTATATCTCTGTTTTTAAAAAAACGCATATATAATCCTCAACTCTGTTCCGCCCGTTATTTCATCCTCTTTATCTTGTCCGCCGCAAGAAAAAGCGGCCGCATTACCGTCTTTATCTTCCACCGAAACGTGTTCATCCCCCATTTTTCCAGCCGTCCGAGCATAATCGGCACAAGCATAAAATTATACTTGAATTTCTCGAATATTCCAAGACCCGAACCCGTAAGTCCGCCACCGCTTTGCACATATCGGTATAACCTGTCGGGAACAAACAGAACGCTTTCGGCGTTCGTGTAAATTTCAAGTGCAAACGCCGCGTCCTCGGCGGTGCGGAACTTTTCGGGGAAGCACACTCCTTTTGCTATATCACATCTAAACGCGGCAAGGCACACGCTGTTCAGCTTTATACCGCTTATAAAAAGCGGATAAATTTCATCTTTGAACGCCGCCTTGTCAACAAAAAATATTCCGCTCGGATTATAATTCGGAATCCTCTCGGTTTTATCGGGACAGACAATCATACAGCCGAACCTGACTATATCGGGTTTAAATTCGCCGATATAATCAAACATCTGTGCGACCGCACCGCGTTCATAATAATCATCCGCGTCCAAAAATGTTATATACTCGCCGCTTGCCGCCGCAAGTCCGATATTTCTCGTCTTTGCCACTCTGCCGCCGTTTTCGGACAGGCGAATAAGTTTTATTCTGTCTTTAAATTCCGCTGCCGTTTCGGCGGTTTCATCCGCCGAGCCGTCATCGACTACTATAACCTCGACTTTTTGAACAACATCCTCGTCCACACCATCAAATATTGAATTTATACACTTTTTTATCGTTGCCGCCGCGTTATATGCAGCAATTATAACCGATAATTTTTTATTCATCACATCCACCGCCCGTTGTCAATTATTTTCATCTCAGTATCGGCTCTTTTTTATCGGATTTTTTTATTTTATCCGAATTCGACACGGGTACGGATGCCATTTCTTCGTCCACGCCCTCGGTTGATTCCTTTGTGAACATAATCATTATCGTCAAAACAATAAGTTTTATATCAAGCCACGCCGAAAAGGTATAAATATAAATGCTGTCGAGCAAAACTTTGTCCGACACCTTTGTGTTATACCGCCCGTAAATCTGAGCGTATCCGGTAAGCCCGGCTTTGACAAGATACCTGACATCATAATTTTTAACCATTCTGCTGTATTCATCGGCATAAATCGGACGTTCGGGGCGCGGTCCGACAATCGACATTTCACCCTTGATTATATTAATAAGCTGCGGCAGCTCGTCAAGGCGGCACGCACGCAGGATTTTACCGACCTTTGTTATTCTCGAATCGTTTTCCGTTGCGAGCTTTGCACCCATTTTTTCCGCGTCCTTGACCATTGTCCTGAACTTGATAATGTTGAACTTCTTTTTGTTTATCGTGTACCGCTCTTGTTTATAAAAAACAGGCCCGGGCGTGTCGCGCTTTATCGCAACGGCACATATAAGAAATATCGGCGAGAGCAAAACCAAACCGACCGTTGCCGCAATCAAGTCAAAAGCACGCTTGAAAAAGCTTGCCAAGAGACCCGCGCGCCCGTTTCTGACCGCTATCGTGGGTGTATCCCCGACGTGCGTCACCCTGCCGCCGAGAAAAGCCAAGTTTTCAACCGTTGAAATTACCTCAATATTCGGTGCTGCGTCACCGTTTTTTCGGCTTGCCGCCGACAGAATATATTTGTTTCTTAAATCCTCGGATATATTCGATGCGATGAGGATTCTGTCCGCGGTGCGGATAAGCCGCGCCGCCTCGTCCGACACCTCTGTTTCGCCCGACCGGATTTTATAAACACAAACCCGACCGAAATCGTCCGAGTTTTTCTTTAGCTTTTCCAAAAACACCTCGGGGTATCCCTCTGGAAAAAGTATTAAAAGCTCTCTGTGACCGCGGATTTTAATTAACAGTTTAAGCACAAGACGACGGCTTATCATCATTAAACAAAAGCCGAGTATATAATACACCGCACCGAATCCGATACCGATAAAGCCTACGCCCGAAAAAATCAATGTGATAAAAAAAGTTATGACCGCGCTTATAATCTGTGCAATCCCGAGCATAACAAAAAGCCGTCTCTTTTTAGCAAAGTACGACTCGATACTTCCGTATGCGTCAAGCATATAAAGGATTATAACCGCAACCGCCTCGGAACAAACGCCGAAATATATATATGACGCGTCAAGTGCCTCAGCGCCCGAGTATATACCGAAAAAAATCAGTAAAATCAAATACGCCGCCGTCATAGAAAAAATATCACATAAAATTTCAAGCCACATTGCAAAAGCGTGCATATTAACTCTTTTCATTCGCGTCACCCCGAAATATATGTACAAAGATTTTTAATTTTGTTTTATAATATTGAACACAGCACGAATCACACACATAAAATGTGTATGATTCGTGTCAAATTTAATTTTAAATTATATTTATTATTCGCCGTCAAACAGATTTTCAACGTCCGCCAGCTCACGGTCCATAACATAGACCTTTTCTATGTTGCCCTGTGAATCCCCCATAGCGAGCCAAATATATTTATCAGTATCAACGCCGTATTTTGATGATAACATCTCGCTTATAAACGGTGTTACATAAAGGGTTTTACCCGAACCGGTTCTTTCGATATACTCATTTTTATATGCCTGTGAATCGATTCGTCCGTATTGCTTTTGCAAATTTGAATCAAGCTCTGACAATCTCGCCCCGGCGAGCTGTGCTACGGCGGATGCCGCGTTTATGAGATCCGAGGGGATTACCGCCGTGTTGGTTTCAAAAGTTGCCTCATCCAAAACAGTGTACCAAACATCGTGGAATCCGTCTATTATAACCGTATCATTGTCGCCGCTCCAATAGCTGTGCGGTCTGTTCGCCTTAACACCCATAAATCCCGGCTTGTATTCGCCGCTCTTTACGTCATACTCAACGCACGCCGCTCTCTCTGCCTTTTCCTCGGGAACGACAATCTGTATCTCTTTGTCGGTCAATTTATCGATTATTACGCCGTCAATATGCCAAAAATCGCTCTCTTTTTTCAACACATACCAATGCAGGCTGTAATACTTTGAGTTCATCTTTGACCACGGAACTATCTTTCCGTCCGTTGAACGGATATACGCGTCCATTGCCTCATAGGTTTTTACCACCTTATCGAAAACATCAGATGTATTCGGCAAAGCCGATATATAGTCTGAAATATCGCTGTTGCTTGTTCCGACAGGCCATGTCTTTTGAAAGCTGTCTGACAGACTTTGTTTCAAAGTTGTTTCACCAATTATGTCGGTAAAGAACTTTTTATCGTGCCCCGTCACATTGCCCTCTACATCCATTTGTTCGCCGTCTATCTGAATAAAGAACCCGACCTTATTTGTACTCCACGGGTCATAATCACCGTAAATCCAATCCCAGCTGTTGCCGCTTCCTGATGTCACCTGTTCTTCATCGGCGAATGCTGCCGTTGAAAATATCGCTGTCATTGCCAGTACCGCACACATAAAAATTGAAATTTTCTTTAAATATCTCATAAATAATCTCCTTCTCTTTCGTTTTACAATAAATATTAAATCTGTGTGTTATGCTGTTGAATAACAGCATAAAGAGGGTACCCTCTTTGATTTTATCCGAATTTATTCGGCGGCTGACTTTATCTCAACCAATCCCATGTCACCGATCCATTCAACGTCTGCGCCGAACGCCTCGGCTATCGCGCGAACATGTACGAGAGTGCGGTTATTTTCGAGAATTGCGGGGGCGATAAGCTCAATCGCTTCGCCGTTTTTGTATAACATATTGTCGCCGATAGAGAACGTACATACCGTTCCCAACTTTTCCCCTTTTGCGGTCTGTGTGCTATCGTCCCACTCAACCTCTGCACCGAGTTCCTCAAAAATCTTTCTCATCGGAACCATTGTGCATCCGTCTTTCACTCTTGCCGGGCTGTCAAATGCAATCTCACGCCCGTCAATTCTTACTCTGACGGTTTCGGTAAACGGAAAGCCGTTTTTATCGGCATACTCCGCCGCCTTTCCGTATCCCGCTGTTTTTAAATCCGAATACGTTCCGTAAAGAGCGTTGTCGCCTATCTCTTTCACCGTACCCGGAAAATCAATATAAGTAAGAGTGTCACAATTTTTAAATGCGCCCTCGCCTATACTCTCTGTACCGTAAGGAACAGAAAACTTTCGGATTGTACAGCCGTAAAAAGCATAGCTGCCGATTGTTTTGATTCCGCTTTTTTCGCTCGTGCCGACATCGCTGAGCCTGTCACAGAAATAAAAAGCATAATCGCCTATCTCGCTGAGCGAATCGGGAATATTAATCTTTTCGACATTCGAGTTGTACGCAAAAGCCTTTTCTCTTATCCTCTCGGTTCCGCTCGGAATCGTATATTCCGCATCAGTCTTGCCTGACGGATACATAACAAGCTCTTTTTCGTCTTTGGTAAAGATAACCCCGTCTTTTGACACAAAGTTTTGGTTTTCACCGCTCACCTCAAACGCCGTTATCGATGTACAATCCGCAAACGCATTTGCGCCGATACTTTTTACGCCTTTTGAAATAATCGGCTTTTCGAGAGCCGTACACCCCATAAACGCCTCTTTTCCGATACTTTCAAGGCTGTCGGGGAAGTTAATCTTTTTCAGATTACGGCTCATGTTAAACGAATTGTCACCGATTGACAAAAATCCGTCAGGCAATGTAACCTCGCTTACCCCTTCGATGTTTGAAAAGACGTTTTTATCCGTTTTTGTCACCCCGGGCATAACCGTGATTTTTTCGGCATCACCCAAGTATCGGCTAAGCTCGGCTGCATCGTTAATCATACCGTAACCTTTGACCGACACGGTTTTTGTCACGTCATCATACGTCCATGTCATATCCGCCGCAAATATGCTTACAGAAGTGACGGACAACGATGCTGCAACAGCAAAACAGACAGCAGTCTTTTTAAACCGTTTTGGCATCATCTTATCCCTCCTCTTTCACATAATTGATTTTTGGGGTATAAAAAAAGCCTGTCAAAAACCGTTTTACGGTTTAAACAGACCGGTTGCGCTACTTGCTCAACAGCGTACAAGCGCCCAAATACGCACGCTGTGTCACAGCATTCCATCTAAATTTAATTGTTCAAGGCAATTTTCAACCCTCGATACAATAATATTATATCTTATTATTTTTTACTTGTCAACAAAATTCATCAAAAATTTTGTTTATTTTTTTCTGTCTTTAAATAATATTTTTGTATACTTTTTACAATAAGTCGTTAGGGCTATCGGCACGCATCGGTTTATGAAAATAATATCCCTGCATCAAATCACAGCCAAACTCTTTGACCGCGTCCGCTTGTTCTCCCGACTCCACACCTTCGCACAGAGCCTTTGCATCCGCCGCTTTAACAATCTCTATCATATTTTTAAAGTGCAGTCTTTCCTCTTCCGTATGGATATTTTCAAAAAGCTCTCCTCCAAGTTTAACAACATCGGGGCGAAAGGCCCTCAACTCATCACACGACATCTCCGTTTTTTCAAAATCGTCGATGTATATCCGAAACCCCGAATCTTTCAGCGCACCAATATTGCGGCGGATGCCGCCGTCATCGTCTTTAAGCGCGGCGGCAATTATCTCGATTGCCACCTTGTTATGACCGATTCCAACATCATCGGCAAGCCTTATAATTCTCTCTGCCGCTCCGTCGGCGGCAAGGGTCACTTGCGAGAAATTGCAGGTAACAACCATATCGCTTTCGCCTTTTTTTATCCAGTCACAACATTTTTTAAATACAAACATATCAAACTTTTCAAAAAGGTTTTGTTCTTTTATCTTTTTTAAAAAGTTCATAGGCATGGTGTCGCTCTCATCCTCGCCGTCAAGCCTTGTCAAAGCCTCAAAGCCGATGATTTGTTCCGTTTTGCTGTCGATAAACGGCTGAAACACCTGATAAAAGTCGTTGTCATACATAAACTTTTCCATCTTTTTTCTCTCGGATAACCCATTCAGTTCAATCAGCCGGTCAACCCTTGCACTGTCTTGTTCGCTTCGCTTTGAGATAGCGCCGAAGAAAACGACTGCAAACATTATCACAAATATAAACCCGATAAACAGCAAAGACATTCCGCTCATAAAAACCCTCCTTTTATCCATAAATCATAAACTTTGTGATTTCGCCGCTTAATCCGCCGATTTCAGTGTAATAATCGGTATGTCGGGCGGATTGAATATCCGCATCTTTACCAAATTATAATCACAGCCGCGGCTTACTATCATTTCCGCCGCATCGCCCTCTTTATATACACCGCTTGTATAATCGGGCAAAAACCTTTTTTCTTCATCTCCGACCAAGCCACCAATAAACGGCAACCTTGCCACGCCGCCGTGCAGGTCGCCCGAGATTATCAGGTCAACCGCCGAATCTTTAATTTTCGGATAAAGGCTTGCCCGGTGGCAAATAAGAATGTTCAAGGTTCCGTCCGCGGCGTTTTTTTCGGCCGTCTTTTTTATCTTGACGATTTCGGCATCGTCAATCATCTTTTCGCCCGAATCCTCAATGCCGATAAGACGGATTTTCGTATCGCCGATTTTTATGTCCGCCGCCGAATTCGCCAAAACCGAAATGCCGCATTGTTTAAGTTCGGACGCAATCCGTTTTCGAATCTCCGCTTTTGTTTCCGCCTCGTGATTTCCGAACACCGCATACATATCGCATTTATCTCTCTGTGATTCGGCTATTTTGATAACGTTCCCAAGGTCGGTTTCGGGAAGCTGTATCATATCACCCGAAAAAATTATCAAATCAGGGTTTTGTTCATCGAGCCGCGCGATAATTTTATCGTAATACCGCGAATTATGCACATCGGATACGACCGCGATTTTATATTCGTCAAACTCGGTTGGAACTTTGTCGGACGTATATGTATAATGCGAAACATAAGCATTTTTATTAAAATACAGGTTTGTCGCGAACAGCGTCGCCGCAACCGACACAAGCACAGCAGCAACAGCTTTGTCACGTCTCTTTCGAGATTTCATATTTCGTTTTCCTTTTCATTATAATATTATAAAGGCGCACCCGATTTATCGGGCACGCCATAATTATAACACAAACTTTTGATTACTTCAAGTTATGTCGCTTTGTTTTATAAAATTTGTTAATATTTAGTAAAATTTTTATACAAATCGGCAGAATTTTCTCGAAAAAGTCGGCTCACCCGATAAATCCGATTTTGTATTACTCGCCGCATATACTTTTTATCAAAACACAGATATAAGACGCAAACCCATGGTCGAGACTGCATTTTCCGTTCTTTCTTTCCCAAAGAGTCGAGGTCTGCCGCGCCATACATAAAAAATATCTCTTTATCTCTTGTTTAAGTCTATCATATGCGCCCCATTTAAGCAAAAGTTCCATTTTGATATACATCCCCGGCAGGACATCGGCAGGCTCAACCTCGCCGAATCTCTCAAACTCGCTCTCGCGGTCTTTTAAAATGATGTCTTTGAGTCTTTTAAACCGTTCATCATCCTCGGGTACGGTTTTGAATTTAAGCGCGTAATACTGCGCCGTCTGTGAAACTTCGTCCGTTGTGACAAGCTCGCCGTTTTTGTTTCTGACCGCTCTGTCGGCAAATATAACTCCGTTATATGCCATATCGCATATCGTTTGTTTAAGTCGCTTTGACTTTTCGGCATAATCGGATATGCCGAACAATTCCGCCGCCCTGTCGAGAGCCGCCGCGTAAAGCATATTTGTCGGCCAGCTCACGTCAAAAACTCTGTCATTGAGCTTTGACCACTCAACAAAGTTCCAGCCGTCAAGCCTCTCTAAAAGCTCGTATTCGTTTTCAAAATCTTTGAAATAATCGAATATTCCGCACACCTGTGTCCTAAACATTTCTTTTTCTATTTCGCCGTGCCGCTCTGTCACATATTCGTATATTTCATAAATATACCAAAGCGACCATTGCGGAACGAACGACCCCGAAAAAACGTCCGCAGGATAGCACATGCTCACCATTCCGATATGATTTTTGAGGTTGCCGCCCTTTATATAATTTTCTAAAAACGCCTTTTCGACAACACTCTTGTCCGTCAAGCCGTATTCCGCCTTAGCGGTGTAATAACTGTCAAAAAGCCAGCCGGCACGCTCTCGTGACGGACAATCCATATATATATCCAAAACATTGTGGCGAAAAGACCTTACGCCCGCGCGATAAATTATATCAAGCTCTTTGTCCTCACACACAAAATTTGAAATTCTGTCTTTCGGAAAGGCAACCTCAACCACGCACGGAGATATTTCCGCATCGCCGTCGGTGACATAAAAATCTATGTATCGGGCGGTATACGGCGATGTTGTAATCATCTCAAATTCGCCGCTCGGAAAACGCCATTCAACGATATTTACACTGTTGAGCGCACGCATATTTATTCGTCCGTTCTCACCGAGCTGTTCGCCGAACGCCGCAATAATCCTGCCGCCGTTTTGTGACTTGACTTTAAACCTTAAAAAACCCGTCTGAATCTTTTTAAAATCAAATCTCAAAGCATTCACATACGCGTTTGAATCCGCCGAAAACTCCGCCTTGATATTAAGATATTCAACATACGGCTTTGTTTCAAGGCTTTCAAACGGATAACAGTCATAGTTTGCCGATGGCCTTATAAGATACGGATACAATTCATCGAACGGGGTATCCGTCGCCGTGTGTTCTCCGTACTCAACGCTTTCGGGGAACTTGACCTCAAAGTCGCTTGACGGAACATTCCTTTGAACGAACGAATGCTTGCATTCAACCTCTTTTATATCCGCGGTCTCATCATTTTGGGTATAATCCCACGAATCGGTGAATTCTCTTTGAAACGAATAACGCATTGTCTTTTTGAGACGGCGTTTAATATCAAAATATTCAAATCCGCACACACCCGTTGCCGCAGACACCTCTCCGTCATTTATAATCTCGGCGCACAAATACGGCTCGGTCATAACGGTTCTGAAATTCCGACAGCCGCAGTATAAAACACGAATTATAATCTCGCATTTTTCGATGCAGTCCGCAAGTTTAACCGTATCGACCGCCGCAACGCCGCGCGCTGTCCTCGCCGGTCCGAAACATATGATTTTACTGTTTACAAACACCTGATAAAAAGACGCACCGCATATCGTCAATACTGCGTCTTTTAAATTCAAAGCGGTATATCTCGCCTCAGCGCATATATTCATATCATTTTGCACTTTGTTCTTTTCGCCGACTGTCCATATCGGCTTTGCCTCTTTAAAAAATTGGGTCACGATTCGTTCTCCTATAAATCTGTAATGTAATAATATTTACGCTTATTATACCATCCAAAATTCGGAGCGTACATACACAAACTTAATTTTTTATGTACACAAATTTTTGTTTTTATATTGACTTTTTAAAAAATCAATGGTATATTGTACAGAGAAACAGTCACTTTTTTTAACCTGTACATATTAATCCGTACATACATTATAACATATATATAAAATATTAAAATCAATATAAGGACATTTTTTTACACTAAATGGACATTTGTTTTATATCGGAGGTTAAGAAATGAAATACGCCATACTTGAAGAGAACACATTTATAAAACCGCCGTATCTGTTTTTTTACAGATATATGCAAGACAGGGTGCAAAACGATAATATGCACACCCATGATTTTTATGAGATTTTTCTCACTGTTTCGGATAACTATATTCACAACGCAAACGATGAGCGGTTTATTCTTTCCAAAGGCTCGCTTGTCTTTGTCCGTGCCGAGGACGTCCACGAAAATCTGTTTTCGGACATTCCTCAAACTTATGTTCAGCTATGCTTCGGAAAACAGGTTTTGAACTCTATGTTTGACTATCTCGGTTCTGACTTTCCGACCCGAGCGTTTTTGACGGACAAGTTTCCGCCAACCGTGCATCTCAACAATCACGACTATGCGCATCTGTTGAAAGATTTCAGAAAGATAGAGCTTTTGAATATGGATAATTCAGCGGAATTCAACCTGTATTGCAAGAATCTTTTGATAACGATTTTTTCAAAATACTTTGCGGCATATTCATCGCCGATTGTCAAAAAATCGCCGAAATGGTTCGCCGATACTATGGCGGCGGCAACAAAAAGCTATGCCTTTGTAGACGGTATGGACGAAATAGTCAAAATCAGCCAAAAATCATACAAACAGGTTTCGCGCTGTATAAAAGAGTATCTTGGCAAAACTCCGTCACAGTATATAAATGACCTCAGGCTCAACTATGCGGCGAACCTGATACGCAGCACCGACCTGTCCGTAACGGATATATGCTTTACCTGTGGCTTTAACAATGTCGGATATTTTTATACCTCGTTTAAAAACAGATATTCTCAAACTCCGCGCGAAATGCGTATTAAAGCAAATATAAGAATATAAAAACCGACCCCCAAAATCCAGACTTTCATTCCGTCTTTTGTGGGGTCGGTTAAATTTTATCAAAGTTGTTGACATTTATCATAAATCCTGTGCCAAGTATTCGCGGATTTCTTCCTCCGCCGCTTTGACCTCGCCGAGGAATTCACCTGCCGGCACGCGATACGCTCCGTTGCCGAGGATTATAAGCTGTTCCATATAATCCGATGTCACAACACGGACATTATTATGACGACTCAGCTTTTGCGTCGCTTTTTCGATATACGAATCCGCCGTTTCCGCCTCTTTTGTATAGACAACGCTGATATTATTCACCTTTTCGACGCTTCCTGTGCCACCTTTGACTCTATATGCGTCAAAGACCGCAATCACCTCGGTATTGCGCATTGCGCGATATGCGCAAAGCCGGTTTATAAGCGTTATCCTCGCCAAATCCAAATCGTCCGCCGCTATCTTTTTTAAATCATCCCACGCAAAAATCACGTTATATCCGTCAACAAGCACAAAACTTCCCTGTTTCACTTGCGGTTTTCCTTTATATATACGGCTCGCCGACAACGCTCTTTGCGGCGTTCGTGCCGTATTGTGCGCTTTGCGTTCTATCTTTCCGTAAGTTTTTTCGAATATCCGCATAAGTTCATCATCATCGGCAAAGCTCACCGTGCGCCGTCTTGCTGTCGGTTCGGTCTGTCTTACCACAGGTTCGTCTAACTCCGCCGCCGGTATGTGCATATGTTCAAACACTTCATTCCATTTGACGGTATAACTGCCGCCATGCGAACAAAATATCGAATCCGCCGTGTTCTCAACATCGGCATCGGCACAATAACCTATCTTTTGTATCACTTCGTCCGAATCCGTACACGGCTCATAGCCGCTTATTCGGCATATAAGCCGTCCCTTGCCTCTTGTATACGCTGTAACCTCTGCGCTGTAATCGCTTATTTTCGCCACAGGCGCAAATCCGCTTATCACCGCCGAATCACCGCTGATTTCGGGCGGCGATATTCGTCCGCCCATTCGGTCAATATCCGTCATTGCCCGACCGACCGAATCCGACGGTATTTCAAGTTTGAACGAATACCACGGTTCAAGCAGGACGCTTTTTGCACGCATAAGCCCCTGGCGCACCGCGCGATATGTCGCCTGTCTGAAATCTCCTCCCTCGGTATGCTTAACGTGAGCCGCGCCGCTGATTAACGTTATTTTAATATCACAAATCGGCGAACCCGTCAGAACGCCGATGTGCGTTTTTTCTTCCAGGTGCGTCAACACAAGCCTTTGCTTTGCCTTATCGAGCATATCCTCTGAACATCTCGATGCAAATTTAACGCCGCTCCCTCTCGTCAGAGGTTCAAGCAAAAGATGCACCTCAGCATAATGGCGCAGCGGCTCGTAATGTCCGACCCCTTCGATTTTCTCCGCAATCGTTTCACGGTATATGACTCCGCACTTTTCAAAACTCACATCCGTACCGAACCTGTCTTTTATGACACGCTGAATGACTTCGAGCTGTATCTCACCCATAAGCTGTACATTTATATCCCCGTTTGCGTCAACGTTGACGCGCAGCTGTGTTTCTTCTTCTTCAAGTTTTTTGAGACAAGATAACACTGTGTTCAGCTCTGTTCCGTCATTTATTATGACGCGGTATCCGAACACGGGTTCGGACATCAGCGCGTCCGCATCGCTCTCAAACCCCAGACCCGCACCACACACGGGCGTTGTCAGCCCGACCGCCGCACAAATCATACCCGATTCCGCTTTTGGAACATTGGTGTATTTTTCGCCCGAATAAATGCGAATCTCGTTTACTTTTTCCTCCGAATTGTCAACGGGCATATCCTTAACCGAAAGCTCGCCGCCCGTCACCTTGATATACGTCAGGCGTTTACCCCTGCCGTCATCTGAGATTTTAAACACCTTTGCGCCGAACTCGCTCGGAAAATTCGGCGATACGGTATATTCATCGAGCGCCGACAAAAGTCGGTCTATCCCCTGCATTTTAAGCGCCGAGCCGAAAAAGCACGGAAAAATACTGCGCCGCGATATTGCGGCGGCAAGTGATTTTTGAGAAATCAAACCCGTTGACAAAAACTCGTCCATAAGTTCTTCATCACACATGGCGGCGGCATCATCAAAAGATTCCGATGTTATATCGGAATTAAAATTCAGGCATCCGCCGTCAAGCTTTTCGGTCAGCTCTTTCATAATTTTTTCGGTATCGGTATCGGGTAAGTCCATTTTGTTCACAAATATAAACACGGGAACATTATGCCGTTTCAGCATCTTCCAAAGCGTTTCGGTATGCGCCTGAACTCCGTCGGACGCGCTTATCACAAGCACGGCACAGTCCAGCACCCAAAGCGTCCGCTCCGCCTCGGCGGCAAAGTCAATATGCCCCGGGGTGTCAAGCAGGGTAAACTCGGTTTCTCCGCATGAAAACACCGCCTGTTTTGAAAACACGGTGATTCCCCTCTCGCGCTCTATTGAATTATTGTCGAGGTATGCGTCACCGTGGTCAACACGCCCTCTGCGGCGTATCTTTCCCGATGAATAAAGTATTCCCTCCGACAACGTTGTTTTCCCTGCGTCAACGTGCGCAAGGATTCCCAATACCAATCTTTTCATAAATTATTCTCCGTACCATTATAAAACTTTCGCTCTCACAAAGCGGCTCGGTAAATCATACATTCGTTATTTTCGATTTCAGCAATCGTTATTTAAGCATTATTATTGCCGCCTGTCTGCCCGTCTTATCGCGGTGCGTGCGATATGAATAATATTTATCCGAGTTGCACACCGTACAGACCTCACTTACATCTATATTTTCGTTGAGTATACCGCTCTCGGTCAATATATCATAATTCATCGTCCATATATCAACGAGATATTTATCCCCTTTGGTCATCAGATACTTTTGCTCAAAATACTGCGGCGCGTCATCGCCGAACTCAAAACAGCACGGTCCTATTCCGGGACCTATCGCCGCTTTTATATTCTCGGGTTGAGAGCCAAACTCGCGGTGCATCATCTCGACCGCTCTTGCGCCAATTTTCTTGACCGTTCCGCGCCAGCCGGAATGAACCGCACCCACAGCCTTTGACTTTTCATCATATAACAATATCGGTATGCAATCAGCCGTGAACACGACCAATGCCATATTCGAGATATTGCATATCAAACCGTCCGTGTCCTCAATATCGCTGTCTTTTGTTATTCCCTTGCCGCCGTCATCTTTTGTCACAACGCGAATATTATCGGTATGCGTCTGTTTTGAAAGGACTGTCATCTCGAGCGAAAGTCCCAAATCTTCGGCAACCAGTCTGTAATTTTCTCTTACGCTTTCGGGATTATCATTTACTCTGAATCCAAGATTAAGGCCGTTTATCCTGCCGCGGCTCACGCCTCCCAAAGCCGATGTAAAACCGTGTGACACTCTGTCTTTCGGGAAAAGTGATGACCTCAAATATTCGCGGTTACCGCACTTGTATTCATAAAAACTCATTTTTATCCTCCTTTCGCTTTGCGTTAATCCAACTTGTTAAATCTCAGGCGTTCTACCGAAACGGTCTTTCCGCTCGTTTCGTCAACCTCAAATATACAGCCGTGAAACCACACCTCACCGTGTGCTTTTTCGAATTTATATCTCTTGACCGAATCATACATATATCCGATTATAATTTCTTTTTTTATCCCGAGAACCGAGTCCTCGACCCCCGTCATTCCGAGGTCGCATATAAAACCCGTACCGCCGCTTAAAATTCGCTCGTCCGCGGTCTGGACATGAGTATGAGTGCCGAACACACAGCTGACCTTTCCGTCAAGGAAATACGCCATTGCTATCTTTTCGCTTGTTGCCTCGGCGTGAAAATCAACGGCAATAATATCCGCATCGAGTTTCGGCAAAAGCGATTCCATTGCCTTAAAAGGACAGTCAATCGGCTGCATTCCGACACGTCCCGAAAGATTGACAACAGCAATCTTTACACTTCCCGTATCATATATCGTATAACCGCTGCCTTCGAGATGTGACGGAAAGTTAATCGGTCTGATAACATTTTCATTTTCCTCCAAAACCGCCCCCGACTCACGATTATCATATGTATGGTTGCCCATTGTGATAACATCCGCACCGCTGCGAAAGAGCGAACCTGCTATATCATGCGTGATTCCGTTCGGTTCAGCCGAATTTTCGCCGTTCGCTATGCAAAAATCTATTTTATATTTATTGCGGATTCTGCCGAGGTTGTTATACACATACTCTCTGCCGTCCTCGCCGTTTATGTCGCCTATCGCCAATATTCTTATCATTTATCAAACTCTCCCGTAATTTAAAGTAATATAATCTCTGTATCTTTATTCAAAATCAGCCTTTTTTATTCGCCGCGTTTCTCTGGCGCAGGGATTCATAAAGCAATATTCCTGCCGCAACGGACGCGTTGAGCGACTCGGTTTGACCTTTCATTGGGATTTTAACCAAAAAGTCACAGCTTTCGCGTACGATGCGGCTGATTCCCTCGCCCTCGCTTCCGATTACTATGGCAAGCGCACCCGTCAAATCCGCGTCAAAATAGTCTTCGCTCGCCTCAAGAGCCGTGCCGCAAATCCAAAGCCCCTCTTTTTTGAGTTTTTCTATCGTTTGGGCAATATTCGTAACCCTCGCAACAGGCGTGTATTCCACCGCTCCGGTTGATACCTTTGCGACAACCGAATTGAGCGAAACGCTGCGGTTTTTGGGGATAATAACGCCGTGCGCTCCTGCGGCGTTCGCACTTCTTATAATGCTGCCGAGGTTATGAGGGTCGTTGAGACCGTCCGCAATTATAATAAACGGCGGTTCGTTTTTCGCCCTTGCCGCGGCGAGTATATCGCTGACATCGGCGTATTTGTGCGCCGCCGCAAAAGCTGCAACGCCCTGATGATTTTCGCCGTCCGTCATTCGGTCAAGCTTGCGCTTGTCAACGAACTGATAAACCACGCCGCGTTCCTTTGCGAGATTTCTTATTATTCCTATCTGCGAATGGCGTGCACCCTCTTGGATAAAAATTTTGTCTATTGTATGCCCCGATTCCAACGCCTCGATTATCGGGTTTCGTCCGTATATTACGTCTTCATTCATAGCTGATTCTCCGTTTCGTTTAATCATTTCAATAATTTCAAATTATATTATATCATAAAGAATAAAAAAAGACAAATACAACATGAAAGTAATCCTTAAACTGAACAGAGGCAATTAAGATTATCGTAAAGAATAAAGAATCGAAAAAAATTGCAATCTTAACATATCGCAGATGCAATAAGGCAAGGCAAAATAAATCGTTTGCGTCTCTCTTTCCGTTCCTCCATTCGAGCCGCAAACGTCCTTGCCCAATTGCCTGCGATATGTTTATATGAAAAACATCTAACAAATAGATATATTAAAGAAAGCAGGTGTAAAAATGGATGATATGTTAGATATTATGCAAGAAATGCTTGAAGAAGGATTTACTCAAGAACAAGCACAATTTATTGCTGCTGACAGATGCTTTGGTAATATTGCATACAATGAAAAGAACATTAAGGAGGAAAAATAATCATGACTACATACTACAGTACGCAAAGACCAATAGGACCAGGAACCTATCCGAAACCACAAAATAATAAGGTTATTGAAATTAAAAACTTTGATAAAAAAGAAAAAATAGAAAAAGAAGATATCAATGCTTATGGCTACATTAAGTATGAAAAACCACTCATGCCGGCTGCAGCAAAGACATACGAACTCACATTAGCGTTAGCACTGGATGAAACAGAAAAAACAATCGAACAAAATAAAGAGACTGAAGAACCTAATCTTGCTGCAAAGACCGATGAAGAAATCATCAATGCAGCAATCAAAAAAATTCAGGAACAACAAGATGGATGGAGTGATGTATTAAAGAACTTTCTGCTTACAGAACTTCCAAAAGATATCCAACTCGCAAAAGGTGTATTAGAACCTCTTAAGAGCTTAAAAACTCTCAATAACCATCTTGGCACATGGGCTAAAGAAAAAATGGAAAAAAATGCAGCTGCATTCAATGTAACAAACGGAAACATAAGAGGCTGCGCACTGACAAGTGATGAAGTATTCAGCGAAGCAATTCATTACTTCATTGACGTAAAAGAAGAAAAACCGGAAGTAAAATCTGAGCCAAAGAAAGAAGTAGAACTTGCAAAAGTTGAACCACAGACGATCGAGACATGTGAAAAGTTCATTTACGATGTGATGAATGCAATGGGCATGGATGATGTAAAAGTTACATCTGTTGTAGATGAAGAAGGAGCACTTTCCATCAATATGGAAGGAAGCAACATGGGTATCCTGATTGGAAAACGCGGACAGACACTTGATTCTCTGCAGTATCTTACAAATCGTGTTGCCAACAAGATGCAGGATGGCTATGTAAGAGTGAAACTCGATACAGAGGATTACAGAAGAAGAAGAAAAGAAACACTGGAAAATCTTGCAAAGAACATTGCAAGCAAAGTAAAGAGAACAAGAAAGACAGTTTCTCTTGAGCCAATGAATCCATACGAGAGAAGAATCATTCACTCTGCGCTGCAGTCTGACCCGGCAGTATCCACACACAGTGAAGGTGAAGAGCCGTACAGAAGAGTTGTGGTAACACTGGTAAGAAACAGAAATAACCGATAATTAAGAGACAGGGGTCTTTAAGCGGCCCTTGTCTTTTTTGATACCAAAGTATGGAGGAAATATGGAACAATTATATAATTCCACAATTGCCGCAATATCTACGGCAATGAGTAATTCGGGAATAGGAATTGTACGAATGAGCGGACCGGAAGCATTTCAGATCGCAGACCGGGTATATAAGGGGAAAAAAGAGAAAAAACTATGTGATCAGAAGTCACATACCATTCATTATGGATATATTGTTGATGGAGAACAGGTAATTGACGAGGTCCTGGTCATGCTGATGCGCGGGCCGCACAGCTATACCGGTGAAGACACGGTAGAGATCAACTGTCACGGCGGTGTCTATGTGGTAAAACGAATTCTCGAAGTCCTGATCAAAAACGGTGCACGCCCGGCAGAGCCGGGAGAGTACACTAAGCGTGCATTCCTGAACGGAAGACTGGATCTTTCGCAGGCAGAAGCAGTTGGTGATCTGATCGCATCGCAGAACGAATATGCATTGCAGAGTTCGGTAAGCCAGTTAAAAGGAAATATCAAAGATAAGATTAGCGAAATGCGCGAAAAGATCCTGTATCATACTGCATTTATCGAGACTGCACTGGACGATCCGGAGCATATCAGTGTTGACGGCTATGGAGAAACACTGAAAAAAGTCGTCGATGAGATCATGGAAGCAATGAAAAGATTGCTAGATAGCTGTGATGATGGTAGGATTATAAAAGAGGGCGTGCGCACAGTCATCCTCGGAAAACCGAATGCGGGAAAATCCTCTCTGTTAAATGTACTTCTCGGAGAAGACCGGGCAATCGTTACTGATATTGCCGGTACGACAAGAGATGTACTGGAAGAACACCTGAATCTGAAGGGAATTTCTTTAAATATCATGGATACTGCCGGCATCCGTGATACGGAAGATGTGGTAGAAAAGATCGGTGTTGACCGTGCAAAAGAATATGCAGACAAGGCAGACCTGATCCTGTATGTGATCGATGCATCCAGACCACTGGATGAAAATGATGCAGAGATCCTGCATCTGATCAAAGGCAAACGTGCGATCATCCTGTTAAATAAATCCGATCTGGATATGCAGGTGACAAAAGAACAGGAAGAACTGCCGGAAGAATTTCCGGTGATCGAGATCTCTGCAAAGAATGTACAGGGAATCGAAGAGCTGGAAGATACGTTAAAGGAGATGTTCTTCCAGGGAGAACTGACATTTAATGATGAAATCTATATTACAAATGTGAGACAGAAAACAGCGCTTCAGGATGCATATGCTGCACTGGAACGTGTGAATGACAGCATTGCCGCGGATATGCCGGAGGATTTCTATTCGATCGACCTTATGGATGCGTATGAAGCTCTCGGTAATATCACTGGCGAAACGATAGGAGAAGATTTGGTTAATGAGATATTCAGCAAATTCTGTATGGGAAAATAAAGATAAATATGATGTCGTAGTCATCGGTGCCGGCCACGCAGGTTGTGAGGCAGCACTGGCGACGGCGAGACTGGGCTTTCAGACACTGGTATTTACCGTAAGTGTGGACAGCATTGCGATGATGCCTTGTAATCCGAATATTGGCGGAAGCTCGAAAGGACATCTGGTAAGAGAGCTGGATGCCCTTGGCGGAGAGATGGGAAAGGTCATCGACCGTACATTTATCCAGTCAAAAATGTTAAATAAATCCAAGGGTCCTGCGGTACATTCGCTCCGTGCACAGGCGGACAAAGCAGTGTACAGCAGAACGATGCGCCGCGTACTGGAGGCTCAGGAGAACCTGGAGATCAAACAGGGAGAGGTTGCCAATCTCCTTGTGGAAGATGGAAAGATCACGGGAGTGCAGACATTTTCCGGTGCAACATATCACTGTAAGGCGGTTATCATCTGCAGCGGAACTTATCTGAAGGCACGTTGTATCTATGGGGATGTGAGTCAGTATACCGGTCCGAACGGACTGCAGGCAGCCAATCATCTGACCGATTGCCTGAAAGAACTGGGAATTAAGATGTACCGTTTCAAGACAGGAACACCTGCCAGGGTAGACCGTAAAACCGTGGATTTCAGCAAGATGGAAGAGCAGTTCGGAGACGAGAGGGTAGTGCCGTTTTCATTTACTACGAATCCGGACGATGTGCAGATCGACCAGGCTTCATGCTGGCTGACTTATACAAATGAGACGACACATGATATCATCCGTGCCAATCTGGACAGATCACCGCTGTATTCCGGAATGATCGAGGGAACGGGACCGAGATACTGTCCGTCGATCGAAG
>URAN01000021.1 GCA_900545865.1 uncultured Eubacteriales bacterium
CACCTCTTGAATTTAGGTAATATATTTATATGTCAAATTCTGTCCTGTTATTTCAAATTTTAGAGTTCGATTTAATAATTCCCGCACCGATAACTCATTGATTGAGATTAGTTTTCATAAACCGTACCGTCTTTGGCTTTTTTTATCGCAGCAATGGTTGAATCATCCATGCCCTCTTTTCTGCCGAGAGCCATACCTTTATCCAAAATGCCTCTGCTTACATTGCACATCTCAGATACCACCTCGCTTATACCTATATTTTATTACACCATTGCAATAATTGCAAGACAATTTTAATTAAACTTACTATGTTATATAAAAATTGTCTTTTTCTTTGTTGGTATTTATTAGTTCGTCAGGATGGATTTTTTCCGATTAGGCTGTTATTTCTGATTTGCGAAGGCTTTTTGTTATACTTATTTTTAAAGCTCCTGTAAAAATAGCTTGAATTATTAAAACCGCAAAGATAGCATATATCGGTTACGGAAATATTGGTTGATATAAGCAGATTTTGGGCATATGACAGCCTTAAATCCAAAATATATTCCGAAAGTGATTTGTCAAAGTACTTTTTAACATATCGCGAAAGCTGTTTATAGGATTTGCCGCTTTTTTTTACCATTGAATCGATACCGTTAATGTATAATTTTTCTTTTTTTACATTGTTTATGAACAGGTTAAACCACGTCGGGGCGTCAAGGGATTGCTCCATTTTCTTTTTATATTTAAATAAATAGTTTACAAAAATATCGCAAAGCAGATTTTTGTAATATTTCAGCAAAGCATCCTTATCGTTAAAATCCATTGATTCAATTTTCTTTAAGCTAACCAAGAGGGTGCTGCAATCATCTTGTGACAAAGTAAAAGTGGGCGGGTATTTTGCCGATAACAATTGTTCCAATGTTGAATCCGGTCTGAGATATTCAAACAATTTATCGGCTATTGCCTGTGTAAATCCGATTTGAATATATGAATGTGTTGTATAGGGATTGTGATTGGAATGTATATCATTCGGTCTGATAAATACAAGAGAACTTTGAGGCAAAACAAATTTTTTATCCGCCACAAGATGCACCATATTGTCGGACAAAGTTAAAAAGATTTCATAAAATTCGTGGTTATGTATTCTTTTGTCCGAAATACTGTCTTTTATAAAAGTGTAAAAAAATGGAATTTCGTCAAAGAAATAGCTTTCCGTATATTTCAAGCCAAACACCTCGCTTTGCTCATATAGTATTTATACGAAAAATTTTAGTTAAAAAAATTATTTTAATTTTTTTCTTAAAGATACCATAAAATCAGCGTTTTGTCAACATCATAACAAACGGTTTTAAATAAAAATTTTAGATGTGTCCGTATAGTACACTTTGTGTCTTTATAGTGATAGAATGTTATTTTCTTTTATGATATATTTTAATTGAAAAATATTTTACCGAGAGGAAAGTTTATGAATAATTATCGACAGTTTTATAAAGAGGCAGAACCAATATGGCTTAAAGGATTGAGTAAAGAGTTAAATATTTGTATGGATACGGTTTTTGAGGGGACTTATAAAAATCTTTTTTTGCTGATAGCGGGGTCTACATATTATCAGGTTTTTGTCAATAAAAAGCTGATTCATTACGGACCGGAGCGGAGGGCAAAGAATTGTTTTTCAATTGACCGTGTATCCGTTCCGGACTTATGCGATGATGATAAAATCACGATCAGATGTATCGGATATAATTGCAGGTCGTTTTCAAACGTGAATCAAAATTCCTTTTTGATTGCCGAGTTAATATCGGAAGATAAAGTTGTTGCGGCAACGGGTAAAAAAGAGTTTAAATATTACAATAATATAATGCATGAAAAAGATGTCGTGAGATATTCGTCACAGAGGAATTTTTCAGAGGTATGGGATTATAGAAAAATAATGAAAGAATATGAAATCGAGAGAACATCGGTTGACGGTGAATTTGCAATGAGAAAAACTCCGTATTCCGAGTATACGGAATTACAAGCGGAAAGATCGGAGATTTTGAGATATAAAACGGTTGATGAGCTGTCAGGTCCGATTTTTGAATATTTAATAAATCCGCCCAAAAATTTTGACCATTTCAATTATGATAAAATAAAAGAAAAACCGCTTGAGTTTTATCTCAGAACAAGAATTGACAAAAACGGCAAAATGGAGTTGGAAAGATGGAAATTCAACAGTATCCAAGCAGGTTTCTTGAATATAGAGGCAGAGGTGTATGAAGATGCAGAGCTTATAATAGTTTTTGCGGAACAGCTTGACAAAAATGAGCGGCCTAATTTAAAGTGCCTGGATTCGAGTAATATTATCAAATATTATCTTCCAAAGGGAAAGCACACCGTTTGTTCGCTTGAACCGTATACCGAGATGTACTGTGAAATACTGCATATAAAAGGTTCTTTTGATATAAAATCGGTTAAAGTTTCCGAGCTTGCTTTCCCGGAAAAGCAGATAAAACCCGTTAAGATAGACGATCCCGAAATTGAGCTTATATACAAAGCAGCTATAAAAACTTTTCGGCATAATGCGGTGGACTTGTTTATGGATTGTCCTTCACGAGAGAGGGCGGGGTGGCTGTTTGACAGCTTTTATACCGCCAGGGCAGAATTTGAGCTTACCGGGGCATCTAAAATAGAAGATTCATTCTTAAGAAATTTTTTGGACGGCGGAATATATTCGGGTAAAGGCGGCGTAACGGAAATGTGCTATCCGTCTGAGGTATATTCAAATAACTTTATACCGCAATGGTCAATGTGGTACGTGCTTGAGGTCTATGAATATACAGAGCTTAGAAAAGGCAGTATAGCCAAAGATAAGTTTAAAAAACAGATTTATGATTTGATTGATTATTTTAAAAGCTATGAGAATGAATATGGCTTGCTGGAAAGGCTGGGCGGTTGGAATTTTGTCGAGTGGTCCAAGCTAAATACCAGGGTACAGGATGTTAGCTGGCCGACAAATATGCTTTATTCAAAAATGCTGAAAAAAATAGGCGAGTTGTATAATGATGATGAGCTCTTGCGTAAATCGGAATTATTAAGACAGGTGATAACGGATATGTCGTTTGACGGAAAGCTTTTTCACGACAGAGCAATAAGAAAAGACGGTGTATTAAAAAACACAGACGAGTTTTCGGAAACGGCTCAGTATTATTCGATATACTTTGGCATTGCGGATAATACGGATAAGTTCCGTACAATATTTGATATATTGTACGGAAGATGCAAAATTGATGAATTATCGGATTATACCGAGATAGAGCCGTCGGACGCAATACCGGGGATTTATATGCGCCTTGACTTGCTTGTAAACTTCAAGAAGTATGATTTGGCAACAAAATACATAAAAAAATACTTTTTGGATATGGCAAGAACAACGGGTACATTATGGGAAAGAAAATCGGGTATTACAAGCCGAGATCACGGCTTTGCGGCGTTTGTTGCTGTTCTTATCAGAAAAATAATTAAAAATAACAATAATATTCAATTTGAAAGGGTGGTAAATTATGAATAGTAAAATGATAGCAAAGAGAATTTTTTCTTTGATACTGATGCTGAGTATGGTTGTTTCGATGATGTGTACGGCGCCTGCGAGCGCAGAGGTTCAGGCGGATATTATCTTAAAAACAACGGGCTTAAAGCCCGATTCGGAGATTCCGCTGTATGAAACGATGAGAGCTGTTTTAAACGGCGAAACGGCAACGGGATATGCGTGGAAGTATGAGGGAAGCACAATAGTCAGAGGTACGGAGGAAACATTTATCGTACCGTCAAATTTTATGGACGGGGATAAGGACGGAAGCCTTGCGCAAAAGAAACTATATTGTGAGATAACATATTCGGGAGGAACGGTCACGACGCCAATATATCCGATTGAGAAATATGTGAACTACGTTCCGCACAGCGATAAAAATAAGGATGGCAATAATACGTATGCGATGCTTCCGAATAAGCAGGATTCGGCAGAGGCTTACACTTTTTCGGTAGACGGAAAGAGATTCGTTTTGGCTGACAGCAGAAATGTAAGCGATAATGCATACTTTATAATGGCGCTTGACGCATACGGTGATATATTTAACGGAGATACAGCGGGTGCGCAGAGTACGACCGCATGGAAAAATTATAAAGGTCAGACAGGATTTGAGGCAGACAGTGACGGCAAAACGATTCAAGATTACATCTTTACGACAGGTAACAACTTTGAGAGCTTAGGCAGTGATCACGAAACAAGATATACCTTGCCTTTGGCATTTAAAGATTATATAAATTATAATCATTCGTGGCAATTTGCATCGGATAAGTACGGCTCGCAAAAGGTTACGACCGCCGGTGTCAATATTCCGTCGCTGAGCGATTATAAAATGTTTAAGGACATTGTCGGCTGGAAGGACGGTATGCAGGATATAGGCGGTGCGTCACCGACATTAATCAGAGATTTGTATGCGGCGGGAAGTCAGAATACCAACGGTGCAGGTCAGGTTGTCGGTGCGGGCGGCGGCGAAACGCATAACCTAAACGGCCCGTATTTGTTCAGACCGTGTTTTTGGCTCAATAAGACATTCTTTGAGAACAATATCATAGATTTAACAACAGCAGGTTCAGAGGTAATCAAGATTTTAAAAGACAGCACTTTCTGTAACAGAGCTGCTCTTGAAAACTTGTATACGGGGTCGGAATATGAGAATGAATACAAAGATATTATTGAGGGGCCGAAAGCGGATATTATCTTAAAGACAACAGGCTTAAATCCCGATCCCGAAATTCCCATGTATGAAACAATAGAGGTATCTTTTCCGAAGACGGCAACGGGATATGCGTGGAAATACGAGGGAAGCGAAACTGTCAGAGGTACTGAGAAAACATTTACCGTACCATCCAATTTTATGGACGGGGATAAGGACGGAAGCCTTGCGCAAAAGAAATTATATTGTGAGGTAACTTATTCGGGCGGAACGGTTGTAACGCCTTCTTATCCGATTGAAAAATATGTGAATTATATTCCGCACAGTTATTACAACTTGGACGGCAAAAATTTCTATAAAAAGGTTTCGAATAATGAAAACTCAAACTCGGATTATGTTTTCAGCATTGATGGAAAATCATTTGTTTTGGCAGATACAAGAAACATTGATGATAACGCATATTTTGTTGTTGCGCTTGACGCATACGGAGATATATTCAACGGTGACAAGGATGCACCAAGTGACACAAAATGGAAAAACTATATAGGTCAAAAGGGTTTTCAGGCGGATAATGAGGATAAAACGATTCAAGATTACATCTTTACGACAGGAAATAATTTTGAAAGCTTGGGCAGCGATCACGACACAAAGTATACCTTGCCCTCGGCGTTTAAAGATTATATAAATTATAACCATTCGTGGCCGCTTTGCTCGGCAAAGAACGGTTCTATGAAAGAGTATAAGACGGGCGTTTCGATTTTATCGTATGCAGATTATATGATGTATTCCGATAAAATCGGATATAAGGATAATATGCCGGCGGAATACAAAAGCAACGGAGTGTTGTTGAGAGACCTTGTGTCATCGGAAAAATATGCATATCTTAATCCGGCAGGCCAGATAGTTACGCTCGGAGGGCTGGATACAAGCGGAGCCGGGCCATACTTGTATAGACCGTGTTTTTGGCTCAATAAGACGTTTTTTGAAAATAATGTTATAGATTTGCCGACGGCGGGCTCGGAGGTAATCAAGGTCTTAAAAAACAGCACTTTCTGTGACAGAGCAACGCTTGACAACACATATCAATCTGTCGGCAAGGAAGCTGATGTAATAAGATATATTGATGAAATATATCCTCGCATTAAGATTAAAGGAAGCAATGAATCGGGAAACAACGCAAAGATTTATGATACGGTTGAGGCTGTTTTTGACGGCAAAAATATTGTTTCGGTAACTTGGGAAATTTATGACGGAACGAATTGGAACGATGCTTCGGGTGATTCCGTAAGCGGCAATGATTATATAATAATGCACGACAGTATCGGCAAAAAAATTCGGGCAATGGTTAATACGGGCAGCGCCGTTGTCGAGTCCGAAGTAATAACGATAGGGAAGGAAACGGAATTTTCCGCACCCGGAACAGCGGATGCCCCAAAGACATTGACCAATTCTCAAAACAGTAATCCCGATTATATTTTTAAGGTTGGTTCAAAAGGATTTGTGCTGTTGGATACAAAAAACAATGATGTTGCGAAATATTATGTTACAACAACAGAGTCATACGGAAGTGCAAACAGCACTGTTTCTGGTACGAGAGACCCTAAAAAGTCATATTCGGCTGTCGGAACATTTGCCGATGAAAACGGACTCAATGTTCACTTAACATCGGACGGAAATGATTATTACGGCATAAAAGGCGAAGAGAGCAATACAAAGAGATATGCTCTTCCGGAGGAAGTATCAAACAGAATATATGAGAATGCCTATTTCAAGAGATATAAGTTCCCGGCGTGGCCGTCATGGCAGGCAAGCGAATATGTATCGGGCAATGTACAGATGTTATCTCAACAGGATTTTGAAACCTATAACGGAATTTTAGGCTGGAAGGACAATGTTTTTTCGGTTGACGGAAATGATTTGACCGAGAGCGGAGATGTAAAATATCAATACTTGTTGAGAGATACCTGTGATACGTTAAAGGCATGGACAACAAGCTCGGTTGTAACGTATCAGGGTACAACAACACAAAGAACGGATGTTGTGTCCCTGGTAAGACCTGTATTTTACTTAAGCGGAGATTTCTTTAAGAGGGTTAGACTTGATGATTTGGAAAATACGGGTTCGGCGATTCTTAATATGATGAAAGAAAAATATTATGTTGAGGATTTGGTCGGATTGTACTCTGAGTCAAAGCTCATAAAATTGGGATTTGACAGCAAGCTTAAAATAACGGATACATGGACGGATAAAAACGGAAGTCCGTTATCGGCGGCAACGCTGGCAAGCGCAGACTCGTTAAAGGTTAAGTATGAAATACAAAATACAACCGATAAACAATACAACAGCGCAGTTATGCTGCTCGCTGTGTACGATGATCTGGGAAGAATGATTAGTATCGATGTAAATGACAAGGTAAATATAAGTCCGAATGCAAAAACAACGGTTGAATGTAAAATAGACAGCCTTGCCGAGGGCGCGGCAAGCGCAAAGGCTATGCTTTGGAATAACCTTGATGAATTGATTCCTTTATCGGGGGCAAGGACTATAAAATAAAAATATTGTTAGGAGAGCGGAATAATGAAGAAGAAAATCAGTTTTGCGATAGCGTGTATGGTTTTTGCAATGCTAAACATCAATGTTTTCGCATATGGAATTGATTCTTACGGAATTAAACTTTTTTCAACAGACAGCGGGGTGAACAGGGTATTATTCGGTTCTTTTAACAAAGATTCCGACACTTCGGTTAATTATTCGGATATAGAGGCGGTTGTCACATTGAGTGACGGCCGCCCAACCGAAAAAGTGAAAATAACAGATGAAATAAAAGCATCGCTGACAGGCGTGAATCAAAGGTTGACATATTGCTGGCAGGGAAGTGACAACGGCGAAACTTTTTTTAACATTGATAATGCGAATAAGGAAACATATATCGTAAGCTATTCGGACAATTATAAATACATACGATGTTTGGTGAAATTCGGAAGGCTTGTGTACAAAAGTTCCGCTGTTGAGGTTTTGGAGGAAACAACAAAAGCACCCGGAAATGTTAAGCCGGATAAAGAACATAATCTTTTCGGCGAGAGGGAAAACAGCAACGAGGAATATATTTTCTATGTTGACGACAAGGGATTTATTATTCTGGATGATTATTGCAATAAAGAATCCGAGTTTTACGTTACAACGACCCAAGCATACGGGGACGCAATAAATGCTTATTGCGGACGCAGTGAAACGGATGTGAATTCAAATAAAATAAAAGCTAATAAATTTGTTTCCGCTCACGGGGCATTGAGCCGGGAAAGTGACGGAAGCGATTTATCTCAATTATTGTTGGGAAACGGGAACGATTTGTCCATTGTTTCGGACGATGAGGGTGGTGAGTATGCACTGCCGATTTCTGTGTCCGAGTATGTTTCACGTAATATCAATTTTAAGTTTTGGTCGGCCGGCTGGCTGAAAAACAAGCACTTTTACAACAGTCCTCAAAAAGGGAACGTATGGTTTTTGTGTTGGGATGACTTTGTGACTTACGGCGACAGGCTCGGTTACCGCGATGACGTGTTTGAAAACGGAGGAGATTGTTATTTCCTGAGAGATACAACGCCGAACGAGAATTGGTATTCCAATTCCGTGATGACAAAAGACGGTGTTTCAAAACCTTTGGACAACGCAAAAGGATTGGTCAGACCGGCTTTTTATTTAAAGCGTGATTTCTTTTTGAATACAAAGATTGATTTAAACAAAGCGGGAGAAGGCGTAATAGATATTCTTAAAAACCACTATACAACAGAGGAATTGTCTTCGCTGTATTCCGCAAAGGAGTTGTCGGATTATGGGTTTAAATCCGAAGGCTTGTTTAAAAGGTTTTTCTTAAATTATACAGAAAAGTTTGATAAGGTTGAAATTTTGCTCAAAAACAATCAAAAAGAGCCCCGAAAAATAACGGTGCTGATAGGGATTTTAAATACTAACGGAAGATTGGTCGGTGCTTTATCGGATTTGACAGTATTAAATCCGAACGAAGAAATTAAAAAAATTATGGATATATCAATTCCCGAATCCGAATGTGAGATAATTGCTTCGGTTATTGACTCGGATTGATTCACAGGAGGACATACTATGAAAAACATTACTAAGGCTTTGACCATTGGATTAATAGGCATCGAAATGCTTTTTTCGGCAACGGGCTATGCACAGGCTGATAAGGTGGATGCTGATGTAAAATCCGATGTTATAGACGTTAAAATAGCGGGGCACGATACGGATAAGGAATCATCCGTAAGTGCGGTTGTGCTGAAAAACGGAATATCATGGGAAATGTACAAGGCTGCAACAGGGAAGGACAAATTTTCAATGATTGAATACAGCACAGAGATAAATACGGATGATTTAGGTGATTGGAATTTGAATTTTGCTTTAAACGGAACCGAAAAAAGCAGACATATAATTATTATCTATGAAAGCGGTTCGGAACAAAGGTCGGCGCTGCAGATTATGGGCAGATATGAAATTGTTGACCTGATTAACAAGGCGGATAAAGAACAGGTTAAAGAAATTTTGAACAATTATTCAAAGTATCTGAATCTTGAAAGTAACCCCGTATATAATACTCTTTATAAAAATTCAAGTGATAATATAAAGGGGTATTTGTATGCCGGAATGGGCAATAAAAGCAATTATACATCGGTTGAGCAAATAGAGGGTGATGTCTTTGAGTTTACGGCTTTGGGATACATTTCAAAGGCAGAGGGATATGACCAAATTTATGATAATTTAAAAGATATTTTTGCGGTAATAGGATATGATTCGCATAAGTACGATGAGCTGTCGAATGAAAAAAAGTATGCCGTATGCCGCGGACTTGGAGATACATTTCAAAATAAAACTTTTGACAAAGGGAATTTAATTGCGGAATTAAATAAGCTTATCGACGAGCAGAACAAAACCCCGGGAGGCGGCTCAGGCAGCTCGGGCGGTTCGGGTAATTCGGGCGGCTTTGGCGGTTCGGGGGCATCGAAGGTCAGCTTTGACGCAGAAGAGGACGCAATAGCGAATGATTCGGCGTTTGATGATATTGATTCTGTGCCATGGGCAAAGGACGCGATTGAATATTTGTCAAAATGCGGCATCATAAACGGAAAAAGCGCAAGAAGATTTTATCCCAATGACAATATTACAAGAGAAGAATTTGTTAAAATAGCCGTTTGTGCTTTTGAGATAAACGAAGAAGAGGATAAAGAACTTTTGTTTAAAGATGTTTCAAAAGGTGACTGGTATTATCCGTTTGTTTTAAAAGGCGTAAATTCGGGCTTGATAAACGGAATGAGCGTTGATGAATTTGGCGTGGGGATTGAAATCACCAGACAAGATATGGCAAAGATTATCTATTCGGCAGTAAAAGATAAAATTACGGAAGAGCGAGAGAGTACGTTCGGGGATTTTGATACGGTAAGTGACTATGCAAAAATCGCTGTGGCGAGTCTGAACAGAGCCGAAATAATCAATGGCTATGATGATATGTTGTTTATGCCAAGCAACAATGCGACAAGAGCCGAGGCGGCAAAGATGATTTATTCAGCACTTATGAAATTGAAATAAGGAGATAGAACATATGAATTTAGCAAACAATAGAATTATAAGGACAATAATAGTTGCAATTCTCGTTATTATGATGCCGCTTGGGGCATACGCACAAGACCGTGCGAATGAGGAAAATCAAAAGTTTGACGTTCCTGAGCTTTTAGCATCGCTTGGGATAATCAATGATGCCGATTATTCTGCGGATGATACTGTGACCCGTTCCGATTTTTCTGTATTTGCGGCAAGGCTTATGGGACAGACAGAGTCGGAAGTTAAAAGGATGAATGTCTATGATGTTGACCGGGATTATGAAAATGCGTGGGCGATAAGCTTTGCCGTTGACAACAGAATAATAAGTCTTGACGCGAGCAAAAAGTTTTATCCTCTCAGAAACATATCGGAGGCAGAGGTCATTGACGCAGTAATAAGTATTCTCGGTTATGCACCAAGGTACAGCGCAATGGGACATGATATGGCGGCGCAAAGGCGCATCCTGAACGAAATGGGACTTTCGTCATTGAATATTGAATATAAGAATACAGATATTACGATAGAAAAGCTTTGTGACGTATTCGAGAAAATTCTTTGTGTTCCCATGCTTGAACTTAAGACAATCCGAGATGACAACGGGCATAAGACTTTTTCATATACAAACAAGTATAATGTGACCCCGCTTGAAAGATGGCATAATGTCAAAAAGGTGTCGGGCGTTCTTTGTGCAACGGCAGGAGGTAACATTAATTTCAATGAGGGTCGTTCCGATAACTATTATTTAAAAGTTGACGATACATATTATTTTGTTTCGGATAAAGACGGTGATGATTATTTAGGGTATTATGTGGATGTATATTCAAAAATTGATACACGAGAGGTCGTATGTGTTGTTCCGGACACAAATGTCACCGAAAGTACGTACATCGAGGCAGAGGATATTGTAAGTTACAAAAGCGGAACTTTGACATATTTAAGTAATGACAAGCGTAAAACAATATCCGTTCCGGCATCATCGGATATTGTGTACAACGGCGTGGCGGTTTCATCGGCAGACAGAGAAGCGGCAATGAATATCAAAGACGGATATATTGTTATCAATAAGTTTTCCGAAGGAAATACAAAAATGACAGTATTGGTGACAGAGTATGATGTTATAAAGGTTGGCGTAAAATCGGATAACGGATTTGTTTACGATGATATAATCGGCGGTAAAAAGCTTTGCCTTGACGAGTCGGCAATAAATGTAAAAATCAAAGATTCGGCCGGAAACAGCCTTACATATGATGATATTGCCGAGGGTGACATTTTGGTTGCAAGTGTAAGCAAAAATGGCGATAGAGCAAGAGTTATAAGGTGCGAAAATACGATAAGCGGCATCTTAAAATCGGTTGTAAACAAGGATGATAACCTGTTTATCAAAATTGATGATACAGAGTATAAGGTTTATTATAAATATAACGACAAAGCAAAGAGCTTTAAAATCGGTGCATCCGTCATTTGTTACATTGATAATTCAAACAGGGTTGCAAGCATAAAATACTCGGATGACAGCGATTTTAAATATGGTTTTTTAAAGGATGCGACAAAAATCGCAAACGGGTTTGACGAAAATTTAGCCGTAAAAATTTTTGACGGAAAGAGCGTCGGAATATATAATTGCAAAGAAAAGTTTAAGGTTGACGAGCATAAGGTTTTAAGCGCCGATGACGCAATAACGTGTTTGAAAAAAGGTTTGCTGACCGATATAGATTCAATTTATCAGCCTATAAGGTTTAAATTGGACAGTGATAATTATGTCACTTATATCGACACGGCATACAAGAATAAAGACGAGGGCGAGAGCGATGATTCCTTAAGATATATTTATCGCGGAAATAATCCGTATAATTTAGGAACGGGTTCATCGCTCAGATTAGAGGTTACAAGCGTTCTTAACTTCGGACAAAAATTCTTTTCCTATTCGGCAAAAGAGCTTTATACCATTCCGACAGATAAAAATTCAGAGGACGAATTTTTCAGAAAAGGTATCTCGCTTTGGGCGAGAGGTTCGTTTTTGGTTGACGCACTGACAGCAAAGGAAAATTCAATGATTGCCGATTTGGTTATCAGCTATAAGTCAGCGAACAATACCGTAACAGAAACCGGGTATGCATTTATAAAGGATGTTTGCCAGGTTTTAAAGGATGACGGTGACATCTCGTACAATATAAATTATATTGATGATGAGGGTAAAGAACAAAAGCTGAATACCGCCGAAACGGTTGATGAAATCGACAGAGCCTTCACTCGTAAATTTAAAAAAGGTGATTTTGTGTCAATCGGAAAAACGGGAAAAGATGAAATAGGAGAAATTACATTATTATTTGACAGCGAGACCAAACAATGGCTGCCGTCGGAAGACGAGCTTGGGTATTTCGGAAATCACGTTATAACACATGGCTATGTTATGCAGATAAATGACGGAATCTTTAAACTGAGCACGGTAAAGCCTGTGTCTGAATCGGAATATGAAACCATACAAGGGAAGTATTATAACACCGCTTCATCAAAAATGTATCTCGTTGATTCGCAAAGAAATCAAGTCAGAGAGGCTTCAGCGGCGGATATGATAGCATACGGACACTCGGCTGAGGATTGTTCGGCAGTTGTCTGCGCGGGATATAACGGATATGACAGAATTATTGCGATTTATCGCTGAGCGGAGGAGCACAAATGTATAAGTTTAAACGAATATTTGCATTGATGATTTCGGCTGCCGTTATGACTTGTTTTATGACGGTAAGCGCCAAGAACGCTTTTAACGATGTTGATGTAAACAGCGATTGCTTTAATGCTGTAACAATGCTCTCCGAAATGAATGTGGTGCAGGGTGATGGATACGGTAATTTTAACCCGGAGAAGTTTGTATCGAGAGCCGAATTTTTGAGTATGGTCAAAGGGGCGTTTTCGCTTTCGGGAAACACGGATACCGATTTTACGGATGTGAGCGATACCGATTGGTTTGCAGAGGCTGTGGGAATTTGTGTTAATCTCGGAATCATAAGAGGCGTAAACAGCACCGAATTTTGTCCCGATGATTATCTGACAAAAGAACAAGCGGCATCTGTTTTGACAAAAGCCTGTGAGTACAGAAAAAACAAAATGCTCAGAATCAGCGAAGCGTATAAAGATGCCGCAGATTTCGGTGATATAGATAAATGGGCATATGAATATACGGACAAGGCGTTGACATCTAACATTTTTGAACTTGATAACGGATATGTTTATCCAAAGAATTATGTGTCAAGAGCGGACGCAGTACAGTATTTGTGTAAATGTCTTTTGCTCATTGATGAGAGGGATACCGATGATTTTGATTATGAAACGGAAATCGAACAAACAGTCCTCGGCAATGCCTTTTTAAGGTCGGACAACGTGGCACTTAAGGTCAAAACAGGAGTAAATCTGTTGGGCTATGAGGTGAGAGGATATTATAACGATATAATTAAAAAGGGATATATAAGGACTCACAACAAAGAGGTAATGCTTGAATTTAATGATTTGGATCTCGGTTATTATACGCTTGAACTTTTTGCAAATAACAACAGCGGTGAAAAAGAGGAGTTGTATAAAACATTCTTTTGCATAATAGAGGATAAGGATTTTATGCAATATTCATATGAAACATCGCCGTTTGGAATGAATACGCTGTTTTATATTCCTTGGTCGGGCTGGGATCCCGTTATGGCAGAGATGATATATAACACAGGGGCAAGAAATATTCGCGACGGTATTCCCTGGTCGGGAATTGAAAAAGAAAAGGGCGTATATACGCTTTATCAGCCCGAAACAATGAAAGCCTTTCAGAAATATGATATGAGCCAGCTTTTTGTTGCGTTTTCAAGATGCCCGTTTTATGACAATAACTGTACCCCTTGGACAAAAGAGGGCGTTCAGGGTTTTGCGAATTTTGCAAACGGTTTGGTTGATATTCACAACGGATATGTTAAGTTTGTTGATATGAACAATGAGTATTGGGCACCTCGTTTCGGTGATGCGGGTGTCGGCTGTGAGGCGGACGCACTTCCCAAAAACTATCTCAATATGATTAAGACCACATGGGAAACGGTTAAAAAGAACAATCCGCAGGCCGTACTCGGCGGAGTCGTGGGTGACAGCGGTACATACAAAGAGTGGACAGAGGAACTGTTTTCGCTCGGCGGAGCGGATTATATGGATTATATGCAGTATCATACATATACCAGAAAGCCTGAGGAGGATATTAAAAATGACGCTCGGTTTTTCAAAGAGCTTTTGAAAAAATACGGAAAGGGCAAAGATGTTCCCATTTACCTTGACGAAACAGGCGGAGCGACAAACTATATGGCGGACGGTGTGAGCGCGAGAGATCAAGCCAACCTGATAATAAGACAGCATATGGCGTCTTTCTCAAACGGAGTCGAAAAGGTTTATGTGTACTGTTTTATGGATAAAGGTGTGAATTTGGTTGATAACGAGTCGTGCTTTGGTATGGTTTATAATTATGCAAGTCCGTACGGTCCGTATGCACCCAAAGAATCATATTGTGCATATTCGGTTATGACAAGGAAGCTTTCGGGATACGAATATGTAAGTTCACGCTCAAAGGATAATGTTTATTGTCATAGATTCAGCAACGGCGAGAATGATATAAACGTTTTGTACTCGACAGAGGATGATTATGTTACTTTGGCTTGCAACAGCCCGATTAAGGTTACCGATATAATGGGTTGTTCAAAAATTTATGAGCCGCTTAACGGAAAAATTTATCTTGATTTGGGATTGGACGTTTTATATATCGAGGGTGATTTTGAACTTTTGTTTGAACCGATTCCGCTTCAGCTTTTTACACGAAACGCGGTAATCAATTCGGAAACAACCTTTGAATTTGAGCCTTTTTCGGAATTAAAAGACTTAGAGATAACAGGTGTTATCGGTGACGAAAGATTTGATATATCAAACGGTTATCGATTCAGCTCTCCCGAAGAAAAACGAAACAACGTGTATATAATTGATTTGGAAAGCGGAGGAAAGAAGTTTGCGAGAATAAAAAATGACGTAAGCTTTGAAAACCGGTATTCGGTGGATGCGAATGTAAGATATGACGGAAGCGGCAGAAATGTAAAAGGATATATTGACATCAGCGTAACAAATTATGGCGATGAACCGCTGAATATCAATGAGGTCTTATACCGGATGACCGATATTAAGGGCGAGTATAAGATTGATGATACAATCGACAGTCAATCATCAAAAACGTGGCAGTTTGAAATGCCCGAGGTTAATCCCGGTAAAATGTATGATGTATGCTTGAATGTTGTCATTGATTCGGTGCAATCAAAGAAATATGATTATACGGGACGGTATCAGTATAACTGTCTGTTTTCGGGTGAAATAAATCCGAATATGACAGCCGATGAGATGAAGAAATATCTGCACGTTACGCCTAACTCGTTTGAATATGTTTCAGTTGAAGGCGGCGATGATTTATCGGCCGATTTATATTTAAGCTATGACAGCGATAATATTTACTTTTTGGCAGATGTAACAGATGATGTGCAGCTTAACAGAAACACTAATTCAAATATATGGAACGGTGACTGTTTGCAGATAGGTATCAGCACACAAAATCAATCTCTTAAAACCGATAAAAAGATGTACTGGGAAATCGGATTTGCTCTTACGGAAGCGGGTAAAAGCTCGTGGACATGGAAAAACCCGAATGACTTGGCGGCGGCATCGGCGGACGAGTCGATACAGGGCTTAAGCTATGAAATAAAAAGAGATGAAAACAGCAAAAAAACAAAGTATTTTGTAAAACTGCCGCTGAAGAGCCTTTCGCCGCTGATACCGACAGATGCGGACAATCTTAAAATGACGGTGGTATTTAACGAGGGAGATGAAAGCGGAGTTCGTGACGGCTGGATAACGTGGGGCTATGGACTTGCGGAGTCAAAAAATCCAATGTTGTTTAACGAATTGCCTTTTATAAAAGAATAGGTTCATTAATGTGAAATATTATTTCACGTTAATGACCGCAGCGGGCGTTTTAACCTCTTATCATTTATTGCTCTGCGGATGAGAGGAGCATATTACAATTTATGCCGGCGCAGGGCGGCGGAATGGAGATTATAATGGCTTACAAAATTAAATTATCCGTATTTATATTAATTATTATGCTTTTTCCGATAAATATCTATGCATGGAGCGGTGTTAGCGGAATAGAGTGGCTCAAGGATACTCCGTCCGAAAATATTTTCAGAATAGAGGGTTCACCGAGAAAGTTTATTTTATTGGACAGAACAGATGACAAAAACCCGACATTCTTTATCTTTACAAAAGAGTGTTATGCGGACAGAGCGTTTGACTCAAACAGAAAAAACTATATGAACCCAAAGGACGGAGCGAATCTTTGCGGCTGGCTGAATACAAACTTTTTAAAGAACGGAAGTACAATTCCGAGCGGTGAAGTTATGGCTCTGCCGAATTCCGTTATTGAACATATTGATATGAATCATAAGTGGAAAACGGATTATTCTCCGATTAAGGATAATGAAAATGACACATACGGACTATCTGTGCTTTCACAAGAGGAAATGATTAAGTATAAAGATATGTTCGGAGTTGATGACGGAATGTCGACATCAAGGTCATTCAGATTGGTTGCGGGATGGTGGATAAGAACTCATCCGAAAGAAGAGGGCGGAAAGCTGGCTTTTAGGTTTTTGCCGGATAAAGGTACAAATATTTATTCATGGGGCGCGGCATCGGACGGCATCGGTGTCAGACCGTGCTTTTATTTAAAAAGAGACTTTTTTACATCCGTAAGATTGAACTTGAACGACCCGGGTGAGAATGTAATAAAGATGATTAAAAAGACATATCTGAAAGAAGAACTCGAGGGGATTTATTCGGAAGCCGAGTTGCTTGATGTTTTCGGATATACATCGGATTTAAGCATTGATTTGAATACTGTTACAAGGGATAAAGACAGCGTGTACGCAAACGTGATTTGCAAAAATAATTTGGCAGACGAAAAACAGGTGATGCAAATATCCGCAGTGTTTACCGAGGACAATCGACCTGTTTCGTTTGCCGCGGAGTACAAGAGTATCTCGGCAAATCAAACACAAAGCTCTGATATAAAAATCAATCTTCCCGAGGTAAGTGAAAAGAATATGTATCTTAAGATATATTGTATCGAACCGATGAGGGGTAACAGATTGGTTTCGAATTCAGAGAGGTTTGTTATAAATTAAGAGGAGAAAAGTATAATGAAAAAAGTTGTTGCTTGTTTGATAATTCTTTTGCATATGTTTGTAAATTCGTATGCGCTGTGCTTTACGTTTAAAGCCAATCCCGATTCATACGACGGGTATGCAACTGTTTTGGTATATAATGATAAATCAGAGATAAGATACGCAAACCAATTTGATTTGAACGATACAAAGACGCTTATGATTGATATTCCCATTGATGATGAAACTTTTTTGATAAAGTCCAATGTGAATGTGAGAGAGGGTATAGTATCGGATTATGTTTATATTTCCGACAGCGGTGATGATGCAAATGACGGTATGTCGGCGAATAATCCGATTAAGTCATTGTTGCGGGCAAGCGAGATTTTAGATGAGAATCAAAGCCTTTGTGTTGTTGGAACATATTCAATAAGCGGCACGATTCAAAAATTCGATAGAAATTTGAAGATAATGGGTTTAAATTCGGAGTCATATTTGAATATCGGCGAAAGACTTTTAATAAATTGCGGTTTGGAAATAGACAAAATCAAGATTGGCGGAATCGAGATTGACAAAGAACCCAAGATTTTTGCAAACGGATATACTCTTATCATAGGTGAAGAAGTAACATCGGATTCGCGAATGGAGGTCTATGGCGGAAGCGATGAAAGTGATTTGACAGGCAACACCGATATAAGGCTGTACGGCGGTCAATACAGTCATATTTACGGCGGCGGTTATTATAAAAAAGTGTACGGAAAAACAAATATAACAATAGGCGGAAGATGTAATCCCAACGATGAAATCGATGACAGTATGCCCGGCGTTTCAAAATGCTATGTATTCGGCGGCTCGAATTGCAGCGATGTAATAGGCGGTGGATCTGCCGTTGTGTTAGAAGGCGATGCAACAGTCAGGGCGATATACGGCGGCTCGCAATACGGAAGCTGTACAAAATCCGATATATGTATAAAAGGAGGGAGAGCAACGGCGGTGTATGGCGGTTCGAGAACCAGAAAGGTGTGGTCGGACAGCAAAATTACTATGCAGGGAGGAATAGTGGAAAGTATTTTCGGGGCGTCGGAGCGAAATGATTTTGTGGGAAACACCGTTGTTATTTTAGAGGGCGGACAGGTAACAAGACGTGTATATACGGGTTGTTATAACGATTGGAGCCTCGGGTGGAAAAGTGATTGCAGTGTAGACGGAACCACAACGTTAATTATCGGCAGAGATGTCGGGTTAAATACAAGGTACGAACTTTCATCCGAGAACGATTTAAACGTAGGAGTATTTTCGGGAAGCCGAATGAATAAACAAAAGTCAACCGAAAAAAATCTTATTGTATTTAAAGACGGGTGCTATGATGCTCAACGGTCTTCGATTGGAGATAAATCACATAAGTATTATGAATTTGAAAGCTTTGATAACATAGAACTTATTTGCTCGGGTGACGGAGATGCGGTGTTGGACAAAGACGGAAATGTGAATTTCCGTACCAAAAACGATACCTATCCGCTTGTAAACTCAAAAGAGTCGGAAAGCATTTGCAACTTGGCGGACGGCAGTTACAGGGTTGATTTTGTTTCAGATTTTCGTGTCAAAAACGTCAGCGTCAATATTGGCGAAACCGTCAGAGCCGATGTGCAATCGATAGGAAGTGTCAAGAGCTATGGCGATAATTGCATAATATATCTTGCGCTGTTTGAAAACGAAAAGCTGGCTGCGGTTAAAGATATGAAATTAATCGACTTTGACGGAAATGCGGAATTTGATATTGAATTAAAAAAAGAAAACAAATACCAAATTAAAATATTGGCTTTTGATGAAAACCAAAGACCTAAAATGCAAAGTTATTCAATGTCGATTAAATAGGCATAAATATCATAAATTAAAGTTGGTTTTTATATTCCGACGGGGTACAGCCGTATTCGGCAACAAAGCATTTTGTAAAATGCGATGAGTCGTAAAAACCGCAGGCAAGAGCAATTTTTGTCAGAGAAGAATCCGTTGTTTTCAAAAGCATTACCGATTGCGATAATCTGTATTTAACCAGGAACTTTGACGGTGACATTTTAAAGCTGTTCATAAAAAGCCTGTATAAATAGGTTCGGTCAATTTTTATAAAATTCGCCATATCATTGACGGTTATCGGCTGTGAATAGTTGTTTTCTATATACGAAACAACATTTTCAAGATAATACTTTCCGGCATAGTCGGTAAAATCGGTGCTTTTTTTAATATTTTCTTTTATTAACGTGCTCATAATGAACAGAAATTGTGCGAGAACATCATACCCCAAAATCTTGTTGTTTTCGGAAATGTTATAGAGCTTGAATAAATCCGCAGTTGTGTTTGATGACAGGTCAAACGAAAAAGTTGGCTGTTGAGGAGTTATATCGGCACAGCGGCATAATGTCAAGTCGCCGAAGCCCGAAAAGTTTACATAAATATAAGTAAAAGGCTCGTGTTCATCGGCTATATAATAGTTCGGTATATCCGGAAAAATCATAAATCCGTCACCGGCTTTTAATGAATAAACTTTATTCCCGACGGCGAATAAGCCGCAGCCGTCAATAATAAAGTGTGCGGAAAAATGGCTGTATGTCTGAAGAGGAACGGAATGACCGGGTGAGCATATGGTAAGACCGCATTGCGTTACGGACATACCCCGTTCGGGTTCAATGGTTAAATCGTGGCGGCTTATAATTGTGTTCATGGCATTAATCTCCTTGCGATAAATTAAATATAACACAATAAGAATAAAAAAGCAATATTTTTTCTTAAAAAACAACATATGTACAAATTCTTTCAACTAAAATACTATATAAAATTTAAAGATTATGATAATGTTATAGTATAATACAATTTTGTATAAAGGAATGGTGATTTCTATGAAAAATAAGATTAAGATTGGCGTTGTGGGGTGCGGCGAATTTTCAATAAATTTTATACGCCTGTTTTTAAAGCATCCATATGTAGAGAGCGTGTGCGTTGCGGACAACGTTCCTGAAAAAGCCAAGAGCTTTGGTGAAATGTTTAATGTATCATACTATGATTCATTTGAAAAAATGCTTGAGGCGGATATAAATGCGGTTGCGATATTTACACCCAGACATACGCACGGACCGTTTGTAATAAAGGCTTTGCAGTGCGGAAAAAATGTTTATTCAGCGGTTCCCATGGCATCGGAGGTAACGCATTGCCGTGAAATTGTTGAGCTTGTAAAAAAGACGGGACTTATATATATGATGGGCGAAACGTGTATTTATTATCCTTGTTCTATGTTCTGTAAGGAAAAGTATCAATCGGGCGAAATGGGTAATTTTGTGTATGGCGAGGCCCAGTATCACCACGACATTTCGCACTTTTCCGAACATCACAGAAACGATTTAAAAGCAATAGGCGTACCGCCGTTTTATTATCCGACACATTCTCTGTCAATGGTTCTTGCGGCAACGGGTTCATATGCAACAAAGGTAACAGCAATGGGATATGAGGACGTCGAGGAGGACCCCGTATTCAAAAAAGGTGTAAATCTTTGGGATAATACAATATCCAACGCCTTTTCGCTTATGCGGCTTGCAAACGGCGGAGTAATCAGAATAAACGAATGCCGAAGAATAGGCGCAAAAGCGCCCAGTTCGTACATATCCGCATTTTACGGAACAAAGGGCGGCTATCAGTTCAGCAACGCACAGCATATTTTTACTCAAAACAAGGGCGAGGGCGTAACGCTTGAAGATGTAAGCGATTATGTAAATTCCATGGCAATGACCGAAAATAAAGATCTTCCCGATTTTAAACAGCGTGTTGCGAATCACGAGTGGCAGTGGGATTCGTTTGCACCTATTCAAGATTATAAGAGATTGCCGAAAGAATATGAGGATTTAAAGAACGGACATATGGCATCGCATAAATTTTTGATTGATGATTTCTGTCGTGCGGCGTATAATCACACCTTGCCGACGGTTAATGCATGGCTTGCGGCTCGATTTACAATTCCGGGAATCGTTGCATTCGAATCTGTTAAATGTGACGGACAACCAATGGATATTCCCGATTGCGGAGAACCGCCCATTGAATAAAAAAGACGGCTTTGGCTGTTGAATATATTGCAAAATCGAGCGGGGCAAAATCTGTTGCCCCGCTCTTAAACAAATTGGAAAAACAGACGGAATATTTGTAAAACAGCAAAAAACGATACTGCCAAAACGGTTACACAACACTTTTGAACTTAAAACAGAAATAGGTGTTTACATTTTTGGCTTTTTGTGCTATACTGTAATCAAATTCTTTTGCTTTGTACAGGCAAGGCATTGAAACGAGGTTATTGTTATTTATGAAGGAAAAATTGACAAAAAAAGAACTTGTATGCATAGCAAGTATGCTGTTTGGGTTGTTTTTCGGAGCGGGGAATCTGATATTTCCGATATACATGGGTCAGCTTGCGGGGGCTAATATGTGGAAGGCAGTGGCCGGATTTTTGATAACGGGCGTTGGTTTGCCACTGTTGGGTGTAACAGCAATCGGGATAAGCCGAAGCGACGGATTGATTGAGCTTTCGAGAAAGGTTGGCAAGGGTTATAGTGTTTTTTTTACTTGTGCGCTTTATCTTACGATAGGACCGTTTTTTGCGATTCCGCGCTGTGCAACCGTGCCGTTTACGGTCGGGGTTGAGCCTATTATCGCAGGCGGAGGCTCGCCGTTTGCGCTGACGATTTTTTCGGCGGTATTTTTTGCGGCAGTACTCGCTTTCTCGCTGTACCCTGGGCAAATCCTGACCTGGGTCGGAAAAATCCTCAATCCTCTGTTTTTGATATTTCTCGGCACTCTTGTTGTTGCGGCATTGATAAAGCCGATGGGCACGATTTGGGATGTTGAGCCGATTAAGGGATATGCCTCGCGCGCATTTATGACCGGTTTTTTTGAAGGCTATAACACAATGGACGCTCTTGCAAGCCTTGCGTTCGGCATAGTCATAATCGATGTAATAAGGGGACTTGGGATAAGCTCTGCCGGGGCGGTTGCGAAAACCACCGTGCACGCAGGGATTTTCAGCTGTATAATTATGTCGGTTATATATGTTGCCGTGACGGTCGTTGGTGCACAGAGCCGCAATATTTTTGAGGTATGCAGCAACGGCAGCGAGGTTTTTGCCCTTGCCGCAAAGCATTATTTCGGAAGCGTCGGAGCGGTCATTCTGGCAGTGACGGTCGTTTTTGCCTGTCTTAAAACCGCTGTTGGGCTTGTTACAAGCTGTTCGGAAACCTTTTGCAAGCTTTTCCCGAAAGCGTTTGCCTACAAAACCTGGGCAGTAATTTTCAGCTGCGTGTCATTTCTTGTGGCGAATGTCGGTTTGGATATGATTATCGAATATGCGGTGCCGGTGCTGATGTTCCTTTATCCGCTTGCCATAACCCTTATTTTGCTCGGAATATTCGGTAACGCATTCGGACACAGCAGGTATGTTTACGGGTTTGTGACCGGTTTTACACTCTTTGCTGCCGTGTTTGACTTTTTTGGTGCTTTGCCCGAATATGCGATAAAACTTTTACATATCGGCGGCGTGCTTGAAATTGCGCAGAGGACACTGCCTTTTTCGAGTTACGGGCTTGGCTGGATTGTTCCGGCGGCTATCGGGCTTTTGATCGGATTTTTCGTATATAAAGTCAAAAAAGCTTAATAAATTATCAGAAATGTGAGAAAGCAGCCGCAAACGGTTGCTTTCTCTGCACTATTGTGATATACTGCCGGTAAAATAAATCGGAATTTGTTTTATTTGGAGGAATAAATATGTCAACGGGAATAATGATTATAGGTCCATCCGGAAGCGGAAAAACTACACTGGGCAAAGTAGTAGCCGATAAACTAAAATATCCTTATTTTGATGTTGACGATTACATTTGGAAAAAAGATACAAAAAAACCATACACGGTTATGTATAGTCGAGAAGAAAAGATTAGCCGATTGAATAATGATATATTACCTTATGAGCATTTTGTAATGGCCGGTTCAATGAGTTCTTTTCATTATGCGTTTGATGATAAGTTTGGGATGATGGTTTTTCTCTACGTTGAGCCTGACATTCGTGTAGAAAGAGTGCATAATCGTGCGGTGGAACGCTTTGGAGAAAGAATCCGTGAAGGCGGAGACATGTTTGACAATCATATGAGTTTTTTGGAATCTATTAGGCATTATGAGAAGGATGGTTCACCTAATCTGAATGAACAGAGGAAATGGATGGATGAATTGCATTGTCCGAAGCTAGAGTTGGACGGTACAGATAGTCTTGAAGATAATGCAAACAGGGTTGTTGAAATGTGGAATGGTTTATGAAGATAAATTTCGGTTTATACAATAGTTTTCAAGCCAACTCACACGGGTTGGCTTTTTTGACGGTATTTTCTTGCGGTGATAAAATAAGGGTATTGGGATATGCCCTCGGTAGACAGTGCGCTGTTCACGCAAGCAAGAAAATTGCTTAAAAACGCAAGGTCAAGAGCCGAGCAAATGAGCGTAACACAGTAAAACAACATAAACAAACACAAAGCCGTTTCCGAATGTTCGGAGGCGGCTTTGTGTTTTATATGGAGTTATCGGAGGTTTAGCTATGGAAATATATGGGTATGTGAGGGTGTCAAGCACAGACCAAAACGAGGACAGGCAAATGCTTGCACTTCGCAAACAAAATATTGCAGAGAAAAATATATACATTGATAAGTTATCGGGAAAAGATTTTAACCGACCGTCATACAAAAGGCTTATACGAAAACTGCGAGCCAGGGATTTGCTCTACATCCTCTCTATTGACCGTTTGGGGCGAAATTATGAGGAAATTCAAAATCAATGGCGAGTGCTGATAAAGGAAATCGGTGCGGATATATGCGTTATAGATATGTCGCTCTTGGACGCAAGGCAGGGCAAAGACTTGATGGGAACATTTATAGCCGATTTGGTTCTTCAGATTTTATCTTTTGTTGCACAGAATGAGAGGGAAAATATCCGAAAAAGGCCGGCTTTGCCCGAAACTCAAATAATGATTTTAGAGCCGTTTGTGTTAAAAGGCGAAGAAACGGAAAAGGAATGGGAATATTTCAGGATCGAAACGGATAAAAGAGCTGAAAAAGCCAAAAAAGTTGCAGAAAAATTCAATCTTAAATTTGTGCCGCTGCAATCAAAATTTGACGAGAAGGTAAAAATCGCAGAGTCATCATATTGGCTTTGGGACGGGGTTCATCCGAACTATCCGGGACACGAAATCATAAAAAGAGAATGGATACTAATGGAGGTGTGGCAATAGAAGAAATTAGATTCGCCATTAGTATTGGCAAGCGGGTTGTTGCAGTTAAAATTACTGATAATACAAGTGTTTACATTGATGAGTTAAAAATTCCTGTTATCGCAAAGCGTAAAGATTCGCTGGAATCATGGATTAGTAAAAATATTTAGATAGTATATATTTTTTGCATGTTGGCATTATGCAAAAGTCATGTGTCTTATGTTCTAATCTTTTGTTTGTTGTTATATGGCGGCAACGATATGGCAACAAAAAATCGGATAGCGTATGCTTTACCGATAATTCAAATAATATAGATACTCTCTGATAAATTTCATAAACAAATGTGTTTAAGATTGATTTGCAGGGAGCGAGTGGGAATGAGATATTTGTCAAAGGACAAAACAAAATAGCCAAGAGACAAAACAACAAAACCTTGAAGAAGAAATTCTTTGAGGTTTTTAATTTAGCACAAATTTTAGTATAAACCTTGAAATCACGGATTTTAGAGCAATAAAACCGGAATTTTATCACACCCGGTCAGAGTGAATTTAACAGAATATGAGGCATTGCCCTTACGCTGTTTGGATTTGCCTCACAACATAGTAAAATTTTTCAGCTGGAAATGTCAAGATATGTGCAGTCGAAATTTACACAAAATTCGGGATTGACTCCTATTTTAATTCTTCAACCGGCATAACCGACAATCCATTCGGAAACAAAAATCTGTCAAGGTCGCTAAGACGCTCTGTATTAACCTTGACAGGTTTTTGTTTCCGAATATAATCTATGCCGCCGATTGAAGAAAGATTATACTGTATTTCTGCTCACTTTAATCCCACGAGCGTCCTTCAATATTTCATTTGCCATGCAAAGCTCTGCGTTTTCACGTTCAAGCTCGCATATTTTTGGGAATGAAAGTTTTTGAGGTCTGTTTGGGGTATTTGGGCGTGGAAATACTTCTCGGTTTTATCAGAGCGGATTATCGACTTTCGAATTTATTCATCACTTTTTCCCAGCGTTCCTTATGGCTCTCGTGTGTATAAATCGGCTCAAATCCGAGCGAAAGATACAGTTTTATAGCCGGGATGCGTTCATCATCGGTTGACAATACTGCGGTCTTGTAACCACGTGCCGAAAGAGCGTGCAGGGCGGCAAGGCATATCAGCCGTCCCGCGCCCAATCCTCTCGATTCGGGAATAGTACCAATCATTCTGAACCACCCCTCACCGGGGAATGTTTCCTTTTCAACCGCCGTTGCGGTTGCTATATCTATGCCGTCCTTGTTTAAATATAATACGTGTTCGGGCGCATAATCACCGCCGTTTCTTATGAAATCATCAAAAGAATAATGTGTTCCGAATGCCTTTTCGATAAGTCTTTCCCAATTTTCTTCTTCGCCCTCTGTGTGTGTATGCAATGACATTCCGCCCTTCGGTAAGCACAGCGGCGGCAGTTTTGTTATATCTTTATTCCTCATAAAAAGCTGAGGAAGTTCTTGTTTGGTATTTGCGCTCATTATTTATATTTCACCTCGTTCTCTTTTCTGTCTGCGGATAACACTTCCATTCCCTCGGGAGGATTTCCGAGGTCGGGAACGTCCATTGTTACGCCGCCCTCTGTTGCACTTATATGTGCGGTTAAACCGGGTAGGTTATATCTTGCCGCCTGCCATGCATTTGTCGGCGAAAGCTTGCCCGACATATACGCCTGACAGAAATCGTCAACCATAAACTTGTGCGTCCCGGCGTGATTTGTTTCCATATCCTTAATCTCATCGGGAATCCTGTTTATTATCTGTATAGGTGCTTCGCCGCTTGCCCACTCACCCTTTACCGCTTTTGCGACAAATTCGGGGTCATCCTTGTGTTTTGAAAGCTCAATCGGATTGAGCAGGTCGCTGACATCCTCATAATCGGGTTTGGGGTCGCCGACCTTTATATATGAATGATGTATAAGTGAGCATTCATATGACGCTTTTGTTCCGTGGAAGTTCGAGATATATGTTTCGGGTACGCCCCACGCAATTCTTCTGTTTTCGCTTATCCGCGCGATTGCGCCGTTGCTGAGCTTTAACAGCATCGAGCTGTTTGAAAACGGATTATCCCAATAATTCATACCCTCGCCGAAAATATCGGTATCAATCTTGTCCTCATATCCGAATGCGGCAACCTTAACGGCGTGAGCCTTTGCGGCGGACAGCACCATAGAGGTGGAATGTGTCGGATAATAGAATGGCGGCAAGCCTGCCATCTTTTTCCATTGGTCTTTTTCGGTGTACTTGAACACATCATAAAGACTGCTCATATCGTGGTTATATTGCGCCTCGGCATAGACCATATCGCCCATTTCGCCCGATGCGAACTTTTCGCGGCAGAATATAGCGGCAGGTCGGTAAATACCCGTTTCACCCATTGAATAAGTAAGTCCCGTCTCTTTTACAAGGCGAACAATCTCTTTTACATCCTCTATGCTTGTCGCCATCGGAACGGCGCTGTACACGTTCTTGCCCGCTTTTAATGCAGCAATTGCCATTTCGCCGTGCTGATTTCTTTGAGAGAATATTGCCACTGTGTTGATGTCGCTTGACGCAAGCATATCATCATAACAATTAAATATTCTGTCCACTCCGAATTTTTCATCGTACTCTTTGCAGCGCTCCGGGAACTTATCTGTAACAGCCACAAATTCCACCGCCGGGTGTGCCTTAAACAATGGTACAAAGAATTTACAGAACTGTCCGCAACCAACAAAGCCTATTCTGATTTTTTCACGCATTTTAAATCATTTCCTTTCAAATTTAATATTTTATCCGCCCGATAAATCTCATCGGTCGATCTATACCTTTATAATAACACTTTTTTTGCGAAATTCCATATACAGATGTTGTTTCTTTCTTGTAAATTTGTTGCAAGTTTTAAAATGCATATTGCAAAATACCGTTCGGCGTGTTATATTTATAATGTAATTTTCGGTGTTTTAGAAATACAGGGAGATGATAGGTTTGAGCTATATGACGGACCGGTATGATATAAAGAAACTGCCGAATCAAAGTCTTGCCGTTACGCAATGCGGCTTGCAGATTTGTAACAGCGGCCATTCTTGCGGGCCGTGTTTGTACGAGCACTATTCCGTATGCTTCATTTTATCCGGAAAGGGTACATATACCTGCGGCGGAAAGACGTACACGCTCTGTGCAGGTCAGGGATTTATAATTATTCCGGATATACCAAACACATATACGGCAGACGCTGTTGAACCGTGGCGGTATATCTATGCCAAATTCTGCGGCGCTGATGATGAAACACTTGTTCACAGCGCAGGTCTGAATGAGGATAATATGATTTTTGAGTTTGACCTCACCGATGATATGCAGCACGACCTCACAATGATGCATACGTGCAGCAAAGACCAAGCTGCGAGAGGCTATGACGTAACGGGATATTTTTTGCTTGTAATGAGCCGCCTTGTCAGAGCAAACTCACAAAAATGTGCTAATACGAATATGCCTCAGCATTATGTACGCCGAGCAATATCATATATCGAGGATAACTATCCCGAAAAAATTTCGGTCGAAAGCATCGCCGCATATGTCGGAATTGATCGGACATATCTGCATAGAATTTTTAAGAAAAATCTTAATATTTCACCGGCACAGTTTCTGATTTCGTACAGATTAGAACGTGCAAAAGCATTGATGGAACATGATAATCTGACGATAAGTGAGATTGCCGTTTCAACGGGATTTTTTGATGCGGCACATTTTACCAAAGCGTTCTCAGAAAAGTACGGTATTCCACCCGGACGATACCATACGGAATTACATCGACAGGTGTAACGCTTTAAACGAAAGTGATAACACAATCCTGTATCCGACAGGGGGCGGTTCATAACCGTCCCCTGCAAAAATGTTGAGTTTCCTTATCTGTTTGATCGAAGAAAACAACATTTTAACATTATGATATATAATTTTTTTCAAACTACAAAAGGAGTTTTACAAAATGGGTAACATAAAATATGTTTTAATGGCAATTTCAATATGCCTGTCTGTATTCAGCAGTTGTCTTTTGCGCAGCTTTTCAAATAAAAAACTCGCGTCAAATTCGGGTGATTTGTTCTTATTCAATGCGGCGCTCAGCGTTGTGTGGGCGGTCGTTCTCGGTATTTGGTATCTCGCCTCGTCCGACAGCGGAGCAAGCCCTATGGCTTTTGCTTTCGGCGCGGCATACGGCGTGATAATGTGTGCGTTTCTTTTTACAAAGACCTGTTCTTTGGGTGAAGGTCCCGTATCTCTCACCACGCTCATCGGCAGCTGTGCATTTATAATCGCAACGTGGTTCGGCGTGATATATGCGAACGAACCGCCTATAAACACCGTACAGTACATAGGAATGACTCTGCTTATTGTTTCGCTTATACTTTGTATAAATCCCAAAAAGAGCGGCGAAAAGCTTACACTTAAATGGTTCGCTTATGCGTTTGCGTTCTTTATTGCCGGCGGATTTTTGGGGATAATAAATAAAATGTTCGGAAAATCCGACGTTTCAACCGAGGTAAACGCGATGATGCTTACCGCATCGGTTGTGACGGCTGTTCTGTTCGCCGTTGTCGGATTTTTATTCAATAAAGTTACAGGCAAGCCGACCCCGACAATTCAAAAGGGTGCATGGATTTATGTAATCATCTGCGGAATCGCAAGTTGCCTGTATCAAAGATTAAACGTTATGCTCGCCAAAGAAATTCTGAGCGTGATATTCTTCCCCGTAAGCAACGGTTCGATGGTTCTGCTTTCAACCGTAATGGGCAGAATAATTTTTAAAGAAAGACTTCGCCCGATGCAGATTTTCGGAATATTTGTCGGCTTGATTGCAATAATTATGACGGGCTGCAGCAGCCTGTTCTACAGCCTGTTGGGTATGTAAATATAAGTTGTACAAACCCCTTGTTCCACACGATGTCCGTATAATAATAAATAAAAATATCCGTTTTTTAAAAATTATAAATCATACTTTGGTATGATGATAAAGCTGAAATTATATGTTAGAATAAAAATAACAAATTGTGTACATCGATAAAGAGCTTAAAAACAAGTACGATTTTTTCGAGAAAGTGACAAAGAGCTTTACGCTCTATGCCTCGTGGGTCGAAAAAGATGATTCGGCGGCGTTTGTCGAAAACGACCGCACATACACCCCGACTCGGTTTATATCCGAGAAACTCGGCGCGGGCGTTGAGTGGCCGGAGTAAGAGCAAAAGGTTATCATAACAATGCCCGAAACAAAATAATAATGATTAAAAATGCCCGATACGGCGGCAATATGCCCCCGTGGCGGGTATTTTTTTGTGCGGTTAAAAATATTTCCGCAATTGGCATTGCCAATTCGGGAAATAGCATTTACTTTGATAAAAATATATGATATAATGGCCGAAAACAGGTGACGAACGCTCACAAAATCATACGGACAACCGCGCAATTCGAGCAAGTAAAGAGATTGCCACCGTCAATTCGCGGCATTGATTTCCCGAACCAACGAACAAATAATACAAAAATCAAAATAATTATATCGTTGACCTCACCGCAGGGATTTAAAGGGTTTGCGCAACGGGGTCGGATAAAAGAAAGGAAAATATTTATGGAAACAAAAACAAAACGAATCTTTGCAGCGATAATCGCATTTTGTATGCTGACCGTGATTTTGCCGATGACGGTGATTGCCGAGAATCCGTACGAAGGATCGTGCGGTCAAAATGGTGGAAATCTAAATTGGAGTTATAATGAAACGACAAAAACGCTGACAATCAGCGGTACGGGGAATATGTCGAATTATTATTCAAGCGGCACAGCAGGCGGGCGTGCGCCGTGGGTTAATTCCAAAATTAAAGATGAGATTGAAACGGTTGTGATTTCCGAAGGCGCGGAAAGTATCGGCGAATATGCATTTTTTGAATGTACAGGTCTGAAAAACGTAACAATTCCAAGCACCGTAAAAACTATCAACGAAGGTGCATTTTACAAATGTTCGGGTTTAACGAGTCCGCAACCCGAGAAATCCGATGATGAGATAGTCGACAGCATAACAATTCCGTATGGCGTGACAAGTATTGGCGATGAAGTGTTTGCACACTGTACCGGCCTAAAAAAAGTTACAATTCCCGGCAGCGTGAAAAGCATTGGTGAAAGGGCGTTTTCCGATTGTCATATTTCGACAGAAGAATCGGAAGACGGTACAGAAAGAGGTTTGGAAAAAGTTGTGATTGAAAACGGCACAGAAACGATTGGCAAGGAGGCATTTAACGGGTGCAAAAAGTTAAATGACATAATACTTCCCGACAGCGTAACAAGCATAGGTGAAAATGCTTTTCAATACACAGGTTTGTATTATGAATGGTTTGACGGAAATGAAGATGTGCTGTACATAAATAATCATCTTATATCGGTATACCAAGGCACAGCGAATGAATGCAACATAAAATCCGGAACAAAAACCATTGCCGACAGTGCATTTTTTGCTTGCGGAAGTTTACCGGGAATAACAATTCCCGACAGTGTAACGAGCATCGGCAATCGAGCGTTTAAAGATTGTAACAGTTTAAAGAGCATAACGATTCCCAAAAGAGTGACAACTATCGGAAATTGTGCGTTTTATACTTGCTATGATTTGCAAAGTATAGAAGTTGATTCGGGCAATCCCGAGTATTGTTCCGAAAACGGAGTTTTATACAACAAAGAAAAAACAGAGATTATACGTTTTCCGAAAGAAAAAACGGAAGTATCTTTTGCGATACCGAAAAGCGTAACAAAAATTGCAGATGGTGCATTTGAATACTGCAAAAATTTAACAAACGTAACAATTCCGAACGATATGACAAGCATTGGCAATAACGCGTTTGAAAGCTGTAGCGGTTTGACAAATATAACAATTCCGAAAAGCGTGACAAGTATCGGCGACCGTGCGTTTTCGGAATGTTCAAAATTGACAAGCATAATAATCCCGGACGGCGTTTTGCGAATCGGCGAAAGTTCTTTTTTTAAGTGTTCAAGCTTAAAAGACATAACAATCCCCAACAGCGTGCTGATTATCGACACAGACGCATTTAAGGATTGTATGAAATTAAAACAGGTTTATTATATTGGAAGTAAAGATGATTGGAATAATGAGGTAATCGGAAACGGAAAATACGTTTTAACCAATGTGGGCATTACTTGTCTCAGCGGTATAAGTGCAAAACGCTCTGTTGACGGCAAAAGCATAGTTGTCAAACCGATAAACATTGCTGACGGTAAGACGGTTATCCTTGTCCTTTATGACGGCAATAAAATTGTTGAGATGCAGCAATCGAGTGAATACAGCGAAACCAAGAGAGAAATTACATTCACTCCGACCGAACCCTATACGCGCGCAAAGGTGATGATTTGGAACAGCTTTAGCGAAATGTCCCCTGTATGTGATTTCAAAAGTATAGAATAAAATCTGCGGCATATCAAACGCTCTTGTAATGATAATGTAACGTTTTTGTGAAACAATATTAATACACATATGTCGGATTATAGGTTATAATAGAAAACGACAGTATGACAAATCATTATTAAAACGGAGGATTATTATGCTAAGTAAAGACGCATTAAAGAAAATAAGCTCATGTATGGCGGCGGTTATGATTGCCGGCTGTTCGGCGGCGGTTTTTGCCGATAATACAAACACTACGGTTCCGAGCGGTCAAACCGAAAATACGGAAAATTCAGGCTCGAATACGGGCGGCGTAACCGAGAATCCCTCGGGCAGTGACGAAACGCCCGAAACAACGGCGATAAATATAAGTGCCAACTATTTTAAAACCGAGGCTGAAAATACATATAATATAATTGTATCTTCGCTCGATTATCTTGAGGGATACAAAGATTTTTCGTTCACGGTTAGCTTTGGCGCAGGGGATGCGAATGTTAAAAACTATGATTTTTCGGATAAGCTGAAAACAGATAACAGCTCGGTAGCCAAGACGGGAAAGACGATTACATTTTCACACGGTGCACCGACAGAGCCGCAAAGCGGCAAACTCGGTCTGTGCAGCATCGAACTGACATCGGCAACGGTACCGTCGGCGGAAGATATCACAATCAGCAATTTTACAGCGGTTGATAAAGACGGCAAGACAATAACATTCACACCGAATCTTACGGTTGCCGAAGGCCCTGTCGTTCCCGAGCTTTCCGAAAAGGAACAAAATGTGTATGACCTCATGCTCGCCCTGCCCGATGTGGCTGCGCTTTCGTTTTATAACGAAGATAAGTCGTTAAAAGATGTTGTGGCGGTTAAATCACAAGTTGATGCGGCGGCGGATGCGTATAATGCCTTGACCGATGCGGAAAAGAAAAACGTGAACGCGGTTTTGGATTATAATATGAAAGATAAAGAGGTTATCACAACGCTCAAACCCGTTACGGACGCAATGGTGAATGTGAGTGAGGTAATTTCAACGGCAAAGCTGCTCGGCGATGCGGCAGACGATAAGCTTTTGAATTACGGCTTTGTGATGAATATCTATAACAGCAAAATTAAGGATAATCAATCGCCCGAGGGAATGCCCGACACCTCGGCGGCGTACAAAGAGTATACTGACGCACTCGCAAAAATTGCGGAGAGAGAGACCGTGCTGAACGAAAAAATTAAGGCGGCGGACTATTCCGACAAGGTTGGTGCGGTGTCGGCACAGCTCAACATAATTCAGACATTGAGTGCGGACAAGTATTATAAAGACTATCTTTCCGACTTGCTTGACAATGCGCAGAAATTGTATAAAGAGATAGACGCGAGCGATGACCCGATTAAAGTGGGGCTGTGTTCACAGCTTCAGAGCAATATCGATAAGATAAAAGCGGTTCAAAGCGGCATTAATACCATGCCGACTCTTGATTTCCCCAAAGAGATAAACAGGGGCTTTGCCTTTACGATTGGGTTCACAAGAACCCGTGCGGCATCGGGTTCGGCGGCTAAAATTACCGTTGAGGTTTATAATATAGACGAAAAGCCCGAAAGATTGATTGAAAGCAAGGATTTTGACATTGCGGCGAATGAGACAAGCACCGATTTAAAGATGTTTGCGTCAAATTCAAATTATACAAAGGGCGATAATATAAGAGTCGATGTTAAGTACACAATTGCCGGTGCAACGTTTGATATAGACAGCAAGGAATACACCGTTGAAACAACGGCGAGAGCGGATACAGGCAACATAGGTATCAAAAAGGGAAACAGTTCAAGCAGCAGCGGTGACAACAGCGGCAGCGGCGGTGAAACAAAGTATCCGACTGTTGACGATTCCAAGGATAATAACGACAATAAAAATGACGATACCAACGATAAGCCCAAAGAGCTTTTCGGCGACATCTCGAATTACGGCTGGGCAAAAGACGCGATTGAGGGTCTTTATTATGCCGGAATCGTGAACGGTATGGAAGAAAATGTGTTCAATCCTGCCGGTGAGGTTACGCGTGAACAGTTCTGTAAAATGGTTGTACAGCTTTTCGGCGTATTGAATTATGACGAAACGAGTGCACGCTTTAACGACGTTAAAGACGGGGCATGGTATGCGCCTTATATATATTCGGCGGTAAGCGCAGGATATATCCAGGGTCAGTCGGATGATTTCTTTGGTGTGGGACAGCCGATAATGCGCCAGGATATGGTGACGATACTGTACCGTGCGCTGAATAAGTCGAACAGTGCGGCGGCTTTGGACTTTACCGATGTTGACAACATTGCGGAATACGCAAAAGACGCGGTTGCACAGCTTGTCGGTATGGGCGTGATAAACGGATATGAGGACGGAAGCTTTAAACCGAGAGGAACGGCAACGAGAGCCGAGGCGGCAAAGGTTATCTGGGGCGTATACGAATCAATTAAATAATGCTTTAAAAACAGGGGCGGAATACGTCCCTGTTTTTGACTTTACTCACAAAACAAAGCGATTTTGGCGGCGTTATAAAAGGGTAAGAGGTAAAAACTGAATAAAATTTTATTAAAACGCAAATAAATACAATATTTTACTTGCAAAAGAGAGAAAATAGTGTTACAATAGTTATAATTGTTCTTAATTTGATATAGATATGATTTGAAAAGGGAATATATTTGCAATACGCATTGAAAGGATAAGATAAATTATGAGCGTAAAAAGCGTAATTGAAAAAATTATCGGTACTTACAGCGACCGTGAACTAAAAAAAATCTATCCCATTGTTGACAAGGTTACGGCACTTGAAGACACAATGGCGGAAAAAACCGATGCAGAGCTTCGCGCAATGACGGACAAATTCAAACAGCGTCTCAAAGACGGCGAAACAACGGATGATATATTACCCGAGGCTTTCGCGGTATGCCGAGAGGCATCGTGGCGCGTCCTCGGAATGAAGCACTTTCCCGTACAGATTGTCGGCGGCGTTGTCCTGCACCAGGGCAGAATCGCCGAGATGAAAACAGGTGAAGGTAAAACTCTTGTTGCGACTTTGCCGGCGTATCTGAACGCGCTCACGGGTGAGGGTGTTCACATTGTTACCGTGAACGACTATCTCGCCAAGCGTGACAGCGAGTGGATGGGTAAGTTATATAACTTCCTCGGTCTGTCCGTCGGTCTGGTTATTCACGAAAAAGAGAACGCACAGCGCAAAGAGGCGTATAATGCCGATATTACTTACGGAACAAACAACGAGATGGGCTTTGACTATCTGCGTGATAATATGGTTATTTATAAGGAACAAAAGGTTCAGCGCGGTCACGCTTTTGCGATTGTCGATGAGGTGGACAGCATCTTGATTGATGAGGCGAGAACGCCGCTTATCATCTCGGGTATGGGCGACAAGTCAACCGACCTTTATGTACAGGCTGACCGCTTTGCAAAAACATTAAAGTTTAAAAAGGTTGTCGAGACCGATTCAAAGGTTGAGGTTGAGGAAGAACACGAGTTTGACGATTATGATTACATCGTTGACGAAAAGGCGCATACGGCAATTCTTACGCCGCAGGGCGTTGAAAAAGCCGAGAAATATTTTAATCTCGAAAACCTTACCGACCCCGACAATATGACGATTTCGCATCATATTAACCAGGCAATAAAGGCAATCGGCGTGATGAAGCGCGACAAGGATTATGTTGTAAAAGACGGTGAAGTCATCATTGTCGATGAGTTTACGGGTCGTATGATGTTCGGCCGCCGCTACAGTGACGGTCTGCACCAGGCGATAGAGGCAAAAGAGGGTGTAACGGTCGAGAACGAGAGCAAGACTCTTGCGACAATCACGTTCCAGAATTTCTTTAGGTTATATAAAAAGCTCTCGGGTATGACCGGTACGGCTCAAACCGAGGAAGAGGAGTTTCAGGAAATTTACAAGCTTGACGTTGTGGTTATCCCCACAAACAAGCCGCTTGCGAGGATTGACCTTCCCGACTCGATTTATAAGACTGAACTCGGAAAGTTCAACGCGGTAATCAATGAGATTGTTGCGGCCCACGAAAAGAATCAGCCGGTGCTTATCGGTACTGTTTCGATAGAAAAATCAGAGATTTTGAGCAAGCTTTTGCGCAAGCGTGGAATAAAACACAACGTCTTGAATGCAAAGTTCCACGATAAAGAGGCGGAAATTGTCGCACAGGCAGGCAAAGCCGGTGCTGTTACCATTGCCACGAATATGGCGGGGCGCGGAACGGACATCGTTCTCGGCGGTAACGCTGAGTTTATGGCAAAGGCAGAGATGGAAAAACAGGGATTCACCGATGAGCTTATCGTTCAGGCAACGGGCTTTGCCGAAACCGATGATGAAGAGATTCTCAATGCACGCAAGACATTCCGCGAGCTGCACGACAGATTCAAAAAGGAAATAGAACCCGAACAAAAAGAGGTTCTCGAAGCAGGCGGTCTTTATATAATCGGCACGGAACGTCACGAGAGCAGACGTATCGACAACCAGCTCAGGGGCCGAAGCGGACGTCAGGGCGATGTCGGAAAGTCGCGTTTTTATCTCTCGTTAGAGGATGATTTGATGCGTTTGTTCGCACCCGAGAGAATTAACAGAATAATGGAAACATTCGGTCTCGAAGATGATGAGGCAATAGAGAGCAAGATGCTCAGCAATGCCATTGAGACCGCACAACAGCGTGTTGAGGGCAGGAACTTTGATATAAGAAAGCACGTTCTTCAATACGATGATGTCAATAACCAACAGCGTGAAATGATATACGAACAGCGTGACCGAGTTCTCAACGGTGAGGATATGCGCAGTTATGTTATGAATATGATTACCGATACCGTTGAGATGATTGTTTCGAAATATTCGGCTGTGTCCGAGGCGGCGGAAGAATGGGAATGGGGCGCAATGCGCGAGCATATGAACGCCGTATTCGGCGAGCTTCCCGAAGATACGTTTGAGTTCAGCGAACACGAACTTGACCATATGACAAAGGACAGCTTGCAGGATGATTTCATTGAGGTTTTGGATGAGAAATACGCTGAAAAAGAATCGGAATTCGGTGACGCAATGCGTGATGTAGAGCGCATACTTATGCTGCGTGTCGTTGACCAAAAATGGATGGATCATATTGATGATATGGAACAGCTCCGCCAGGGTATTAACCTGCGTGCTTACGCACAGAGAGATCCCGTTATCGAGTATAAATTCGAGGCAATGGATATGTTCGAAGAGATGATTGCATCAATCAAAGAGGATACGGTTAAATACCTGTTCCATGTTGTACCGCAGAATAAGATAGAGAGAAAGCAGGTTGCAAAGCCTATCGCCGAGAACCACGGCGGTGACGGAACGGTTGAGAAAAAGCCTGTACGCAAGACCGTGAAAATCGGCAGAAACGATCCTTGTCCTTGCGGCAGCGGCAAAAAGTATAAAAACTGTTGCTTGGCAAAGGATCAGGCAGAAAACCGCGCGTAACATCCGCGGAAAGCGTGCGGCGGCACACAAAAATTTGATTTAACCCCATTCGGCGGCAGGTATGCCACCGAAAATATATTATATTTAGGAAGTGATAACGTGATAGCTTTTGATGAGTATAAGATTGGCTTAGACGGCATGGAAAAGGACATAACGGATTTGAGGGATTCACTTTAGCATAGAAAAAACCGAAAACGAGATAAAAGAACTCGAGGCGGAGACGGTAAAACCCGATTTTTACAATGATATGAATGCCGCAGGAAAAACTATGCAAAAGATTAAGGGGTTGCGCGACAAGATTGCGCGTTATTGCGAACTAAAGTCTCTGTGGGATGACTTAAAAACCCTTGTCGAGCTTGCGATAGAAGAGGATGACGAGAGCGTTTTGGATGAGGTAAAGACAAATTATAAAAAGCTGACCTCGGACCTTGAAAATATGAAACTCGAAACGCTTTTGTCGGGCAAGTATGATAAAAACAACGCGATTATAACCCTGCACGCAGGCGCAGGCGGCACGGAAGCACAGGATTGGTGCGAGATGCTCTATCGTATGTACACGCACTGGGCGGAACGCAGGGGTTACAGCGTGGAAACACTTGACTTTCTCGACGGCGAAGAGGCAGGACTCAAAAGCATTACTTTTTTGGTTGAGGGTCTTAACGCATACGGTTATGCCAAGTGCGAAAAGGGTGTTCATCGGCTCGTCAGAATTTCACCGTTTGATTCTGCGGCGCGGCGGCACACCTCCTTTGCATCATGTGAGGTTATGCCCGAAATAGATGATGATATTGAGGTTGACATCAACCCCGAGGATTTGCGTGTTGACACATATCGGTCAAGCGGCGCCGGCGGACAGCATATCAATAAAACCGAATCGGCGATAAGAATTACGCATATCCCGACCGGTGTTGTTGTTACCTGTCAGAACGAGCGGTCACAGCATAAAAACCGCGAAACGGCAATGAAAATGCTTAAATCAAAGCTGATTGAGATTGCCGAGCGCGAACAAAAGGAAAAAATTGAGGACTTAAAGGGTGTTCAGATGGAAATCGGCTGGGGAAGTCAGATACGTTCATACGTATTTCATCCCTATACAATGGTCAAAGACCACCGAACGAATTATGAGGTCGGAAATATCAACGCCGTTATGGACGGAGACATTGACGGATTCATAAACGCATACCTGATTGCAAAATCCAGGGGCGAGCTTTAAGTTTAATTTAGGAGAATTGATATAATATGTTTGAAAAACTTTCGTTTATAGAGGAACAGTATGAGCTTTTAGCAAAGAAAATAAGCGACCCCGAAGTTATTGCCGACCAAGAAACGTGGCGAAAGCTGTGTAAGGAACACTCGGATATGGCGCCTATTGTCGAAAAGTATCGCGAATATAAACAGAACAAAGCAATGATTGAGGATGACACAGCAATGATGGACGACCCCGATACCGACAAGGAATTTAAAGAGATGCTTGTCGATGAGATAAAGACGGCAAAGGAAAATATCGAAAAGATTGAGGAAGAGTTAAAGGTATTGCTTTTGCCGAAAGACCCAAACGATGACAAAAACGTCATTGTCGAGATACGCGGCGGCGCAGGCGGTGACGAGGCGGCATTGTTTGCCGGTGACCTCTTTCGTATGTATTCGATGTACGCCGACTCAAAACGCTGGAAAACAGAGGTTTTGAACCTTTCGGAGATTGGTATCGGCGGCATCAAAGAGGTAACATTTATGATTGAAGGTGAGGGGGCATACAGCCGCCTTAAATTCGAAAGCGGAGTTCACCGTGTTCAGCGTGTTCCCGAAACAGAGTCAAGCGGAAGAATTCACACATCAACCGTTACCGTTGCGGTTTTGCCCGAGGTTGACGAGGTTGAGGTTGAGATAAACCCCGATGACTTACAGATTGACACATATCGTTCGAGCGGCGCGGGCGGGCAGCACGTAAACAAGACCGAATCGGCGATAAGAATTACGCATATTCCAACGGGAATCGTTGTTGCGTGTCAGGACGAACGTTCACAGCATAAAAACCGCGAGGCGGCAATGAAGATGTTGCGTTCAAGGCTTTACGAAAAAATGGAAAGAGAGCGCAGCGAGTCTATCGCCGCGGACAGAAAGAGCCAGGTCGGCACGGGCGATCGAAGCGAGAGAATAAGGACATATAACTTCCCCCAGGGAAGAATGACCGACCACCGCATCGGGCTTACTCTGTACAAGCTCGAACAGATTATGAACGGTGATTTGGATGAGGTTATTGACGCTCTTGTCACAACGGATCAGAGCGAAAAATTAAAGGCTCAGGCAGAGGAATTGAGCTGATAACAGAGACAGATAAGTTAAGAGGTGTCGGATATGACAACAAAATTTCTGACCGCCAAAGACAGTGACTTAAAGATTGCCGCCGATATTATAAAATCAGGCGGCAATGTAATTTTGCCGACAGAAACCGTCTATGGCTTGGGCGCGGACGCGTTTAACCCGAATGCGGTCAAGAATATATTTAAGGCAAAAGGCAGACCGGCGGATAATCCGCTTATTGCGCACATTTCGAATATCGGTATGCTGGACGAGCTTGCGGCAGATGTGCCGCAAGCGGCAAAACGGCTTGCCGATAAATTTTGGCCGGGTCCGCTGACAATGATATTCAAAAAATGTGAGAGAGTTCCGTATGAAACAACGGGCGGTCTTGAAACCGTTGCGGTGCGTATGCCCGATAATAAGACGGCAAGACGGCTGATAGAGCTTGCTCAAACGCCGATTGCCGCGCCGAGCGCGAACCTGTCGGGAAAACCCAGCCCGACAACGTTCAGACATTGTACAGAGGATATGAACGGCAGAGTTGACGCCATAATTGACGGCGGCGATTGCCGAATCGGTGTTGAGTCAACGGTGATAGATATGAGCGGCGAAAAGCCCGTGCTTTTGCGCCCGGGTGATGTGACGGCGGAACAGCTGTCAGAGATTCTCGGCAACGTTGAGGTTGTGACATCGGTCAAAGACGGCGAAAAACCAAAATCGCCGGGACTTAAATATAAGCACTATTCGCCCGATGCGGATGTTGTTATTCTGTCGGGAAATGTGGATGAGGTTAAAGAATTTGTCACACGCCAAAGCAAGATACACAAGTGCGGAATGCTCGTATTCGATGAGTTCCCGAAATTTGATGCACAAGAGATAATATCACTCGGAAGTCTTAAAAATCCTCAAAGCGCAATGCACAGACTTTTTACCGCACTGCGTGAAATGGACGAGAGGGGCGTTGAGATTATTTTTGCACCCGAAATTTCGGAAAAAGAACGCTGGCGTGCGGTTCGTAACAGGCTGTACCGTGCCGCAGGAGAAAAGGTGCTTAATCTTTCGGACAGTGCGGCGGTAAGCGAGTTTGAAACAGGAACAGAAAAGAATGTCCTCAACGCCGACAACGAGACAAAAGATGAAAATAAGGTAAAAAAGGTGTTGTTTGTATGCACGGGCAATACCTGTCGCAGCCCCATGGCAGAGGGTTTGTTCAATTATGAATGTAAAAAACGGGGTATTGCGGCGGTTGCCGAATCGGCAGGGTTGTTTGCGAGCGAGAGCGCGGTCAGCCGAAATTCGGCGGCGGTTATGCGTGAGATAGGAATAGATATATCAAATCATCGTTCGCGGCAATTAACGTCCGAGATGATAGACAAGGCGGATTTGGTTCTTGTTATGACCGCATCGCACAAGATGACAATTTTGTCGGCGTTTTTATCAAAAGAAATTGATGATAAGGTATTCACATTTTCGGATTATCTCGGCACGCCGTCAGAGGTTCCCGACCCGTTCGGCGGTGACGAAACGGTGTACAGAACGTGCAGGGATAAGCTCGCTGAGCTTATTGACAAAGTGTTGAACAAAGGCTTTTAAAGAGAGAAAATTATGATTGAATTTGAGGTTTTATCAAAGGATAATATAGATGAGGTCTGGCGGCTTGAACAAGAATGTTTTGACGACCCGTGGACAAAAAAGATGTTTGAAAGCGAGATTGACAACAGGGTATCGGTCTATATAGTCGCGAGAGATAAAGAAAACGAAAGGGTTGTCGGGTTCGGCGGAGTATGGACGGTTCTCGACTGTGCGGATATAACGGATATAGCGGTCGCCGCCGATTATCGCCGATGCGGTTTGGGATGCGAGATTATGCGCTTGCTAATTCAAATTTGCACCGAGCGCGGTGTTGAAACGATGAATCTTGAGGTCAAGACCACCAACGCCGCCGCGATTTCCCTATACAAAAAAATGGGGTTTGAACAGTGTGGCATCAGAAAAAAGTATTATCACAATCGTGATGACGCAATGCTTATGGCACTTAAAATAAACCCCGATACAGATAATTTAACGGAGACACAAAAGGATTGAGGTATTATGAATATTTTAGCGATAGAGAGTTCTTGTGACGAGACGGCGGCAGCGGTTATCCGCGACCGATTCGAAATTTTATCGAATGTTATAAATACTCAAATCGATACGCATAAAGAGTACGGCGGAGTCGTACCCGAAATTGCATCGCGAATGCACATCGAAAACATAAGCACTGTTGTTGATGCGGCAATAATAAAAGCGGGGATACAAAAATCCGATATTGACGCGGTTGCGGTTACATACGGGCCGGGGCTTGTCGGTGCGCTTTTGGTCGGAGTATCATATGCAAAAGCGTTTGCGTATGCCTTGAACAAGCCGCTCATCCCCGTGCATCACATAAAAGGACATATCTCGGCGAATTATCTCGAAACGCCCGATTTAAAGCCGCCCTTTATCTGTCTTGTTGCCTCGGGTGGTCACAGCCATATAGTAAAGGTTGGCGGATATTCGGATTACAAGGTTCTTGCGCGCACGCATGACGATGCGGCAGGGGAGGCGTTTGATAAGGTTTCGAGAGTTCTCGGGTTCGGGTATCCGGGCGGTCCGGCTGTGCAAAAAGCGGCGGAGAACGGCGACCCGAATGCGATACACTTCCCACGCGTGAATATGGGCGAGAACGGTTTTGATTTCAGTTTCAGCGGAGTAAAAACCGCGGTTTTGAATTATATACATAACGCCGAACAAAAGAATATCGAGATAAACAAGTATGATGTTGCCGCATCGTTCCAAGAGGCGGTCGTTGATGTTTTGTCGCGGCATCTGATAAACTGTGCGAGAGAAAATGGAATAAACACGCTTGCGCTTGCCGGCGGTGTTGCGGCAAACAAGCCGCTCAGAGAACGGATAGCGAAATCCGCCGAGGAAAACGGAATGAAGTTTTATTACCCTCGGTTTGAGCTTTGTACCGATAATGCGGCAATGATAGGCTGTGCGGCTTTCGCCGAATATGAGAGCGGAAACGTTGCGGATATGACTTTAAATGCCGTACCGAATCTTCCGCTTGAAAAATTATGTTGAAATTTTGCATTTTGACAGAGAGGGCAAAACGAGATGATTAAAATTTTATTTGTATGCCACGGCAATATATGCAGAAGTCCTATGGCGGAATTTATTTTTAAGGATTTGGTTAAAAAGCACCGCGCGGAGGGCGAGTTTGAAATACGTTCCGCCGCGACAAGTACAGAGGAGATTGGCAACCCCGTATATCCGCCGGCTAAGGCAAAGCTGGCTGAACACGGTATTTCATGCAAGGGCAAAACGGCGGTTCAAATGACAAAAAGCGATTATGATTATTATGATAAGATAATCGCTATGGACAGATACAATCTCAGGAATATGCAGAGGTTTGTCGGCAATGATGAAAAGAATAAGGTTTCGCTTATGATGGATTATACCGACCGCCGCGGCGATGTTGCTGACCCGTGGTACACGGGCGATTTTGATACGGCGTGGAATGATATTCTCGATGGCTGTATCGGCTTATATGCAGCTTTGACAAAAAATAAGACTAAATGAAACGGGTTGACGCAAAATTATTTTGCGTCAACCCGTATTTGCTTAAAGTATGATTATTGTTCCGAAAGGTTACAAAACGCACCTGCGCGGTCACAAATAACGAGAATGCGCAGCATCTCGTCGGTAAGACCGAGACCGTCACCGTCGCCTTTTAAGATTCCGTTATCTTCAAGACGCTTTATCGTGGGTCTTGCCCATTCGGGCATATTGTCATCGACATAGTTATAAATCATCGGCTCTTTTACCTTTTCGGCGAGCGAGTCGATTTTGCGGTCGATGTCATCAACCATTTTTTTGAGTTCCTCATATTGAGTCATTGTCAAATCTCCTTCATTATTTGAATTTTCGTTTTCCGAATCGTTCGGATTTTTCCCAGTGATTGCCTCACATAATTTATCCGCAATCAGGTCTGCACCGAGCCGCCGATACAAGTCCGCATCGCTTTGGGTATCGACAAAGCATACCTCCAAAAGACAAGCAGGGGCGTTGGTGTGGCGTATTACATACAGGCGCGAGCCGTCCTTTACACCGCGGTTTACAAAACCGAGCGATTTTAGGGCGTCCAGCATTTGGCTTGCCCGTGCATTGTCCTTTCCGTCATAGGTGTAAGCTTCACAGCCTTTTCCGCCGCCGCTGTTGAAATGAATCGACAAAAACATATCGAGCGGCTGTGCGTTTGCCATATCACAGATTTTTTTAAGGTTTGCGTTCACAGTCGGGGATTTATCATCGGTACAATCAATGACCGTGTTTCCCGTTTTGCGCAGCCTGTCCATAAGACGGTATCCGATCACCCGTGTTTCATCGCTTTCGTTTAGGATTCCGACTGCGCCGCTTCCGACAGTTCCGCTGACCGTGTGACCGCAATTTATTCCGATAATCATAATTGAAAAATCTCCATTCTGCCGCTCTGCGCCGGCATAGAATAGTAAAGGGTTTCTCTTATCCGCAGAGTAAGAAATGATAAGAGATTATTTTGTCTTTTTGCACTCTTTTTCGGCGCAAAGTATCTTGTCCGCCATACACGCCGCTTGTGTAAAACTATTATTCTTCCACCATGCGGCAACCGATGTCACAAGGGTAAATATTATACTTACCGCCTGATAAATATCGTCCTCGGCGAACGAGATTGTACCCTTGCCGAATATTGCGAGAAGCTGATTAATGAGCGCAAGGCACAAACAGAGAGTGCGCGCGATTGTTCCGGCTGATATTTTCATTGATTTCACCGTCCTTTCCATATATGATATTCGGGAATGCTATTTGATAAAAAAGCTGACCGCCGCGGCGATTACGGCTGTGATTATTGCGGTTATAATCATATCGTATCTGCGACCCGGCTTTTTTTCTATAACAAGAACCCTTTCCAACAGTTCATTTAAATCACGCCGCATATACTTCATTTCAACAAGTATTTCGCCGATGCTTTTACCGTTTTCGACCACTTCGTCAATTCGGTGGTGAGCGGATTTGACCGACTGTTCGACAGAAGTCATTCGTTCGAAAATCTCTTGTTCGTTCATAGTGTTTTTCACGCTGCCCTTCTTTTTAAATTTCCGTAATTGCCATACGGTTGATTTCTTCCTGCTATTATAATATATACTATTCAAGAGTGCCATAGAGTGCCACATCGTCGATGCAAAGTCCGCTTTGCTCAGTTTTTCCGAAAGGAAAAACATTCGCCCGCTACCTTGCATCTCCTCTTCCCAAAAAATTACGGGTATAACCCTCATTTTTCGGGAACCCTGTATATGTCCGTTTTGCTTGCTCGAATTTTATCACGATAAAATTCATCGCCTGCTACGCGGCATCTCCTCTTCCCAAAAAATATCGGGTGCAACCCTCATTTTTCGGGAGTCCTGTATATGTCTGCCTTGCTCAGCTTTTCCGAAAGAAAAACATTCGCCCGATGTTTCGAAAAATCCCTTGTGGCTCGATTGAGATGTTCGTCCGACTTGCTCGGGGTTGGTGGAGCGGCACGCTCCCTCTTCCCAAAAAATATCGGGTGCAACCCTCATTTTTCGGGAGCCTTGTATATGTCCGCCTTGCTCAGTTTTTCTGAAAGAAAAACATTCGCCCGATGTTTCGAAAAATCCCTTGTGGCTCGATTGAGAT